>JBEIPV010000166.1:0-5442 GCA_040376855.1 Bacteriovorax sp.
CCTTTACCAATCAAGAACGATCTTTCGCGATCAGGTGTCAGAAGACAAAGCGCTCTTCCCATCGGGCCTTCAACTGGTTTTAAAAAAGAGAAATCGACAAATGAATTGGTCGTACAGATATATTTGAAAGCGTAGTCACCTACTGAAATGTTTTTTGAAATGGCACCAAGGGCCACTGAACGTGAGTCTGAAAGCACGCTGAAGTTGTGAAGGGTGTTTCCGATTGCTCCACCGGCATACTCTCCTACGATTGCTTTTTGCTCTTTTAATTCTCGATAAATTTCTTCAACTATTTTATCATCTAGAACTATCGACTCGCCTTTAGCGATTTTATATTTATCTAAGAACTCGAAACTGACATTGGCCTCGATATCAACGATCAATTGATCCAGACCTACGATGTAAACTGAGCCTCGTTCTGAGAAATCCGGGTCGAAAGGAATACGACCTGATTCAGTGACTGGGAAGTAATGTTTCGTTTTTCTTTTGCCTGGAAATTTCAAGGAATACCCCTTACAATTTATTTAATGCGAAAAATTAAAAATATATCAGTCATCTTAGGACTTCTTTTGTCATTCGTCACTATGGCGGCGGACAATTCCATCACAAATGAACATGGAACTGTAAATATGGCGGGGCAAACCTATACCGCTCGTATCATCAGCCCGAAAGCGGTCGTTTATGCTGATGAAAACATGCTCTCTCCGCTTGGGTATATCTCCAACGGTAAGGCCATTATAGTCGGGAATCCAAGACGCATGAACCGCGAACTGGTGCCTTTGATCGTTTACGGAAGGCTGGCCTTTATCGAAATCAAAGACATCCGTTATGAAGACACGGCCGATGAAGAATACAATGCCAGACGTGGAGCGCCTCGCGAGCACAACTTTGACCTGATCATTCAAAAACCGGAAGAGCGCCTTTCAGAGAACAACTCGGTTTACTTTAGCCTTCATACCTATACGGCCGGCGAGCAAGTGAAACAGGCCTTTTTAAATATTCAGGGAACAGAAGAATCAAGCTTTGGTGGTTTTAACTTTCAGTTCATTCACCGTCAGGCCGCTTCGAGATTTTTCTGGGGAGCTGGTTTTGACTATAGCTCGATTTCCACAGGAGATATGAAGTTTGGTTACTGGATGATCACGCCGACAGTTGGTTATACACCTATCAGGAATTCACTTTTTTCTATCGATGTTTATGCTTCACTAGATTTTGCCATCAACACAGAATTCGAAATTTCAAATAACTTTGAGAATGAACCTACCGGATTTGTCTGGGGACCTCAGGTTAACGCCCGCATGGTGTTCTTTCCCAATTCTAAGTATCACGTCTTTGGCGGAGTTGGGCTTCGCAAATATTCGGTTCTAAATCTTGAGACACTAAATGATTTAAACGACAATAGCATCGATGGGATTAGAAATATAACGGGTGCCAGTCTCTTTGTTGGATTTGCGATGGAGTTCAGGTAATCACTCAATTGAAAGTGATTTTTCTGACTCATCAGAATTGATCTTATTGTCCTTGGCCTTCTGAAGATTATACTTAATTTTTTCTTCCGGATTCGCAAACTGACCTTCAAAATTAGCGGCCTTTCTCTCCGTCTCTTTTTTCACTTCAGTTTCAAGCTCTTCAGTAATCCTGCGCTTTAGAGTTTCCCCCGGAGTTTCATTTAAAAATCCGCTGGCCGTTGAAAGGCTCGATCCAAATTTTTTATAAGCGTATTCATAAAAAGGCTTCAGGTACTTCAGGTTCAATTTCCCTCTTTCTAAAAAGAGAATGATGACCCTGATATAATCGCGGTTTTCCGGGTCGTGAGACCAGGCAGAATAAAGATAAGTCATCCCCTGCTGGTCAATACGCTGTCCATAAGGAATCTGCTTATAACGGGCGTAAATCGAAATGGCAGAGTCAGTACTGGTCGATTTATAATTGATCTCTCTGATAAATTTATTTCTAAAATTCATCGCAGAGATATCAGACAAACGGGTGCGGATGACTAGAGGATAAATCAGACCTTCCTGAATAATATAAAGTCGCTCCACCATGATTTTTGGGTCATCACTTGGCAGCTTTACAATCCCTATATTTCTTTCTTTATAAAAATAAAATTCTTGAGTCGTCGCCGGTAAAACATAGCGGCGGTTATATAAAACATAAAGATTATAAACGAGGTCTTTGTAACTAACTTTTCTAAGGGCAACCAGAGATTCAAAAAAACTCTCTCCTTCATTCGATGGCAATGAAAGTTCTTTTTGAAATAGGTCTCCCCAAATTTCATCACTGGATTTTCTGGAGATATAATTTTTAAAAATGGGTAAAGTAAAAAGTTTTTGATCACCTGATGTGGTCTCAAACTTATAAGGTTTCTCTAGCATAAAACTAAAGAGCTCAGCGTTTTTACCATTTTGAAAACGTGCACCCAGACGAGGTCTGGCAGGTTCGATTTTAATAGTCGGGATTAATGAAAACAATAAATGATTCATCGGCATCGGAAGCTCGAAATGATAAAAATGAAAGGTCTGATAAAGCCCTTCATCATCCATTCGCAAAGGCCTCTTCATATCGACGACTTTCCCGTCATAAAAGACTGATTTGGTAGGATTCATTTGCAGGAAGCGAGTGTTAACCCCTTCAGTAAGGGTTAAGGTATAGATGTGATAAGGAGCAATCACAACTAAAAATCCGGCCCCAACAATCAAGGCCAGAGTGACAATAAAATAAATAAACTTTCTTAACATAAATACCTATCGGTACATTGGGAAGTAAAGTTAAGTTCCCGTCATCACAAAGGTCTCTATTTCTGCATTATTTGCTAAACTATTTGAAATAATTGTCCGAAAAGACATATGAACTAATAGGCGAACCTTGATGAGAAGGTGGAAAAATTTATGAAAAAGTTAATATCTCTTATGGCACTTTTAATGATGATGACTGCGTGTGACTCTCCGAGATCACAACGTTCAATCATCTCTTCCAATTCTAACGGACTGACGAGTGGAAACAACGTCGGAACTGATTTAGGATCTGGATCGACGATTACAGATGGTGGAACGACGACGACACCAACTGATTCAAACATTCCAACAGATGCGAAACACTGTAAATTCTCTACTGATGGTATCAATGGTTTTGCTTCTTCAAGCACGCACTTGGGGGCATACACTCTATGCCAAAGTAGCACTGATAAAACTGTTTTCTATGCACAATTCAAAACACCACCGGTTGGACCCAATGGTGACGTAAGCATTTGCTTCATTCCACATACAACAAGTGGATCGAATTCAATCTACGTAGGAAATCCAATGTGTGGGACTTTTACAGATCCAAAATCTGTTAAGAAAATTACTTTCGTAAAATACACTCAGTACACGAGCGCTTTAATTAACAACGTTATGTTCTTTAAAGACACTTACTACTACTACCCAATGTATGGTAAAAACGTTATGACGTTAGATGCCTACAAAGACTGTATGGCGAGACTTAACCTAGGCGTATCTGCATACTGTAACTCTTTCAAGACAGTAGGCCAGTACGTTCTTCAATCTTACTAAATCTGATTTAATTTTTTAGGGGGCCTGATAATCTCGTGCCCCCTCGAAACTCCTGCCACATTTCCAGATCAATCGTAGGCAAGGCCAAAATCGGGTACACATTCACATTCTCACCTTCCATTATGCGCTTCAAGCAAGTCACAATATAATAGAAAGTTTCAGTTCCTCGAGAAAATTCCTTGATGTAAGTGAAAATCATATCGCCTTCTTTATCTTTTTTCTCAAAGACTTCATCCGGCATATCCAGTGTTTCCTGAAAACAAGACTCATATCCTGTATAATCTTCAAAAGGAATATCGTTATCTTTTCTGTTCATTAAAATTTCTGCCAGAAGATTTGATTTTTTACTCTCCAAGAGCTGGATAAAAATCATATCCTCATCATCATGTTCGTCATGATTGTCCACAAAGGCCTCGTCTGGTTCAAGCTCTACGCTGATTTCGCTTTCTTCTTCAGTGCCCCAGTCATTCATCATCTCGCCGTAGCGAAACTCCATTAAAAGGGCCTGGGACTTCGTTCTGGTGGCCAGGAAAACAAAAGAGGCCTCTTTTCTATAAACACTGGAAATGACCACCACTGAAAAACCAGTATAGTGTTTAATGAAATGATAAAATGTTTCGTTGAGCTCATTGGTTTGGCGGAACACTTCGCTGGGAGATTCAAGAACTTCTTCCACCATATCGGCCTCAATGATGGTGCCGACCGGAAGTTCATTTGTAAGATTATGCTTTCGTCTCAATGAATGTTCGATCATTTCAAAGTGCTTGATCAAAGGAAAATAAAAATCCTCAATGCACTCTTCCGAGCAAAAGCCTTTATGAGACTGCTCATCAATAAAAAGCAGGTCATCGAGATGACCCATGATTTTTTTACATTCAGAGCAAAAATAAATTGGTTTGTTTAAACTTGTCACTTAAAGATAATCTTCTACAGTGTAATGTTTAATCCCGCAAATAAAGAATTTGAATGGGCCCCATGAAGGTCAAAAACTTTTGCGGCCAGAAGGTTAGAGTCTTCTTTTGCTTTTTTCATTCTAAAGCGCGCCCCTAATTCCAGATTGATTGCTGAGCTCAGACCAAGATTAAGTTTTGGTGATAGAGTTGAAAAACTCACTTTTTCTTGTAAACGATTCACTCTACCTTGATCCTTGCCAGGATTGATAGAGAAGTTTTCAGCTTCAACTTCAAATTGAATATCTTCAGAAACCATCCAACCACCACTAACAGTCAGGCGTCCGATGTTTCCAATCGCATTTTCCTCGCTCTTTTTAGGAGTTCCTACCATAGTCATATCGTATCCAATACCAATGCCAAAAGTTCCAAATCTTTTTGTTGTTTCAGCTCCGACTATTTTATCAGTGCGTGAGCTTCCCAGCATTGAATTCGAAGAAAGTTTCACTCCCCCATAAATATCAAGCTTAGCTTCTTCGCTTGGGCTTCCAAAGCGCAGCCAGTTAAATCCTAAAATCAGTCTTGGGTTACCACTTGAAGAGCCTTCGTTTCCGTTAGCGTTCCAATAAGAAGCATCAATAAACACGTTCATCGGCGTTTGAATATGAGCGTTCATATTAAGCACGCCGTATTTGTTGTCACCAATTTCCAATGATTCATAATTTGTTGCGAATGAAAAATCTGATTTCCATGTAAGGCTTCTTCCGCCAGAGTTAGATGGTGCAGACATTTTTTGCACAACTCTATTAGCAGGTGATTTTTCTTCAGGTGTTCCGACTGTATTTGAATAATCCACTAGTGCATGGGCATTTGAGATAAGAGACACGGCAGCGCATGTTAGCAGTAAAGACTTCTTCATATATAACCATCCTGGTAATTTTTTGCCTTAATTCTAAAGGCAAAATGTTCACACCTGATCAGTATACAACAATTTCGATTCA
>JBEIPV010000074.1:0-14995 GCA_040376855.1 Bacteriovorax sp.
CGGAGTTCCTGCTTCAAATTTATTAGGAAGATTGTGGTAAGTGGTTTTTTCAAAACGAACTTCCGAAATCATTGATCCACCACCTTGGTAAGGAGGCATTTCATTTAAGAGTTCTTCTTTCCCGTATAAAAATCCCAGACCATTAGGCCCGTACATTTTGTGAGCAGAGAAAACTAAGAAGTCACAGTCCAGATCCTGAACATCTACTTTCATGTGAGCAATCGATTGCGCGGCATCGATACAAATCTTGGCACCAACTGCGTGGGCCATTTTTGTCATTTCTTTAACCGGGTTAATCGTTCCCAGGGTGTTTGACGAGTGAACGATTGAGACGATTTTAGTTTTATTCGATAGTAGGTTTTTATATTCTTCTAGCGAAATTTCACCATCTTCATTAATTGAGAGAACTTTAATTTTTGCACCGATTTTTTCAGCGACCATTTGCCATGGCACGATGTTCGAGTGGTGCTCCATCTCTGAAAGAATAATTTCGTCGCCAGCTTTAAGGTATTTTTCACCAAAAGAGTTGGCCACCAGGTTAAGGGCGTCCGTTGTTCCTTTTGTGTAAATCACTTCATAGTCGTGACGAGCGTTGATCAGCTTTTGAACGGCAATTCTCGTTTCTTCAAACGCACGTGTGCCCATTTCTGAAAGTGTATGAATTCCACGGTGCACGTTGGCCACATCAAAGCTTAGGTGTTTTGTCATATGATCAATCACGCTTTGAGGCTTCAGTGTTGTCGCCGCATTGTCGAGATAGATCAAAGGTTTGTTATTCACAGTTGTTTTTAACTGTGGAAAGTCGTTTCTGATTTGTTCGATATTCAGTGAAGATTTCATAACGTCATCTCACTTAGGGCCGTTCTTTCAAAGTTATCTGCGAGAACCTGGAAAGCGCGCTCTTTAATTTGTTGGTTATCAATTCTAAACAGAACGTCGGCCGCGAAACCGTGGCATAACATTCTTTTTGCTTTATCTTTTTTAATCCCGCGAGACTCAAGATAAAACTCTTCGTCCGCCGATAGCTGACCAATTGTGGCCCCGTGAGAGCATTTTACATCGTCTGCTGAGATCACAAGTTGTGGGCGAGTATCGATGTGAGCTTTTTTCGAAAGCATTAAATTTTTATTTAACTGGTTAGAGTTAACTAACTGAGCGTCTTTGAAAATTTCAATTTTACCAGTGAAAGCACCGTGAGACTCTCCAGCTAAAATTCCTTTGAATAATTGCTCTGAAGTCGTATGGGCCGCTTTGTGTTTGATGCTTGAGAAAATGTCAGCGTGCTCAGATTTTGTCAGAGCGTACAGACCGTTAACGTGAGCGTCAGCTCCCTGTCCATCAATTGAAACTTCGATATTGTGGCGAGACACTAAAATCCCAAGATCAATGGTCATTGATTTGAATTGAGCGTCGTTAGCTACTGTCGCAGAAGTTAAACCAATGTGAGTCGCAGCGACTGCTTCACTTTGGAATTTAACGTGTTCTAAATAAGCGCTTTCTTTCACTTCAAAATTTGTCGAGCTGTTCGTCGTGTATTGGAACAGAAGATTTTGAGTTGAAGTAAAGATCTCGGCGATTGAAACTTTTGAAAATGGCTCGGCCACGATGGTAATACGTGGAGAGACAATCTTATTAACACCAGCATCATCAACTAAGTGAACAATGGTGATCGGAAAATCTAAAACAGTATTCTTTTGAATTTTTAAAAATAGAGGAGAAAGTGCCACTCCAAAGTTAAGTGCATCGAATGAATCGAAAAACTTATCACTTGGTCTTTGTTGATCAATGACCACTCCCGCTGGCAGTACTGACTGGTGACGGTTGAAGACCCCATTGTTTAAAATCACCATCCCACGACGGTCAATAACAACATTCGGAAGATCATGAACGATTTCACTCGCACGAGTAAAAAAGCGTGGTGAAAGGTTTTTACCAATATTAGTGTAAATCCAGTCTTCGTGTTTTTTTGTCGGTATACCTAGAGTTTTGAATTGCTCGAAAGCATTTCTCATCGCCTGGTTATAACTTGGTCCAAGCTCCGCCGTTGCGTCGTAAACGCTAGCTGAGTTTTTTACAAGTTCATTTAGTAAAACATTTTCCATATATATCTCTTAAGCTTTTTCAGCGTGTTCTTTAATTAGCCACTCGTAACCTTTTTCTTCCAGTTCAAGAGCGAGTTCTTTTCCACCAGATTTAATAATTTGCCCTTGGTATAAAACATGGACGTGATCTGGAACGATAAAATCTAATAAACGTTGGTAGTGAGTCACAAGAATCGTCGCATTGAAGCGAGACCTAAGCGCGTTCACACCTTTTGCTACGATTTTTAGAGCATCGATATCTAAACCTGAATCTGTTTCATCAAGAAGAGCAAGACGTGGGTTTAATACGGCCATCTGAAGAATTTCGTTTTTCTTTTTCTCTCCACCTGAAAATCCTGTATTAACCGGACGATCAAGGAAAGCTTCGTTCATTTCTAAAAGATCTAGTTTTGGTTTTAAAAACTTTCTGAAGTCTTCAGCATTCATTTCCGGAGCACCGTTGAACTTACAAGTTTCGTTGAAAGCTTCAAGAAGGAATGTGAAGTTTGAAACACCTGGGATTTCTACCGGGTATTGGAAACCTAAAAAGATCCCGCTTTTTGCGCGCTCATCAGCTTCAAGTTCAAAAAGGTCTTTGTCTTTTGAGTTGATCTTGAAAGTGATTGATCCTTCCGAGACTTCATAAGAAGGGTGTCCTGCGATCACTTTTGAAAGTGTACTTTTTCCAGAACCGTTTGGTCCCATGATAGCGTGCACTTCACCGGCCTTAACTGTTAAGTTAATTCCTTTTAAGATTTCTTTGTCGCCGATTTTTGCGTGTAAATTTGTTACCGTAATCATATATTTCCTTTATCCAACGCTGTTTTCTAATTTCATTTCAATAAGTTTTACTGCTTCTACCGAGAACTCTAATGGAAGTTCTTTAAAAACATCCTTACAGAACCCATTAACGATCATCGAGATACACTTTTCTTCTGATAGTCCACGAGACTGAAGATAAAATAATTGTTCTTCAGAAATACGTGACGTCGAAGCTTCGTGTTCAACAACTGCTGTATTGTTTTTTACGTCGATGTACGGGAACGTGTTCGCTCTCGCGTTCGGTCCAATTAACATCGAGTCACACTGAGAGTAATTACGAGCACCAGTTGCACTAGCATTGATCTTAACAAGACCTCTGTAGTTGTTTTCTGATTGCTCAGCAGAGATCCCTTTAGAGATGATTGTCGACTTGGTATTTTTACCAATGTGAACCATCTTCGTTCCAGTATCTGCTTGCATGAAGTTGTTTGTCAGAGCAACCGAGTAGAAGGCCCCTTCAGATCCATCTCCAATTAAATTACATGATGGGTATTTCCAAGTGATAGCTGATCCAGCTTCAACTTGCGTCCAAGAGATTTTTGAGTTTTTACCAAGACAGTTACCGCGTTTTGTAACGAAGTTATAAATCCCACCTTTACCTTGTTTGTCTCCGGCGTACCAGTTTTGAACTGTAGAGTATTTAATCTCAGCGTCGTCCATCGCAATAAGTTCAACGATCGCAGCGTGAAGTTGGTTTTCATCTCTTTGCGGAGCTGTACAACCTTCAAGGTAATTTACGAATGAGCCTTCTTCAGCAATGATCAATGTTCTTTCGAACTGGCCTGTTTCTTTAGCGTTGATTCTGAAATACGTCGATAAATCCAGTGGGCATCTCACACCTTTAGGGATGTAGACGAATGATCCGTCAGAAAATACCGCAGCATTAAGAGCAGCGTAAAAGTTATCAGAGTGGGGAACAACAGTTCCCAAGTATTTTTTCACTAGTTCAGGGCGCTCTTTAACCGCTTCTGAAATTGAGCAGAAGATAACTCCCACTTTTTCCAGTTCTTCTCTGTGAGTTGTCGCAACTGAAACTGAATCAAATACCGCATCAACGGCAACACCGGAAATACGTTTTTGTTCGTTTAGTGGAATCCCTAATTTTTCAAATGTCGCTAAAAGTTCAGGATCGATTTCATCAAGATTTGCTACGGCCTCTTTTTTCTTCGGAGCTGAGTAGTAGTAAAGATCTTCGTAATCGATTTCTGGAATATCAAGCTTCGCCCATTTCGGGTGCTTCATTGTTTTCCAGTGACGGAATGCTTTCAAGCGGAAATCAAGAAGCCATTGTGGTTCTTCTTTTTTTGCTGAAATCATGCGTACGATGTCTTCACTTAGACCTTTAGGGAAACTTTCCGTTTCGATGTCTGTGAAGAAACCATACTTGTAGTCAGAATTTAAAATGTCTGTGCTCATAGTTGTATCTCTAAATTTTTAACTCTGTTGAACTCAGTGCCTTGAAGCAGTTCAGAGAGTGTTAAGTTTTCTAAAAAAGCGTTAAGCTTGCGGTTTAAATTTTCAACCGGAGTTGAAATGTTGCATTTACCAATTAACTCACAAGTTCCTTTGTGGTTGGTGCAGACGCGGCCGATTTCTTCGCGGCCTTCGATCATCTGGACTAATTCCATGTAAGTGATCTCGCCAAGACTTTTATTAAGAGAGTAGCCACCTTTGATTCCTTTGACTGACTTCAAGATGTCGTGACTGTTCATCACTTGCATCACTTTTGCCGTCGTATCAAAAGGGGTTTGAAAGGCATCACAGATTTCACGAGCTGACACCAGGGCAGCTTGATCGTTTTTATCGGCCATGAATTTCAAGGCCATCAGTGCGTATTCAACTTTTTTATTAATCTTAAGCATGACAGTTTCCTCTTAGTATCTTTCTTGAGTCCACTATTACCGTTACAATTTTATCGCTATAGGTGCCCACCATATCCCAATATACGTCAAAAATAAACCTATTTATGGTTAGACAGCGTTTTTCCTCTGGCGTCCTAACGGAACGCTTCAAAAAACCGATACACTCTGTGAATGAAAAACGGTGATCATATGAAACTCAAAATGAATTATTTAGTCTTAACAATTCTCATGCTTTCCATTGGAAGAGTAGAGGCCAATTGCCCGGAATTTGCCACCGCCCTTGAGCAGGCCATGTTGCGAGTTACTGCAAAGGAGAATGCTGGTGTTGTAAAGACCAAGTCACCGGTAGCAAACTGGAATAGTAAAGAGGCCAATAGTTATAAAACTCTGTATAGAAATGAAGACAGGGGTGGGGCAGACAACCGTGCCTTCATTAATCAAATGGCACAAGATAAAGGCAAAAAAAAGAACGTTCTTCATTTCGATGTTGAGAACGCTGTTCAGAAAAAACTTAATGATTCATTAGTGGGTGATAAGGGAATGGTCGATGCGATCAATAACTCTTTCATGTCTAAATTCAATAGCAACTTAAAAGCTGATAAAGAATTAATGTCGAGACTTCAAGGGCAGTATCAGGATTTTAAATCTCTGCGTTTAAGACTGGAGTTAAGACCTGGAGACAAAGCGGCCGATTTTGAAAAGAGACTTTCTGATGTCTATACAAAGGCCAATAAAGAATTTGCACAAGAGTTTGAAAGCGGTGGTCTTACAAAATTAATCCCACCAAGAACCGATGAAGTGGTCGATGTGAGCACATGGTTTTTATCTGGAACAGGTGAGTCTGCATTGGAGGCCAATATGGCCGCTCGTGGAGCAAGAACAGCGGGCTTTTCTCATGGAAAGGCCACGTCGATTTCTTTTAAAAACCAAGTGGCTAAAATGTACGATGACGTCAATGCAATTGAAGGGATCAGGAAAGGTTTAGCGTCACAGGATGCGTTGTTAAAAAATGGCGTGATGATTAAAACTAAAACAGGTGAGATCATTCCTTCAAAAGATATGATTGGAGTTTTAAGGAAAATTAAACTGGCCGATTGTCAGGACGTTGCTGAGTATAATGCCAAGATTAGGGCCAAAGTTCAGAAGTTGTTTGGTGACAATATAAGCGATAAAAACATTGCAGATCTGACGACTTATTTTTCAAAAGTCGACTCTATTTCACCACCGTTATTTCAACGCGAGCGCGTGGCCATTGATTTAGCAGAGGCCAAGAGTGGCATTGTGTCCGTGGATTTTGCAGGAATTGGTGTCGATAATGCCTATGAGCAAATGAAGGCCTTAAGTGCTGTCCATTATGCGCAAAAAGATAAGTCTAAAATGTTGAAAGAGGCCTTTACAAAAATTCAGTCAAACGTCGATGATGTTACTGATGAGATGAATACGGCCAAGCGCATTTTCTCCAAGTCAACCAATGATCCAACTCCAACGAAATACTCCGGAGATGATGGGATTTTGATGCCGGATAAATACTGGGAAATGGCCAAAAAGCAGGAGTTGATCAAGACGCTTGCAGCTAATGGTGATCCAGGTAAATATCGTGTGACGTTTGTGAGGACAGAATACACAACTGGGTCTACAATTCCAGCAATGGAGAGGTCTCAGTACGTGGTGCGTGCTGAAGGTGTCGAAAAAAGTATCAGAGAAGCGGTGGTGGGAGCTGGAAAAATTCCAAGTGAGCGCGCCCGTAAAATGATTATTGCCATCGACTCCAGACCAAGCAATAAAGGGGTGAAGTACAACCTGATTATCGGGGGAGAAAAACCAACGGCAGAAGAATTAAAAATGATCAAGGAAGCTTTTAAGGATTCGATGAACAAAGAAAAAGGTGAAACATCCGACCTTATTCTCGAAGCTTTTAATTAGGAAATATTATGATAGTGGTCGGAGAACTCCGCGATAAAAAAATGATTGATCAAATGAGAGACGAGCTTTTTTCCATGGGAATTAGTGCGGAAACTCATTACGATGAAAAAAATGATATCCATTTTCTCACCGTCGAAGATCAAAGCGATTTGCCGAAGGCCCAGGATTATTACAGGGTCAAATTAGGTTTTAGAAAGCCGATTGAAGTGGATGAAGAGTGGGTGAAAATTAAAACTCTTCCGAGAGGTGAAACGACTTTTATCATTCTGGTGGCCTGTGTTGTGCTTTATGGACTCAGCTACCTGGACATGGGAAAAAGACTGCAGGATATGCTTTTCATGGGCTCACCTGAATCAGGATTTTTATATGAAATTCTGCACGGACAAGTTTGGCGCCTGATCACTCCGATTTTCGTTCACCTTTCAATCTTACATATTCTTTTTAATATGCTGTGGTTTAAAGACCTGGGTTACATTATTGAATACAAATTCGGTAAAAAAGATTTACTGACTTTGATTGGGATTAGCGGAGTTGTTTCAAATTTACTTCAGTATTTTGTCAGCGGGCCGCAGTTTGGCGGGATGTCTGGTGTTTTATACGCCATGCTTGGTTTTGTTTGGGTGTATAAAAAGCTTCATCAAGACTTTGATTATTCACTGCCTTCCCGAGACATTACGATCATGATCGGATGGCTTTTATTATGCCTTACAGGCTTTCTTGGGCCCATTGCCAACAGCGCCCATGCTGGCGGATTGTTTGTCGGTATGTTATATGCTGTGTATAAGGCCCCCGAGAAGTGGAGCAGGCTGCATTTTAAATATTTTTCACTCGCCTTTATCTTTTTAGCTTTCACTATTGGAGTTGAAGGGTTAAAGCTCGGTGGACGTTATTTTATATTACTTTGGATGTAAGGATTAGGGACAATGGCAAATGCACGCGTAACAGAATTAACAAACACGTTTAAGGAAAAAACTCCTAAGCAGATGAGAACGATCAGAAACAGTTTAAATAACCGTATCAAGTCTTTTGAAGATGAAATGAAATTTGGAAAAACTCTTCCAAAGCTTACAGCTTCACATATGTTTTTTGGACTTGAGCTTAAAGAGCTTAACGAACTTAAAGAATCAGCGATGAAAAAAATCAGAACTGACGAAAAAGCTGAGAAAAATAAAGCTTAATTTATGAAAACGATTTTTTGCTTTCTATTCATGATGGCAATTATCCCGATTCATGCTGAAGAGGCCGCTAGTGTTGCGGCCAAACCAGCTGATGATTCATTAGAATTTAAAAAATCCAATTATCAAATGAATGCCCGTTACCAAGCAGGGGCCTTTTTAATATATGACTGTGAAGGCGAGTATTATGCTTGTGTTGATCAGGATGGTAGCGAGAAGTGCCGTGAAAACCGCGATGCGAGTATTAAGAAAAAAGAAAAACGCTACTCTTGTTCGCCGTTAAAAAAGTTTGAAGACAAAAAAACATGTCTGCAAAAGAACTACGAAGTTATCGAGTCGCTTGCACTAAAGAGATTTTGTTATCCCAAATAAAATGTGACCGACATGTAAGGCATAAGGGAAAAAAACTCCTTCCACTCAATAAAAAAATACGAATGACATTCACCATTTTCATTTAAAAAAATGAATGTTTTTAGATGGATACACAATTATACAGGAAGTCCGGTAAGTAGGCGTTTATGCTTGAGTTTTAAGCTATTAGATAATCTGGAAACTACATACAATATGACTATGACAAAAGTGATATTAATTTTAGCAATTTCATTGTCTGTGACAGGTTGTCTTCCGGACTCTAGTAAATTAAAAATCAGCTTAGCAAAACAAAGCAATTCTCAATCAACGATTGGGTCTGCTCGCGTGACTTCAGTTGAAGTCATCAATAATCAATTAGTCATTACGGGAAGTCACTTAAACTCAGTGACGAATGTTAAAGTGGATAGTTCATCGACGAATGAAAACTTTTCCATTGAAACAAAAAACGATAATCAAATTATTGCCAACTCTGTTCGCGCCTTCTCTTTTGATATCAGTAAAGTTTTTAGTTTAATTTTATCTGATGCAGAGGCGAGTGCGACTTTTACAATTGATTTCTCACTTTGCAATGCCACTTTAAACGGCAAAGGCTTTAACTGTGCTGCTCCAGTGGCAGATAAAGATGTCCTTGCTTACGATGCCGTTTCAGGAAAATGGAAACCACGTCCAGCTTCAGGATTAAATTATCTTGGAACATTTGATGCTTCATCAAACCCAGGAGCAGGGCCTGCGATTCAACCAGCTGGTGCTTATTATGTCATTAGCGATGATGGGAATATTGGCGCCGTTAGTTTTGCAGTAGGAGACTGGTTAGTTTCTAATGGTTCTACTTGGCAAAAAATTGATAACTCATCGGCCGTACTTTCTGTTCACGGCAGATACGGTGCGATCGTTGCTCAAAAAGGTGACTACACACTTGATCTCTTGGGAGACGTTAGTTTTCCAACAGCTCCGCTTGCTAATCAAGTTTTAAAATACGATGGGACTAATTGGGTTGCTAGTAATGTTGCCGTTGTGGCCGAGAGTGATCCAACAGTGAAGCCTTACGCAAAGTTATCTCTTCCTACTTGTGCTGCTGGAGAAGTTTTAAAAGCAGATGGAACTAATTTTTCATGTGTAACTGATTCACTGGGGGCCTTTTCAGGGACAGCGAATCGAATTGTGACAACTAATGCTTCTGGTGCTCTTGGGGTGACCGCGATTAGCGACACTGTTCTAGGGTATTTATCAGGAGTGACAAGTAACATTCAAACTCAAATTGATTCTAAACTTAATTGGGCCATCTCTGGCCTTGAAACAATTCATCCATCAAGACTCAATCTGACAGCACCGAATGCGGGAAAGGCAGTGATCACTGATGGAAGTGGTTTTATTTCGGTGTCGCCGACAACTTCGACTCAGTTGGGGTATTTATCGACGACGACTTCAAATGTTCAAAATCAAATTACCAATTTAGGGACATCAAAAGCAGACCTGACTAATGGAACTCAAACAATTACTGCACTATCAGTGACTGGATTAGGAGCGCCATCTGCCGGTTCGGATGCAACTAACAGAACCTATGTTGATACAGCGATTACAAATAATGGTGTGTGGGCAAAAGGGGCGAGCAGTTCAATTAATTATTTGCCAGGATTTGTAGGAATTGGAACAGCAACTCCCGCTCATCCATTAATGATTCTTGCTCCGGGCTCTACGGCCCCTAATTTTACAACTTGGTACAATTCAGCTTCACCTCCACCTATCGGAATGTATTCTGATTCTGGCCCTGCTGGTAGTATGGATTTATTTCTGGCCGGTGCTAGTAGCAATGCAGGGATAAGACCGGTTCTTCTTGGACGAAAATCTGGTGGAACACTTGATACTCCGACTGCTTTAGCGAACGGTGATACCATTATGTCTCTTCTGTCATCAGGATATGATGGCGCCACTTTTCGCAATAATGCTTCAGTCGATTTTGCGATTGGTGATGTTGTGAGTGTTGGGTCTATGCCGACAGATATCGTTTTTAAAACAGGGGCAGTGACTCGCGGTGAAAAAATGCGTATCAATTCTTTAGGCAACATTGGAGTTGGAACGACTTTACCGGATTCAAAATTACATATTCTAAGTTCATATGCGACAGCTCCAACACCATTAGGAGGAGAGTCGTCTATTATTCTTGAATCAAATCCAGGTTCAATGGGAACACAAGGTTATACTGGTTCAGTATGGTTTGGAAGTAGAGAACTTTCAAGAACAGAAGGAAGTGCCAAGGCCGCTGGGATTGTGGGCTTTATGCCTGATGATGTAACTACAACGAATGCACAATCTGATCTTTTATTTTTTACAACTCGAGCAGGAACAGTGACTGCTGACGAGAAGATGAGATTAACGAGTGCGGGATTTTTAGGTCTTGGTACAATAGCTCCAACAACAGGACTTCATATTCAAGGTGATGGCCAGTACGGCGATGACATCTTGTTAGATGCTTATAGCCCGACTCAGGCGAGTGCTTCCAGCGGAATGTTTTTTAGACGTTCACGTGGAGATTCAACGACTCCTTTACCGGTTGAAATAAACGATACTCTTTCGGCCATTAGTACTTCTGGCCATACAGGAGCAGCGTGGGCCGGAGCTTCTTCGATTATTACCAGAGCAGAAAACACATGGACAACAACGGCCAGTACGATTAATAGTTACATGAGTTTTTTTACCGCAGGTTCAGGATCTAATCTCGAAAGAATGAGAATTACCAGCTCTGGAAATATCGGGATAGGGACGAGTGTTCCGCTAGCACCTATTCATGTGAACGTTCCCAATGTGGGCGCAAATATTTTAGTTTCAAGCGACAATGGATATGCTCAGTATCTTCTTAACGCCACAACCGCAGGAACAGAACGCAAATGGGCGATGAAGGCCAATGATGGTAATGGTGCTTTCGCTATCAATGAAGATGCGATGGCCGCCAGTAATCGTTTTACAATTTTAGAAGGTGGAAACACCGGAATTGGAACAGCATCTCCAACTGCAAAATTAGAAGTCGCAGGAACAACAAAATTAGGAACTGATGGAGTGAGCTTTAGCTCAATGGGTGGATGTGTAATCGCTTCAACTGCGATTAGTACAACGGCCACGACTTATACTTGCACAGGTGTTCCAGCTTCAACTGCTGTGGCCGTCAATTGCAGCGGGAGTGCGGCCATGACAACACCAGAAACGAGTGCTGTTTACTGCCGTCCAACAGGTACTCTTCACTCAGTCACTTGTAATACAACAGTCGCCAATTCAGTCGCCATGACATGGAATTGTATGTGGATGAAAATTTAAAATTTTTTATTAGATATTTTTGTACATTAAAACGTGCATGCCAATCCCTTCAATCTCAAATGGCTCGCTACTTTGAATTTTGAATCCTACTTTTTCGTAAAATCCAATCGCAGTCACGCGGGCATTACACCACAGAAGTGTGCAGAAGTTTTGCTTGATAATAGGAAAGGCCATATTGAGAAGTTCCGAGCTTAAACCTTGGCCTTGGAATTCAGGAAGAGTGGCCATACCGCGAAGCTGGTATTGGTGAAGCTCTGGAAACGTAGTGTTTCTATCGTAATAAAAACTTGCGACAGATACGAGTTGAGAGTCTTTGAAAGCACCTAAGTGAAAAGAAATATCTTCATCTTCATCAAATTCAAACTTTGATTTTTGTAGATCATGATCCGGCGTAAGTACTTGTTGTCTTATCGGATATGTATCAGATGCATTTATTCTTAAAACTTTCATATTAAAATTTTATAATATGCTTTTTCATCATTGTCATTTTTTGTTTTGTTTAATGACTTAACGTGTTTGAGAGTCTAAATAATCTTTCCATAGTCATTTTAGCGAGTGTTTGAGAGAAAAATTCAAAGACTACATTGGGAAAACCAGTGTGAGTACCACTCCAGTCTGCTTTGCTATAGAATAGGCAACGATCATTGATTTTTTCTACGTAAATAGTGCCCTTTAAATCCTTCAAAATTCCCTGCTCAAACTCGAAGGGATATGTGCCTTCTTTGGTGATGCGTGGAAGTTTAAAAATAAGGCGCATATCATAGGGAAGAAGCGTGTGTGAGAGCAGGAAATTGATCTCTTGTTTTTGCTCGTCATATTGGCTTTCTTTTACGAAATCTAAAAATTTTGAATAACTCTCGTAGAGAGAGAGTTTTTTTAAGGCATAATCACAGCTTTTTTGATGAAAACCAGCGATTGAAAAACGCAATTCCTGAATCTCCTCAGTTTTTTGGTCCTGTACTAAAACCAAGCTTTTAACTTTTGATTCGGAGAACACAGCACCATCAAAAATTTTTTCTTTTAATTTTTTTTTATACGGCAAAACGTTATTATTTTGATCCGCTCCATAGAGGGAAAACGAGACGATTAACGTCAAAATTAACAAGAGGCATAATTGAGTTTTACGACGCATTGTACCTTTTCTAAGACCCGGTCAGGTCTTTAACCTAGTGATCGAAAGTGACTATTATTTCCCAATATTTAGAGATTGAAAAGGATGCATAATGAGTAGTGTAGGCCCGGTTGTCAGAAAAGGCAGCACCAAAGACGCCTTAATTGAAAGTAAAGATCAACGCTGGCACGTTAGAAATCGTGTAACGTTAGTTTTTGGTAGTAACGATGTTGAGGATTTAGATGCATATATCTACAAACCTAATGGCATTGAATTCAAAAGCATTAAGTTTCACCAAGCAAAATCAAAGGCCGTAGAAGAGATTTTAGATAACAGTATCGACGAGTATTACCGTGGGCATGTTACTGAAATTCATACGACTTTATCACCTGATAAAAAGACGGTAACTGTAACGGATAATGGAATCGGTTTTCCAGTCGATAAAGTGTCCCAAGTTTACACAGAATTTAGAACAGGTTCAAAATTCAAAGATGAAGAGACAGATGAGAAGGGGTTTTTATTCAGAACTCTAGGGCAAAACGGTCTTGGTGCCGCTGCTACTTGTTTAACTTCTGACATATTTGTTGCGACTGTAAAACACTATAATTCAAAGACTGAACAGACTTATGAATTTATCAATGGTGCGCTTCAAACGAAAAAAACAAAGCCAAAGCCTTTCAAAGGGGCTTCAGGTGTAAGTGTTACTTTAACGCTTTCAAAAGAAGTTTATAAAGACAACACGATTTCAGAAGATATTCTAAGAAAACGTATCATCGATTTAGCTTACAATAACCCGGGATTAGCGTTCTATTTTAACGGTGAAAAATACCAGTTTAAAAAAGGACTTTTTGAGTTAGCTCAAAGAATTGATGCCGCTTCTGCTCAGCTACTTGGTGAAGATGTTTACATTTACGAAACAGAAAACGCTAAAGGTAAAAAAGTTAAAGGAAAAATCGATTTTCACTTATCTTTAACCCTTGATAAGCGCTCAGATGAGCGTGAAAAGTTCATTTCTTTCGTGAATTCTACGCCTACTTTTGACGGTGGATTCCACCATGACCGCGTAAAGAGAATTTTCATTAACACAGTTAAAGAAAAGATCGAACGTGCAGCTAAAAAAGAGAAAATTACTGTTGTGGATAACGACGTATTAACGGGGATTACATTTGTAATGGGAATTACAATGCCAAATCCACGTTTTGAATCACAAACAAAGAGAAAACTTGTTCGCGATTTAAACCTTGAAAAAGGGATCGAGCATTTCATGGCCGATAATATCGAGAAATTCCTTAGAAAAAATAAGGATTTCTTAGAAATGGTTGTTGAACGTGCTAAGTCTCGTCACCGTTTCCAGGAGCTAAAAGACGCTTCTTTAAAAGGTAAAAAAGCTAAAAAAATGAGAGTTGAAAAACTCCTTGATGCTAACGAAAGAAAAGACAGAAATCTTTGTACACTCTTCATCTGTGAAGGGGATTCAGCGATTGGTGGTCTTAGATCAGCTCGAAATAAATTATACCAAGGTGGTATCGCCCTTAAAGGGAAACCGATGAACGTTATGCAAGCGTCGATCAACGACGTTCTTAACAATCAAGAGTTCATGGATATCATGTCATCGATTGGATTAACTATCGGACAAAAAGCAGAAATCGATTCACTTCGTTACTCGAAGATCGTCTTCCTTGCTGACTCGGATGTCGATGGTGGTCACATCAACACACTTTTAGTGAACTTCTTCTTCACATTCTGGCCGGAAATGTTCGAGCAAGGCGCGATCCAATTCGCGAAAGCTCCGCTTTTCGAGGTTATAACTGATAAAGAAACACTATTCGTAGAAAGTGAAGAGCAACTTGAAAAACTGAAAAAATCATCAGTGAAAATCAAGGAAATCCAGAGAAACAAGGGACTAGGAGAGATGTCTCCTGAGGCCTTCAAGCACACGCTTAACCGTGAGGAATTTACGAAAATTAACGTGGACAACCTTCAGGCCGCTAAGCACATGCTGGATGTTTGTTTTGGTAAAGACACTAATTTAAGAAAAGAACTTCTACTTGATACGGACTCTACTGGATTTGGTGATGGGGAAGAAATTCCAGATCACACAGCTAAGAAAACAACTGCAAAAGTTGCAAAATCTACAGCAAAAGCGAAGCCAGTACAGAAAGCTACAAAGAAGAAAAAATAAGAAAGGATTGAACTAAGATGGAAGAAAGATATCTTCATTCACTTGATACCGTTTCTCTTACAGAAGTTGTAAAAGAAGAATACAGAAATTATCAAATTTATACACTGATGGACCGTGCGATTCCATACCTGCAAGATGGTTTGAAGCCGGGACAAAGA
>JBEIPV010000002.1:0-67128 GCA_040376855.1 Bacteriovorax sp.
AAATACGTTGAAGTACAAATTATCAAAACTGTAAACCCAATGACTAAAGCTGATAAGTATTACGTTGTTCGCGAGTACCTTTCAGATAAGATTGTTGATTACAAAGAATTCACAGGGAAATATTTCGTAGTTGTAAACGTTGCAACTGAAACTCTACGTATCTACGAAAGACAGTGTCTTGATAACTCTTGCCCAAGCAAGATGATCATGGAAACTGAAGTTGTAGTTGGTGAAGATAAAAACCTTCCAAAAGAAGAAAAAGGTAAAGGACGCTCAATCCTTGGATCATACCGTGTAACTGGATGGGCGAAGTTCTATCAAGATGCAGAATCACATTACCCTGCTTGGTACAGAGATGGATACCCTGGACTTCCAGAAGTAGGTTCTGGATTCAACAAGTGGTTTAAGAATAAGTTCATGCCAGTAGATCCAAAAACTGGAAAAGAAGTAGGTTCTATGCGAGGAGCTTTTGGTTGGTACGCGGCCTTCGTTGCACCAGAAGCATACGGTCAATGGACTCACGGAACGATTGGTTGGGGTGAAGATAAAGACGAATACATTAAAAAAACGAAGAAATTCGTAACGAATGTTGTTTCAGACCCAAGATCTTCTGGATGTACAAGAAATAACAACGAAGCTATCGCTTTCATCAGACAGCTTGTTGATACAGGGACTCCGATCATCAAAATTTACGCTAAAGAAGCTTTACTTGACCCATCTCTAACTGGATACAATGGGAACAAGCAATGGCAGTATATCTTAACTAAAAAAGCTGGTCAGAAATCTGACCGTGCTGAAGTTTTAGCTTCTCTTGGAGTAAGCGGATCTGAAGCTGACATGTACTGGGCAGCTAAGAGAAATGGTAACGAGATGATCGTTGATCCAAAGAGTCCACTTAACCAAATCCTTGAAGTTGGTACTTATGACCTAGACACTGTTCCTACTCCAATTGCTTACACTCCAGGTGAAAAAATGGGGAAAATTAAGGCATCAGTTGGTCGTAAAGGAAACGTTTACGGGATCGATACAAAAGATATGTCGACAGGAACTTACTACGTTGATGCTGGTATCCTAGCTGGATACAGCCACCCGAAAGTAAAGCTTGATACGTCTGGTTTCGAAGACGAAGTGACTCCTCCTTGGATGGATATCTCGAACTTAAACAGATAATCGAAACTTAAAATTCACTAGGCAGTTATAAGGCCCCTTTACGAAGGGGCCTTTTTTTATTAGACTTGAGTCTCAACTACTCGAACGAATGTTCGATTAAGGACAGACACCATGACAACGAATTTCACTAAAACGCCCTCGTATGACCTTCTTCATTCTCTTACATTTTGTGTTTTCGACCTTGAAACAACCGGTGGAAATCATCAGCACGATAAGATTATTGAGATTGGCCTGATCAAAATTAAAGAACTAAAGATCGTCGATCAAAAGAGCTTCCTGATTAAGCCTGACATGCATATCCCTGAATTCATCCAGAAATTAACCAGCATTAAAGACGCTGACGTGACCAATGCGCCCTTAATTGAGGATGTTATCGATGAGATTTTGGAGTTTATGGGAGACGCCATCCTGGTGGCCCATAATACGTCATTTGACGTGCCTTTCTTTAATTCCGTCCTAAGACGCATGGAGCGCCCAGAACTCACTAATAAGTCCATTTGCACGTATCTGATGACCAAATATATGATCCCCAACCTCCTTAGTTCTAACCTGAACTACATGAGTAAGATCTTTGATCTGCAACACCAGAAGGCCCATAGGGCGCTGGACGATGCTATGGCCTCGGCAGAACTGCTACTTAAGTATCTTTCGATCTTCATCCATAAGAAGATTTCAAAGGTTAATAGCCTTTATTATCCAAAAAATAAGTTTGAGCTCGATCGTATTAACTTCAAAAAAGATGAACCTATTGGGCCTATTATTGAGCAAATTTCGGCCCTGACTTCACCATTTTTAGTGACCCTAAAAGGTATTGAGGGTGTGGTCTTGTTTTCGATGCCATCGCACGGAACTCCAGTTGAAATGAAGTTTATCGCCGATAAAATCAGAAGCATTCCTTATGAGATTTTAACCCTAAAACTGACTGGACCTTATTTCCAAGGTCTTTTAGAGATGGCCTCTTACTTCTCAAAAATCAGTGCGACACTAGAGCTTGAAACGATTCAAAAACTTTGTGAGTTCAATCAGATTGATCCTGCGACAGTCGACCACCACAATGCTGAAGAGATGCCGGCCGATTTTATCGTGCTTAATCACTTAATCCCTGAGCAGTATGTGATTTACCCTCTGAAGTCTCTTCACCAGAAACTTGAGCTGGTATTCAGATACCCTACTCATCAGAATAAACTGGTTCAATACATCAACTCTAAGAGCGCCCGCATGGCCCAAGGGAAGATGAAAAAAGACCATTTGAACCCGATGATTAATAATTTCCTGGTTCAATACTTAAAAACCAGTCGCGACTTCCTGACGATCAATCGTCAGACAGCAAAGATCACAAATGCAGAAATTAAAGATCCTATAGAAAAGTTTATGGCGGAAAATCCTAACGATTACGACTTCCCTCACAAATTCCTATAACAAATTAAGAACGATAAATAAGACGGATTTCCTGCTTTAAGAAATTGATTTCAAGTTTCTCAAAAATGAGTAAATGCTGGATCAGTTTTGACTGGGCGATCTTGTCTTCATATTCGAATTCATCGTCTAGTTTTAAAACGATTTGATTAGAAAACTCTAAAACTTCTCCGGATAAGACTCCATGCTGCCCCATCGTCACCAGGCGGTGGTGGGCAAAGGCCGTCATCAGTTCACTACAAAGAAGATACAGAATCATCGACATGATGGAAGCATTGATCTGATGAGAAAAATTCTCTAATGTCGCCGAGTACTTCATATCAATTCTTAGATTGGATTCAATCATTCTAAAGCGCAGAAGGTTGATCGCCTGATCAAGTGAAGCCTTGATTGAAACTCTTGAATGGGCCGTTGGAGAGAACTTTGAGAAACCTAAAAAGATTTCCACCAGCTCTTTACATCTCTTGGCGCCACTCTTCATGTCTTCCAGATCAGATAAAGCATCCGGTTCCCAGTCATCTTCCAATGATAAAAGTGAAAGGGCCGCTAATATCCCGGCCAGAGGGTTATTGAGTTCGTGAGCAATTGAGCTGGAGATAATTCCCAGGTCATCGACACTTGAAGATTTTTTAGAAACTTTTTCACCGGACTTTTGAATTTGATCTTTTTCAGAAGTGTAAAAAACAAAATAAGAAACTTGAATCAGGTTAATCGGAAAATCAATACGTCTGATTTTATAAAAATTTTGAAAGATCTCTGCGCTATCATGATCTTTAAAACGCAGGCATTCTTTGGGAAGAATCCCGATTTTAGCAAAAGATTCATTGTAGATTAAAAGGTCTCCCAAGCTCGAGATAATCGACATAGGATAAGGGATTTTAGAGAAGATCTTTTTCCAAAAATCAATTTCACCATCACTTTTTACCAATTTCTGATCTAGGATTTGCAACGTCCGCAGACAAGTTGTCAGAAGCAAATCGACAAACTCAGCGTCTTTTTTTACATCAAAATTCTTAAAACGCAGATAAAGATAATAATCATCTAGTGGCAGCTTAAAAATAAGAACGTTTTCATCTACCGGGTAGTCTTCGTGAGACAATCCGTCAGACTTAAGTAAAACAATATTTTGGATTTCAGAATTTTTCTTTAAAAAATTTTTAAAGTGCACATTCCAGTTTTCAGCGGACTCTTCCTGTAACAAGAGCATCTCCAACTCTAACAGGGATTCAAAAACTTTCTTGGACTCAATCTCGTTAGCCTTAAAACTTAGCTCTTCAAGATAACTTTTAATGACTTCATAAAACCTCTCACTCTCTTTTAAGCGCTCCTGGATTTGCAGATGCTTTTCTGCCCAGAAAAACTTATTGATATAGTGAGCGATCTCTTCATATGAGCTAAAATTGATAGACGAAGCGGCCAGGTTATCTCCGCTCTCCAGCGAAGGGAGAACGATCATCTTATTTTTAAAACGGCTGACTTTTCTTAAGTTTCTTTTTTCCATGAAAAAAAGCGCCGGTGTAAAATCATCCAGGTCAGCACTGTTAACTGAGAATTTAATTTTCTCTTCTTGTAACACTCTGACGATCAACTCCGACTGATCTTTCGCAATCAGATTGGGATCAACCACAAATTGAATTTTGGTCTTTGCTTTAGACTTCATTGGATTTTACTTTTCTCTTGCCGTCGTGGAAATGCAGGTTTAATGAAGCAGATTTTGGAAGAGTATCAAAATCCCCAGCAGAACCCACAACCTTGCCGTTATCCGTTTCTAAAAAGCCATAACCTCTCTCCAGAACATTCTTAGGATTGAGTGCTTTTAAGACATCGTGAGACTTATCAATCTGATGGCGCCATTCTTTTAGCCTGTCTTTTAAAAGCTGCTGCATGCGCGCCAGATTTTCATCCAGCTCCAGATAAAACTGGTGAATGTTAGTCAGCTCATGAAGGCGTTTTTGAATATCACAACGAGACAATCGTCTCTGGAAGCTTGCTAGGTTTTTTAAAATGATATTTAAAATTGAATGAGGATGAGCACGCTTTAAGCGGTTTTCAAATCGACTCATTCTGATGGCCATAACATTTTTTAGACGCCCTTTAAGGGTGATCATCTTTTCTTTAATCATCGTTTGAGAATGTGTGATCACTTCGGCCGCAGCGGAAGGAGTCTCCGCTCTCATGTCTGCGACGAAATCAGAAATCGAAAAATCCACTTCGTGTCCAATGGCACTGATGGTTGGAATCGGACAATTGAAAATATCGTAAGCTAAACCTTCATCGTTGAAGGCCCATAAATCTTCTAAACTTCCACCACCACGGGCAATAACAATTAAATCGATCTTTTGTTCTGGAGGAGCTTCCAGAGAGTATTTAATGACATTATGAAGAGCTGACCTGATGGATCTTGGAGCATCGGCCCCTTGAACAACAGCAGGAATTACCAAGAGGTCCATCCAGATTGATCTGCGTTTATAAATATTGATAAAATCCTGAAGAGCGGCCCCTCTTTGAGCTGTAATAATCGCTACTCTTTTAGGCATGGCAGGGATAGGCTTTTTTCTATCGATATCAAACAAACCTTCAGCGGCGAGTTTTCTTTTTAGTTTTTCAAACTGCTCTTTTAAATCACCTACACCAACCGGAACAATTCTTTTTACGATCACCTGAAATGTTCCGCGTTTTGGATAAACGCTGATATCTCCAACCACGATAACTTTTGCACCATCTTTAATGGTTTTCATGATCGGGTTTCTTAATGCGTCCATTTTAAAAAGGGCAGCACTTAAAGCAGAGTCTTTATCAGATAAAGTAAAATACCAGTGCCCTGCTGAAGAAAGAGACAGGTTGGTAATCTCTCCTTCAATGGAAACATTGGAGTATTCGGATTCAAGTAAATTTTTGATTTCTCCCACAATTTGGGAGACGTTTTTTACGTCTAAGCTCATCGAAAGTATTATCTAACTTAGAGTTTATTCTGTCTTGTACTATTTGGTTTTAAGGAAGACGCAAGGAAGCATAATACTTCCTTGCGATTAATTGATAACTTTATCGATTGATTTTCTACAGTTTAGGCTGAGTTGCTTTCTATTTTTTAGTAAGCATTCAAATAAATTGCCTTCGCTCGTCACGACTTTTGCACAAAACTTTTTAGCGTCTTCTCGGCAGTTTTTATGAGTTGCGCGGGCATTGTCTTCGGCCCCAAAAATCAGCTTGCGGCACTCGCCTGTCAGCTTATTTTTATTAACTCTCACACAACTGGCCACTTCACCCTGAGAAAGCTGGTTTGAGCAGAGTTTTTGCACGTCCTCTGCACATACATGAGGTTTTCCAATTTGGGCAAAAGCACTTAGCGATATCAGAGAAAGGATTAAAACTAGTTTCTTCATCAGTAATCCTAAAACTTTAATCCTTTAATCAGACCGATATTTTTTAAATAATTAATCGCCTGAGTGACCTGCCAGTCTTCACTTGGAGCAATCTTTGTCGCTCCATCTTCATCTTCTTCAGCAACGGCCGGTTTTTCCTTTACAGGATTTTTTCCGGCAATTTTTTTCTTTTCTCTCAGCGCTCTGAATCTTTCTGTGCGCTCAATGCGCTCTTTTAGTTCAGACTCTTCACGACTCTTTTTTTCTTCAGCTGTTTCAATCGTTGCTGTTAAATGGTTCTTTAAATCTTTTTCTCTGATGAAGCTCGACTCTTTTTTATTGTTGTCGTACCACTCACCTTCAGCTTCTCCGATTGTCACATCAGGAATAATCCCTACGGCCTGGATTTTTCTATTAGCTGGAGTCATGTACTGAGCGATTGTTAACTTCACACCTGAGGCATCATCAATTTTTGCTACTGACTGAACTGAACCTTTACCAAAAGACTGAGTCCCCATGATAATAGCGCGTTTTGAATCCTGAAGAGCACCGGCCACGATCTCAGATGCCGAAGCAGATGAACCGTTGATTAGTACGACTAGAGGAACATCTAACTCTTTATATCCAGTTTTTTTCACATAACGTATTTCTTTATTTTTTGGATCGCGACCTTCAGTTGAAACGACGATTCCTTCTTTTAAGAAGATCGATGAAACATCTACAGCTTCATCCAGTAATCCCCCCGGGTTAGATCTTAAATCAAGGATCACACCTTTTAGACCCGTTTTCTTAGAAGACTCTCTCATTTTTTTTAGCGCATCAACGATGTATTCAGCAGATTTTTTCTGGAACTGAGTTAAACGAACGTAAGCAAAACCATCTTTTAGTAGTTCATACTTTACCGGTTTTAAATAAACGATTTCACGGGTTAGTTCGAAGTTTTTGATTCCATCAACACCTTCTCTTACGATCCCCAGAATGATCTTTGATTTCATTTTTCCACGAAGCTTATCAATCGCCTGTTGAAGAGTTGATCCCACCATTGATTCGTGGTTGATCTCAACAACTTTATCTCCAGCTTTGATCCCTGCTTTAAAGGCCGGTGAATCTTCAATTGGAGTTACGATAACGAGAACACCATCTTTTTGAGTGACTTCAATTCCAAGTCCTCCAAACTCTCCCGATGTTTCTTCCTGCATTTTTGAAAAGACTTCGCTATCAAGGTAAGCTGAGTGTGGGTCTAGCGTGTTCATCATTCCGTTAATTGCGCCTTCGATAAGTTTATCGGTGCTCACTTCACGGTAGTATTGAGACTCAATAAGATAGAGAACCTTATTGAACAATTCTAGTTTTTCATAACGTGATTTTTTTAGGGCCTCATCTGTTTGTTGTGGAGCGGCCGCAATAGAAACAGCTGCAACAGATAACGAACCAAGCAAGAGTCCAACGAGTACTCTCTTCATATTCTACTCCTTCCTTAGGATAGATGCTTAATTAGACGAGGTCGCCTTCGACTTCTGGTCCAGTAGCAAATATGTATTTTGGGCTAAATTATTTTTTCTAACTTCAAAATAGATTCTTCCTTCACCCAGACCATTGTTTGATCTTGGATTAGTGTGACCCACCACCTGGTACTGCTTAACTGCATCGCCGTTTTTTACAGCGTAATCAAACTGCCCCAGTAGAACCGTTCTCGTATCATTCCCGTGATCAATCATTAACACGTTTCCGTAGTTAGCAAGAGCTCCGGTATAAACAACTTTTCCGCCTTTCGGAGCGCGGATTTCATTTTTTCCATGGAAATTATAGGTAACACCTTTTTTCTGGTATTCCATATTCTGATAGCTGGCAATCGGGCCTCTGAACTGATCAGAAGAAGCGGCAGTAGCTGGTTGTGAAGGAATTTTAATTTCTTCAGTGATCTGCATCGGTGCGACCTGCTCACGGATCTTTTCTCGTTGAACAGATTTCTGATTCATCGCCAGTTTATTTTTTTCTTCATCAAGACGAAGTCTTACGTCTTCTGTACTTTTAGTTTTTGAAGCAAGTGTCTCTCTTAGCTCTCTTTTTCTTTCTTCCAGCTCACCCATGACCGTCAGAAGTTCTTTTTCTGTGTCCATTGATTCCTGAAGTTTTGCATAAAGAGAATCGACATTGCCTTGAAGATCTTTGTTAGTTTTCATCATGCCGTCTAAGTCAACCAATCGCTTTTGAAGACGCTCGATCATAATTTTGCGGGCCAGAATGTCTGATGATTGTTCGGTATTTTCCAGCTTATTTAAAAGCACACCCATAAGAAGTGTTTTGGTTTGCGAGTAACTCTTTTTTAAAGTCTCGCTGTCAAAGTCAGCATTTCTTCTGGCAGAGGCCAGGCTTTCTTCGATTTTTGCTCTCTCCTCAGCTAACTGAAGATACTTCTTATTATTCATTCCTAACGTGACTTCTACGTTATTTACTTCTTTAGTCAGTTTGAGAATCTCTTTATTTTGATCCTGAAGCTTACGCTTCATCTGAAAAACATTGATCTTATCATCGCTTTCAGTGCGTGCTGTCGGAACCTCAACAGCAGATTGAGCAGACACGGCACTCGCAAGAATGAATAAAGGAAGAATAAACATTCTCTTGAAAGTCATGATTAGTGGCTCTCCCAATAGTAGCTTTTTGCGTGTAGAAAAATTCCAACCACAAAAATCCCCAGGGCAACTAATAGATTTATAAATTGCGGCATCCCTAATACGAATGTCACGGCAACTGATAGAATAAAAATTAACGTCAGACCATTTAAGGCCATCTTTAATCCCACTTTTCTTTTTCTTTGGTAGTTTTCCAGGAGGTATGAAGCTTCAGCAATCTTCACTCTTACTGAAAGAAGTGAGATGACCCAGAAAATAAAAACAATGAATAAATAAAGCGAATATCCCCATGTTTTGATCACGTTGATAAACTGCGCGCGTTTATCTGAGATCTGATCACTGGTTTTAATATTCCCAAGTGTGATATTCCCCTCACCTACTAAGTGAGTAAGATAATCGCGAACCAGCTCCTGAGCACGAGGCTTTAATTCTTTTGCGTAAATAATTTTTAGTCCCGCATAGTTTAAGTCCAGACTTGAATCTGTCATATCAACTTGCAATGAACCCAAAACGTTTTTTACTTCTTCTTTAATTTGAGTTTCAGAAAGAATCTCTACTTTGTAGACACCAGGCAGCTGACTCATTTGTCTGGCCACAGTCTGGTAGGACTCATTCGTTGAAATAAGCGCGTAGAAATAATCCCCTGCTTTATTCTCAGGAATCATTTTGGTGAACTGCTCTTCTAAGTAATTTTTCTGTCCAATCGAAAACACTAAAGCAATCGAGAAGAAAAATAAAAAGAAGCCGCGAACCGGTGACTTAAATAGGATCTTGAAAAATTGTACTAGATAAAACATGCATTCCCCGAATACACTAAGCGTCCGTTGTCTAAGTGGATGATTCGTCCTGTGAAACTCTTAATAAGATCCTTATTGTGAGTCGCCCAGACAACCGTCAATCCTCTCTTTACGTTGTAAAGATTTAGTACGTCGAATAGTCTTCTTGTATTATCGATATCCAGTGAGCTGGTTGGCTCATCTGCAATTAAAACGTCGGGTCTGGTAAGCAGCGCTCTGATGATGGCAACCTTTTGTTTAAGGCCTCCGTTAGCATCGTTGATCTTCAGATGAAGACGGTCTTTGATTCCCAGGATGCGAGCAAGCTCGTTCATATCCTGATTGAATTCTGCTTTTGAAGCATAGATTGAAGAGTCGTAAGCAAATTGTAAATTCTCTTCACAAGTGTATTTGCCCATAAGGCGAAGGTCTTGAAAAACATTTGAGATAAAAAGATTTCTTTTTCCTGAGAAAAAATCAGGTCTGATCACTTTTCCTGAAGTTGGTTCCTGCAATCCTGAAAGCACTTTTAGAAGTGTTGTCTTCCCTGCTCCTGAAGCACCCGTAAGAAAAATAATTTCACCACGCTCAATTGTTAATTGAACATTTTTAAGTGCAAGAATTTCATCGAATTGAACCGAGACGTCTTCACAATAAAATATTGGGCCCTTCTGGCCTTGTGGAGCTTTCATATTTTTCAGGTTCTGGTTTTTAGATTGATTAAGCATATCGACCATACTCCAAGTCATACCTAAGAATCGTCCTGATTCCTAGTGAAAACCCATACTAGGTTTCCAGCTTCAATTTTATCTTATATTTAGATTTTTAGATAGAAAATTGCATAGTGGGCCATTTTGATCGGATATTATTTATACGACCTAGCTATATGACCCATCAATCATCCCGGCCGACAGTAATAATTCATAGGCCGATGTCGAACAATAAACATTCGGGATAAAGTTATTGCTGTTAAAAAGCTTGGAAATCAGTGAATTCTCGACTTCTGCCATCAGTTTAATTTCCCCGTTCTCCATTGAAATCTTCACCGGATCACGATCCAGGAGTACGTTTGATAGCTGGGCCGAAGAGTTCTTAGCGACGTTCTTGGGCGACTTAACAAACATTATTGATTTTTTCGGAATATCGGTAATGATCCAGTCAGCTGGTCCACCTTTCTTTTCTAAGAATTCTTTGATCTCGGCCGCTTTAGCATGGGCCTTTTTATAGTACTTTTCCACGGCCGCTGGGTCATCCTGAGAAAGCAGTCTTGATTTAAACTCCTCACAACGAATGGCCTTTCCACCAGTCGCTAAAAGAATCACCTTCGCCATATCTTTCATCTTAGGATTTTTATCGAAATCGCCATTTTGAAAATGCGTGTGAAGCGTTGTCATGAAATAAGCATCATTGAAACTGTAAAACTTCATCGGATCATTGGCGATCATATCTAAAAGCTCACTGTACTTATAAAGCCAGCCTTTCTCCAACATGAAAGCGCAAATTCTCTCGGCGATAGAATCATACTTTGCTCCACGAGGTGAGCGCACAACTTGTGAGTACCAAGAAAATCTCGACGTCAAAAAGTCTTCCACGCAATAAAGAGCGTTGTGCCTGATCGTTAAAATATCGTGGTTATCAACACGCTTAATCTGGAAGTGATGAAGTAAATAGTCGCGGTCATATGAACCGTAACTTAAACCAGTGTAATGGGCATCACGAAGAAGATAGTCCATACGATCGCAGTCAACTTCAGAGTGCAGGATCTGGTTAGCAAGAATAGACTCATCTACTCCTTTCACAAGATCGGAAATTTTCTGTGGAGAGATCCCATATTTTTTTAGAACATAGGTAATCCCACCTGGGTAATCGGTATTTTTAATAATGTAGGCACCAAGATTTTCATGATCGTCCGGAAGTTTTTTTCCGTTTTTTAAATTCGTCGTCTCACCATACTCGATATAAGCACCCTCAGTCGTGTGAGAGAACATAAACGTTCCAAGGTCATGCATTAGAGCACCTAAGCGCAGACTCTTGTGATAAAGGCACTCTGGAGTCAAGCAAGATGCATCCATTAAATCTTTTTCAGAAACGGCACGCCCTACAGACTCTAAAATTTTATGAGCATTAAACATAACTCCGATCGAGTGATGAAAACGCGAATGTTCTGCACCTGGAAAAACGTAACAAGAAAAACCAAGTTGCTTGATCCATCTTAGACGCTGATAAAAAGGTGAAGAGATGATTTCCCATTCGATTGGATTGAGTTTGATGAATCCATAGATAGGGTCATAAATGACGTGATTTTTTTGAGCTGGTGCCGCAGGGGCTGCTTGAGTTGGTACTTCCATGTTCAACTTCTCTATAGCTTTTTAGGCTAGAAAAAAAAGGCCCACACTTCAATGTGCAGGCCTATAGATTAATTAATTAGTGTAGGTTCTTTTTGTTAAGAGCTTTTGTCTCTTTTTTCTTTTTCTTAACTGTGATCATAACTTTTTGTTGAATCAACTCAAGCATGATCTTAGCTTCTCTTCTTAGATCGTTATCATTTACGAAGCGATAAAAGTTCTCAATATCGATTGCAGTTCTAAAGTTTCTTGGCGTTTTCGGGCCTTCAACAACTGCTTCTGTTTCTGTATTTACTGTAGACATATAGTATCCTCCGACTTTTTCAATATTACTTTTTTAGCAATGCAATTACAACTAATTAAGCTCTTAATAGAGAAGCTTAAGCTTCCTTATCAAACTCAACTCCGTAAGAGTGAAGCTTGTTGTATAGAGTCTTAACTGTAATTCCAAGAACTTTAGCAGTCTTAGTCTTGTTCCCACCAAGGTTTTCAAGTGTTCCCATGATGTGACCTTTTTCAAGTTCTTCTAGCGTTATGTGTTGAAAGTCTACTGCTTTCGCCACAACTGGAGCTGCTACTACTTTTACTTCTGAAGCACACTGGATGTTTTGGTCCAGGTGAAGTTTTTCAATAATTGATCCTTCTGCAAGGATGAAAGCTCTCTCTACTACGTTTTGAAGTTCACGTACGTTTCCTGACCAGTTGAACTCTGTAAGGGCCTTGATAGCTCCTTGAGAGAAAGACTTTTGGTGTTCTTTCGACTTGTTCTGGTTAAGGAAAAAGTTTGCCATAACTTCGATATCTTCTTTTCTCTCTCTAAGAGCTGGTGCTTTTAACACTACAGTACTTAGTGCGAAGTATAGTTCTTCTCTGAATTTTCCTTCACGTACTAGATCCATAAGATCTTTTGTTGAAGCAGAGATTAGTCTTACGTCTGACTTAAAGAAACCATTGCTTTCTGCTTTAACACCCATTTTATTTGTAACAAAGTTCATAAGTTTGTTTTGGATAGCTGGAGTCATCTTTTCAATTGAGTTGATGAAAAGTGATCCAAAGTTTGCTACTTCAAGCATACCAAGTTGACCTTCAGTTCCGAACATTTCACGGTCAAGAGCAGCTTCGTTCATTGTAGAACAGTCGATTGTTACGAATGCTCTGTCACGACGGTGTGATCTGCAGTGAATACGACGAGCGATCATTTCTTTACCAGTAGCTGCTTCACCCATGATGAAAGAGTTAATTTCTTTATCAGCGATACGGTCAACTAGAGCAAGAAGGTCTTTCATTGCAGGAGATCTACCGATGATTTCCTTTTCAATAATTCTGAAAGAGTCTTGAATCTTCACACCTGAGCGTGATTCTTGAAGTTCTTTTTCTTTAAGTTCAATTGTTCTTAAAAGTGCTTCGTTTAAGTGTTTAGCTGCAAGGTACATTTTCATGTTTTGGATTGGAGCTTTAAGGTCAGATAACACTGCCATTCCAAAAGTCATGTCTTCTCTTGTGAACTCACGAGAGTTATCTAGCATTTGGCAGTGAATTGATCCAATAACTACACCGTCAGCTGAAATTGGAAGACAGATTTCTGCCTTAATTCCTAATCCTGCTTCTCTTGCGAAAACTGGGTCTCTTTCTACTGTATTTGAAAAGTATCCTCTTTTTGTACGAGCGATGTATCCTGGAGCTCCGATCCCCTTATCTAAAGTAAGACCGTTTAAAGCTGGGTGCCCATCTTCTGACATAAGAACTGAAGTTCCATTATCTAGGATTTTGAAGATTTGTACTTTGTGTGAGTTCATGTGAGCTTTAAAGAATGACCCGATTGAACAAAAGAAATGAGACTCATCTAAGCTTAAAAATAGAGTTGAAGATAGAGATTCTAGGTTTGCTTTGTTATTCATCATTGAGTTAGTCATTGTAAAACTCCTGGACAATTTAGTGTTTAAAACTGCGTTGCGTTACTCAGTAAATAATACACTGCGTCTGAATTTTTTACAAGACTAAAATACTCGGTTGTCTAAAAATTTTACCTATTCCATGTGATTACTAGAAGTTATACCACCTAGGACTTATACAATTCCCGAATCCAGCGGTAATGGCCCCTAGAATTCCCCCGTCACGGTCCATTATGTAGATATTTTGGTCGATCTTCACTCGAGATAAAACTCGCTGGCTAGTAAAGGCGATAAACTCACCATCGTTACTATATGAAGGGTCTTCATTTGAGCCAAAGTCCTTCGTTAAGCGAGACAGCCCTTGGCCATCAGATGAGATCCTGAAGAGGTCAAAAGAGTTATCCAGCCATGAAGAAAAAACGATCTCTTTTCCATCTGGTGAAAACCTTGGAGTGGCATTGAACTGACCAACGAAGCTGATTCTCTTTACATTAGATTCGGTCCCACGTGGGTCCATCGTATAGATCATGGCCTTTCCTGGTCTATCAGATAAGAAAGTCATAAGAGTTCCATCTGCTGTAATAGAAGGGTCAACGTCAGCAGAGAAATGGTTCGTGATTTTTCTAAGTTCTTTAGAGTCCACATCCATTTCATAAATTTCAGCGTTTCCTGAAACTGTTAACGTAAGGGCGATTTTCTTTCCACCAGATAAAAAGACAGCTCCGGAGTTCACCCCTTCTCTATTAGATAGGATTGAAGCGCTTTTTGTTCTCATGTCCATCAGGTAAAGATCGTTATTTCTCTTTCCCTTAGCATTGCTAATAAGAGAGTAAACTAAATACCTTCCATCAGAAGACATTGATGGCGACATAACAATCCCGCCATGGTTAGTAATTTGATTAACATTTTTACCGTCGAAATCCATCATATAGATTTCTTTTACCGTTTTTCTTCCTCTGGTATTTCTATCTGAAACGAAAACAATTTTTGAAGTAAAGATTGAGTTCTTACCTACTACATGTTTGTACACGGCATTTGCCATCTCATGACCAACGCGTCTGATACCAGCAATCGTTGTCGTCATGCTGTTGTTATAAATTTGTTTTTTATTTTTAATATCTTCGAAAACAACCGTCACTTTCATGTTGTCGCCAGCAGCTTTATCAACTGTTGCTGTCCCTAGATAGCGCACTCCTTTAGAGTTCCAGTAATCATAATTTGTTGTTTGACGAAAAGCTGTATTATTAGGAGCGGCCTCTACTAGAAAGAATTTCTTTTGGTAAAAAGAAAAATCGTTTCTCATCAGTTTTACTAATTCAGATGCTGCATTTTTTTGAGCGGCACTTAACCCGCCTCCAGTATAAGCGTCTTGAATTACCATTTTATCTTTTTCCAGCGTCGCTTCTCCAACGGCCACAATTGTTAAATTGTCGTCTTGAGCAAAAACAGCAACCTGAAACATAAGGGTAAAGATAACTAATAAACTTTTCATAAAACCTCTTATAAAGGGAAACCTAACAATATATCACCATTTTGAGCGCGCTTACCGAACTCTTCTTTAAGCGCGGGAAAAGGAGCAGCTGCTTTTACTGCATCCACTGCACGTTGATCATATTCAGTGTCACCACTAGATTGGTAAACAACTGCACGGGCCACTTCACCATTTGAATTAAGCCACACACGAACTCTGCATTTCAAATTTTTATCCATCAAGAAGCTTGGCAACTTCCAGTGAGGACGAACTAAATCAGGAAGTCTTGAAGCATAGGCCTGAAAAGCAGTTAAATCACCTGCTGCTCCATCACCGTACATCGCCGTTCCTTTACTCAGCTTATTTCCAGAAAGAACCAGATTTTTTAAAGCAGACTCTTTGTCACCATAAAGACCTTTTTCGGCCTTTTGTGTTCCTTCTGACTCAACTTTTTTATTTCCAATCGTCTTTAGTTTACTTAAGAAGTCTTTGCGCTTTTTAGCGGCCTGAGCTTCCTGGAAAGCTTCAGAAGTATCAGGAGTTTTATCAACAACTTTTGGTTCTTCTTTAGGCTCAACTTTCTCTACGACTTTTTCAGCTTCTTTTACGATCTCAGCTTTTTCTTCTTTTTGCGCTTCTTCTACGCCACTAGAAAGATTTTTTAATTCATTCAGGGTTTGAGTCGGCATGGCCACCATATCAACACGAACCGAAGCCTGGATAAGTTCCAGGTTTTTTTCCTGCTGGGCCCTTTGAATATCAAAGGCCACTTTCCCACTGATAAGTGTGCAGGCAACCAACGCAATATGGATGTACCCTGAACGTCTTAAGTAGAAGTTAAAAGCAGGATGATTGAATTTAGGTATTTCAAAAACTCTCATTATTTTTTATCTTCTGTCACAGTCACAAGAGCGATTTTGTTAATTCCACCGCGTTTTAAAAACGACATAAGTTTTGCCACTTTTCCATAAGCTAAGCCAAAGTCAGCACGTAAGAAAACTGTGTCTGTTTTATTTTCTTTAAATTGCTTCTGGATTTCCGGGATTAACTCCCCGATCAGCATCTTGTCTTTTCCTAAGTAGTAGTCTTCTGACTTACTAAGCGACAAGATAACCTGAGTTGCATTCAGATTGATGGGGTTAACTTCTTTTGTTTTAGGTAAATCAAGTTTGATCCCGTTTAACATTAAAGGTGCAGTTACCATGAAGATAACTAAAAGCACGAGCATAACGTCGACTAGTGGAGTGACGTTGATGTCGGAAATAGCGCCTTTTTTCTTACCAGTATTAAATGCCATAGGTTCCTCGTTATTCGATGATAGATCTCTCAACAACGTTGATGAAATCCTGTCCAAAACTTTCCATCTCAGAATTCATTTTATCGTTAACTGAGTTGAAGTGGTTATAAAACCAAACAGCAGGAATAGCAGCAGCAAGACCAACAGCAGTTGCAACCAGGGCTTCCGCAATACCAGGAGCTACAGCGTCGATTGATCCACCACCAGTCGCAAGCCCTGAGAAAGCATCAATAATACCCCAAACTGTTCCGAATAATCCTACGAATGGAGTAACAGATCCGATTGAAGCAAGTGTTGGAAGAAGTTTGCTTAGCTCATCATTAGTTTCGTTAGCACCTTTTTTCAATCCGCGCTCTAGTACACCCATTCCAAAATTCTGGAAGTGAAATGCAAGACCACTTTTTTGGTGTTGACCAGTGTAAGCTTCTTTCATCTTCACCAGTTCTTTGTAACCATTTGTGTATAAAGCTTTATAAGGTGAAAAAGGCATCATCTCAGCTTTAAGCATGATCTCTTTTAAGTTTTCTGTTGTTGAGTAAACTTCATAGAATTTTTTATTGTTTTCTTCAACTTCAGCAAAAAGCTTTTTCTTTTTTAAGATGATCGCCCATGAATAAACTGAGGCCGCAATTAAAAGTCCTAATACAACTTTAACTACAAATCCTGAATGCCAAATAATGTTAAGAATATCTAATTTTGCGCCTTCCACAGTTACTCCTGATGAAATAATGACAATTTTTTTTATGCCTACTTATCATAGACAATTTTTGATGAAAATTTAAGTGAAATCAATCCCGATAGATATACTCTGGTTTCTTTTTCAGAGTGTATTGCAGATATCCGATAGCAAAAATGATTAAAATAAAAACTGAGGCCGTGCTAATTTTTTTTGATGCGGCCATTGGAGAATAGATCTCTCCCCAGACAGGATCTAATCCTAAAAGTGAGAAAGATGGGACAATAAAAGCAATTAAAAAGACCGCTGGAAGTGTCCAATTTTTTCTTCTCCACTCTCCTGAGTAAACTAAAAGAATAAAAAAGGCGTAAAGCTTAAGTGTAATGGTCTGCTCGTAAACAAAAGTTGCAGCAGTGAAAAAATAAAAAAGAAGTGGAAGGATAATCATGCGCTTTAAGCGCAGGTTTTCTTCGCGGACAGGATAAAAAACATCCAAAATAACCAATAAAACATAATCAACTGCAAAAAAGACAAATGAACCGACAATCGACAGCAAGAGCCTGTCGATTTCCACAATCATAGTGCTGTTAAATTTTATTTCCCCAAGACCAAGAAGCCCGATGATTAAAAATAAAAGTGTGACAATCACTTCAATTCTTGGCGTCTGGATACTGTTTCTAAAATAGCTCTTCAGCGAGAAAATCTTTTTTGTTTTAAGATTCACAAATAACATGGCCAGATAAAACACAGAAACTTTAGACAAGATGATCAGTCCCCACCCTCTGTCTCCAATCCAGTCACCAATAGTCCTGATGTTGTGTTCCAGGAGTAAGTGAAAAAAAGAAATGAGAGAAATAAGAATCAAATGAAATCCCCATAACACTGCATAGAAAGCACAATAAAAGATCATCTGTTTTCCCAGATTAGACTGGAGAAACTCAAGGATCTTATTGTAGTTATCTATCAGGCGAGTTTTCATTAAAAACGGCTTGGTTTTGGTTTTAACCAGTTCATCTGCAATTCAGGTGAAGGATAGATCTGGTTATACTTTTTATAAAGCGCATTGGTTTTCGTTAACTGGTCTATTTTTTCCAATAGAGTCAGGTAAGTGTTCCACATCTTCATGTCGTTCTTTAAAAGTGTATCCATCTCAGTCGTTACTTCAAACTGCTCCTGGAAGCTAAAGCCTTTGACCAGTAAAACATTCGAGTACTTCTTTAAATGATCAGCAATCAGCTTTTTATCAAAAGGTTTCCCTGAAAAATTTGATCCCATGTAGGCCTCTAGTTCTTTAGAAGTCACATAGTTTTTAAAATACCCTTTTCTGGCACGCAGGAAGTCTTCAAAAAGAATCAATGAAATTTCAACTTTAGATAAGTCCAGCGTTCTGATAAATGGCAAAGATAAAATAAAAATATACTCTTTATCATTTGTCGGAAGAGCAGCGTGGATCACTTCCGTTGAATCAACTAAAAGGATCTTAATCTTCTTTTCATAAATTCCTTGAGCTTCTAAAAGCGAGATAAAAGACTTCTCGATATCAAAGTCCGGCTTATGGAAATCCCATTTTAATGTCGTCGCATTTTTTACCAACCATAACTCTGAAAACATATTCCAGAACACGTCAGGGCCTGGCACGTTATAGCGCTTCATCTCCGAAAGCTTTTTCTTATCTAGTAAAACGCGCTTCTCTGTTTCTTTTTTTTGTAACTCACCTTCCAGACCATCTTTTTTAATCAGGTCTTTAATAGATGAAAAATCAATCAGGTCTTTACCGGGTGCTTCAGTTTTAGCGGCCTCCGCTGAAAAGGCCTGCAGTGTACAAGCAGAAAAAACAACCAACGTTAAATATAATACATTTTTCATTGGTTCACCTTCGACTTGCCTTGCGTGTATTGGTCGTAAAGTCTTGCCCAATAATAAAGGTCATTGATATCAAGCTCCAGTCCATCAAAAAACTTTGAGTACTCTTCTTCAAAACATTCATTTTTTTTATCTGATAAATAGGCCGACATGATAAAGCCATCGTAAGGCCCAACAGTGACCAGGTTCCAGTCGTTGTCGCCATAAAGTACGAAGTCTTTTCCATCGCTGGATGTCTCTTTCATAATTTTAACAGGATGGTTGCAACTGATGGTTGTCATAACCTGAGAAAAACGAGACGCATTCTGGTGAACGTTCCCCATCATCTGGTTAAAGTACTTCACTCCGATCAGCGTTTTTTTCATCGCAGGTGCCGCTACCGGAGCAGTGGCAGGAGTGGTTTGAGCAAAAAGATTAAAACTAAAAATAAGCATCATGCTTAAAATTATTTTAGACATTATACCTTCCATCTAAACTGAATGGTCTCCCACTCATGACATTGTGGACAACGCCAGAATAAACTATCCGAGTTATATCCGCATTGGCGGCAATAGTGTTTTGCCAGTGTCTGATGAAGGTTAACTAACAGACCTTTTGTCTGCTCAAGCGCTTCATCTTTCTTTTGTAGTTCAATTAATAACTTGATGTATTCGACTTTCATAACTTCAGATGAATTTTTATTATTATCCATCCAGCCTTTTAAAATCTCGAAAGCCTCTCCGCTCATTCCCTGATCTTTTAAAAGACGAACTTTTGAAAGAATCACTGAAGCTGAGTTAATCAGGTCTTTGTCATCCAATTCCAGGAAGTATTTTCTTAGAATTTCCAGGCGAGCCTGATAAGTCTTTTTTAGCTCTTCATTGTTCGTTTTAAAATCTTCTGCAATTGAGACGAAAATAAAAGACGCATACATTGGATGCTCTTTTAAAATTTCTAAAAGTAAAAACTTTCCTTGGTCCAGATCGCCACTTACTAAAAACAATTTCAGTCTTAAAATCTTAGCTGATACAGATGGTGCAAATCTAAAAGCGTCTTCCAGGTCTTCTTCACATTTCTTAAAGTCACCTTTTTCAAAATGTTGTTTCGCTTTTTGAACCAAAATATGAGAAATCGTTTCGGCCTGATTCTGCTGCCCTACTTTTGAAAGCATAATGCGGCAGTTGTAAGCTTGATCCCAGTCTTCTGTGTCTTCGTAAATTCGACAAAGGGCCTGGATCACTTCAGTTTGATCGCGGTTAATTTTTAAAACATCGCGGTAAGTTTCAATCGCTTTATCAACGAATCCACCTTTATCAAAATCTATCGCCAGCTCTTTTAAAGCACGAAGGCGGTGTGATTCAGAAATGCTTTCTCTGGCAATCAATGATCTGTGGATACTGATGGCCTTTTCAATTTCCCCGTTACTTCTAAATAGTCCACCAAGTGCAAAGTATGTTTCAATCGTTTCGCGGTTGATATCTACGGCACTTAGGAATTCTTTAATCGCCAAGTCTTTGTTTCCGGAAATCAGGTATTGAGTGGCATTTAAAAAGATTTTTGACTGAGCTTCAAAAATAGAATTTCTATAACGTTTAGAAAGTTTTGCTCCCGTCTCTTTTTCTATCAGGTAATGATAGACCAGCACGATCGTAATTAAGATCGCAACCACTGCCAGTAAATGTTCTTGTATCCAAGGGAGAACTGATTCCATTAAACTCTCTATTTTTATTTAAACATTAAGCGCGGCTTTGTATTGGCCATTTCTGCTAATGAATTAAAATTTAAATTACTAACGCTTTCTTCAAGTGAACCCATAATATCTAAAAAGCCCATCTTTCTTTTCTTTTCAAGAAATTTTAAAGCAAACTCATCTTTTAACTTCAGGTCTTTGTGAATTTGTCTTCCCGCTGTCCATAAACTTCCCATGGCATCAACCAGGCCTGCTTCCATTGCACTTTCGCCTGAGAAGATTTGTCCCTGAGCAAGCTCATTGATGTCACCTTTAATAACTTTCGCTCTTCTCTTCATGATGTCACCGATGAATTGCTTATGAACACCAGCAATCAAACTATCCATCATATCTTTTTCTTCTTGAGTTAAAGAACGTGCCGGATTCCCTGCATCTTTGTAGCGACCAGCTTTCACTGTCTGAGGAGAAACTTTTGCGAACTCATACAACTTAGATAAATCCATGAACTCCATGATGACCCCAATTGATCCTGTCAGTGTTCCTGGGTTGGCCCAAATTTTTCTTGTAGCTGCACCAATATAATATCCACCACTCGCAGCGATTGATCCAAACGATGCGTAGATTGGTTTGGTTTGATCGATACGCTGAATTTCTTCATAAATTTCCTGAGTCGGACCTACGGCCCCACCGGGAGAATCAATTCTTAAAATAATGGCCTGAAGTTGTTTATCTTCTTCAGCAGTTTGAAGCATCTCGATAGTCTCTTTAGAGTCCATGATCGCGCCTTCAATGGTGATAACACCAATGTGTGCTTTATTAGATTTCTTTTGAACTAATGATGTCTCGTTAAATGCATTCATTGTGACATAAGCAAAGACAACTAGAATGACGAAGAAAACGAAAACCATGGCAAATATGCCAAACAAGGCCTTGGTATTTTTAGAAGACGTCACAAAAACTCCATTTTTTGATCAAACCCATTAAATTATTCAACTCTATAGTCTCAAAAACAAAGGGCTACGTAAACAAACTTTCAAAAAGTCCGACAAAAGACCTCAAGTTCTAAACACATTCATCCGATCAATAGAAAGATCCGATAAGCTGGGTCACAGGAGTATGTTATGAAGAAAAAAATTGTTTCGCTCTCTCTTCTGACTCTAGGAGTTTGTTCGCTGGCCTTTGCAGCGGAATACAAAACCCCAGAGGTTGGTTTTAAGCAGCATGCGGCACCATCCAAAGAAATGAAAACTGCGGATTTTGGTGAGCACTACAAAGTGGAAATGGGAGTGGAGACGACAAGGCAGATTGCTTCGGAAGAAGAAGTCGAGTCTGATCGTGAGCCTTCTTCGGTAGCTGCAAAAGCTAAGAAGAAATTCGTTCCAACACCAGAGGTTAAGGAAGCTCCAGCAGAAGTTCCACAACCATGGCTTTACAGGACCGAAAACGGTAAGTAAAAAATTATTGTTTTGAAAACTGCATCTCGAAGGCCTTCGATTTATCGATGTCCCAGAGATTCAGTTTTTCATATTCACTTTTTAACTGACCGCAGGCCGCCAGGATGTCTCCACCCTTCGTCGTTCTAGTCGTACAGACGAATCCGCGTTTTAAAAGTGACTCTTGAAACCAGATGATTTTCGAGTTGCTTGGACGTTTGAACTTCGAATCCGGAAAATCATTGTATGGAATGATGTTAATCTTTGATTTGCTCTTTTCTAAAAGATCACAAAGTCCGTCGATGTCTTCCTGGCGATCGTTCAGATCAGCAATCAGAATGTATTCGTACGTGATTCTTCTATAAGCTTTTAGAGGAACTTTCTTAATAGCATTGAAAAGTCTTTCAAGATCATAAGCTTTGTTAATCGGCATTAACTCAGTTCGGATATCGTTGTGAGCAGCGTGCAGAGAAATAGCGATATTGACCGGCGGGAAGTCCCACATTTTTTCAATTTGAGGAACAAGTCCTGACGTTGAAAGTGTGATCTTTCTTTGAGAAAGACCCAGACCTTTATCTTCCATAAAAATGATCGTTGCTGAACGAACGTTATCATAATTATGAAGAGGTTCACCCTGCCCCATGAAAACGATGTTTGAAAGTCGCTCACTTTCTGGTGCATTTTCTTTTAGCCAGTGAGAGATGGCCATGAACTGACCTACGATTTCGTCAGCTAGTAAGTTTCTTTTTAATCCCATTGTTCCCGTGTGACAGAATGTACATCCAATCGCACACCCAACCTGAGAAGAGATACACAGAGTCAGACGATCCTTTGCCGGTATCGCTACTGTCTCAACCGTTTGTCCGTCACGCATCTTAACTAAGAACTTTCTCGTCCCATCTTTTGAAAGTCCATGCCAGATAACTGTCGGTAAACTTAAATCAAAGTTATTTTCAAAGTCCTCGCGGATCTTCTTAGAGATATTCGTCCATTTAGAAAGATCCCTTTCTTGGATTTTGTACATCCATTGGTAGACCTGATCGGCCGCGAACTTTGCCAACCCCTGAGAAGACAGGTAGTCGCGAAGCTCGTTAAGAGACAGGGCGTATAAAGACGGTTTTTCTAGTTTTAGATTGATACTCATATGAGGACGCTTATAGCAAAGTTTAAGGATAATGGCGATAGAAAGTAATTTTTACAATTACCTTTTTACAAAACAAAAACCGAGCTATACGCTTAGTTATGAAAAATTTATCCTTATCATTTTTAGCACTTACGCTGTTATTGTCCCTTAAGCCGGCCCATGGTTATGATCATCCATCGGAGAGCGACTTATCAGTTGATAAATATGAGATTACTTCTCCGATACCTGAAGACACAGATGTGCTTCTTTCTTTTGGTAAAGCGAGTAAAAAACAACTGCCTCCTAGGAAGTGGAGCTTCCTTGTTTGGAATCTGCATAAAGGTGCTGATGAGACATTTCAACCTGAGTACCTGGCCCTGACTTTAGGCCGCGATATCATCATGAATCAGGAAATTTTCCTGGATAAAAACATGAAAGACGCTTTCCGCTTTTTACCATTTCATGCATTTGAAACCGGGACTTCATTTTTTTCAGGCAAAGAAAAAATCCGCACTGGAGTTGCTAACATCAGTCCAGTGGCCCCGGTTATGACTCAATTTGTGAGAACACTTAACCTTGAGCCGATTGTGGCCACGCCAAAATTAACATTGATTACAAGTTACCCGATTCGCTTTTCCAGAAAAAAATTAACCGTAGTGAATATTCACGGAATCAACTTTGTTTCAACATATGTTTTTCGCGCAGAACTTGAGCGAATTTATCGCCAGATTAAAGACATCCCTAGCCCACTGGTTTTTGCAGGGGACTTCAATACGTGGAATCTTGAGCGATTGAGTATATTAAGGCAGTACGCTCAGAAGTTAAAACTGACTGAAGCTCGTTTTCTTCCGGATAATCGTTTAACTTTTAACGGAAATCCGCTGGATCACTTCCTTCATACTAGTGATTTAAAAGTGACAAAAGCTCGTGCCGATATCCATTACAGAGGATCAGATCACAAACCTCTGACTGTTGAAGTCGAATACACTCGTTCGAAAGATGACAATGAGACAACGGGGCCTGAATCAGATTTAAAAGTTGAAGAAGACGCTCAGTCTTTTCAATAAATAAAATCAGGCAACATTTTCCAGCACTCTCTAAAGATCAGTAAATCCCGTAAAATAAAGCATGTTATAGTTTATTTAATAGGTATGCATCTTGGGGGAGTTTCGCTTGAAAAATAAAACAATGCTAAAAATAGTATTCTTATCAATGGTCTTGTCATCATGTGGACTCATTGAAAGATTCAAAACGCCTGAACAACCTACAGATTCAAAAGATGCAACTGCCGATACTTCCAACTCATCAGTTGAAGCAGATTCTACTGACGATTTATTCAGCAAAACAATGGATGAAACAAGCAATCCATCTGCTACAGATAATCCAAGCAACATCTCTTCAGATGATCCAGAATTAAAATCTCTGCAAGAAGAGTTCGCTCCAATGGAAGTTGAAAAGCAAGAATCACAAATTGCAGTGACTCCTAATACAAATGACCGCTCTCAAGAAGCTCCAGTTCTAGTTGAAGAAGCTCTTCCAGAAATTAAAACTGAAGTTGAGCCAGCAACTTACTCTGAGTCAGGACAAATTAAGACTTACAAAGTGCAAAGAGGTGAAACTCTTATGCAGATTGCTTTCAAACTTTACGGTGATATTTCGAAGTGGAAAGAAATCAAAAACATGAACCCGTTAATGAACAACTCTTCACTTCAGGCCAACACGCAATTAAAGTACCGTGCACCTGCTTCTCCATTTGTTTGGAATCCAGCTGGAACTCCATACATGATCAAGACTGGTGAAACTCTTGGAACAATTTCAAACACAGTCTACTCGACTCCAAAAAAGTGGAAAGATATCTGGGAAAACAATAAGCCGATGATTAAAAATCCAAACGTGATTTATGCAGGATTCACTCTGTATTACACGAATGGTGGAATGGCGAACTTCGTTCAGCCAAAAGCTGCTCAACCGACAAAAGAAATTTTCGCTCGTGAACTAGCTCGCGATGCTGCTGCAAAAGAAGGCATCGTTGAAGAGGTTTTAGTTGAAGAAGCTATCGCTCCAAAAAACCTTAAATCGCCGTCATCGTCTGTAAACACTCAGACAATCATTGATTCTCAAACACTGAACCCTAATGATGAAACGCAAGTTGATGAAGCGATCCAGACTCTTTCAGCAACAAAAAGAGAGCAAGTTGCTAAAGCGGTTCTAAAAACAACAGTAGCACCAGAAAATTCAGAATTAGATTTAATTAATAATATCTCGGTACCACATGAACAAGAAATGGCACCGGATATCGACGAAGAAATTCAAACATTATAACCAAAAAAAGCCCCACTCTAAGTGGGGCTTTTTTTTGTCTTCTATTTAACCTTTAAAAAATCTGCTTAAAAAGCCTTTCTGCTTCCTTTCGATATTTTCCATGACATTGCCTTTTTCCAGTAGATCTCGGTGAAAATCCGAGGCCAGTTGACTGTACTCCAGCAGCGAATTGTACTCTTGAACCGACAATAAACTGATCTTGGCCGCATTCAACTCTTCACAAAGAGCAAACGCGTATTGATTTAATTTTTCCAATGAAACGAAAGGCCCGATGGTATTAAATGGAGTCTTTAGTCCCACAATTTCTTCTGAAGTGTAGCGCTCTGTAAAAATTTGCAGGGCCACTTCTCTCTCTAAAATCCCTTTTTCATCCAGTAAATAAAGCAGGTAGTAATAAGACTCCTGTCCATCTTCGGGAAACGGGTTAAAGAAATTATAAACGCCAACAATGTACTCTATTTCTTTCATGAGAAAACTCCAAAATCGACAATAACTGAGCCTTCCGGAGACAGTTCAATTTCAATTTCGTTAGGAAAAGTCTGAACAATAACGTTAATTTCATCGAGTACTTTATAAACGACAAAATTCTTCGTTAAGTTCATCTTAATCTTTTTTCTATAGCTGGTTGGGTTGTAAAGACTTAAACGTCTCACCTCTTCAAACTTCAATTCATTGGTCGATGATGGTCTGGTTCTCCAATAGAAATCCAGTCCTTCAACGTTTTGAATCGGCACGTGAACAAGTGAGAAAGTTTCAACCAGGGTTTTCCAGAAATCGAAATACTCTTGCTTTGAAAGCTCTTTAAAGCCTTCACCTTCGATCAGAACCAGACGTCCTTCACCAAGGGCAATATTTTGAATTTGAGTTTGAAAGTGAACCTTTTCAACATTCAGGTTATTTTCTAAAAAGAATGTCTCAAATCTTTGATTGAACTCATCAGACAGACCTGAGCGGTTTAAAATCACTCGCCCGCCATTCATGAAAGTCTTCAAAATAAAGTTAAAAATCGTACGGTCCACATCGTGGCCATGGAAAAGTAAAATATTTTCCTGATACGGATTTTTATTTTCATGAAGCTTTAAAGTATCACTGTGAATAACTTTATAACTCCAACCAAAACTTGCCTTCAGGTATTCCCATAAATTTAAGTCTGCCCAGCTTTGAAATAGTGAGCTCACGCCATCAATTCTTTCAAAAACTTTGAAAAATGACAGTGGCTGGAATGAAGTAATATCTTCGTGGTCATAAGCTGTACTTGCCAGACGAGATGGCAAATAAGAATTGGCAACCAGATCGTTTAATTCTCTCGTCAACACACCTTTTTTCAGGCGGTGAGATAGAAGAACTGACGAGGGGATAATATCTTTTGCCAGAGCTTCGTAAAGCTCGGCCGAATAATCTGCCGTTAAAATTGTGCCATACAAACGTTTTAAAAAGTTCTCAGTTCCCGCTCCTAAAAACGCGACATCGAGACTTCCTTCAAAGTTGTCTCTGATAGATTCACGAGCGTTAGTCTCGTATAGATTTTGAATTGTTTTATTAAACTCAAAAGCATACTGACGTTCTTCAATTGGGGATAAGACTGTGTCTTCAGATTTTTTTGTCTGTAAAAAACGTGAGAAGGCCTGTTCGAAAGTTTTTGAAGAGTCTTCAATGAAACTTCTGTACTGCCCGTCTTTGAAATAACCTGAACGGATACCCCAAACGTCAGAAGAAATTTTATTTACTGAAAAATATTGACCTAATTTTTTTACAAAACGATCAAAAGCTTCAAAAACTCTCGGATCAAAAAAAGAATAAATTTTAACTAAATGATCATCAGCATCAATAATCCCGTAGGCCATTTGCTCATGATTCAACGCCACGCTCCTCGCAAGTAAATGCGGCAATCCCCCATTGGGAAGAAACGGTGCTGGCGTCAGAGGAAGAAAGAACACAACGTTTTTTCCAACTTCTGTCGCAATTTCAACTAACTTTTTTAAATTTGTCTCAGGTCTGTGGTCATCAAAGTCAAATTGGTCACCCGTTTCGCTGTGAAAAGACCAGTTAAGGGGAATAATGATTTTTGTTCCAGGAAACTCCTGTAATTTTGTTTTCCATAGCGATGCAGACGTTTTCCAATAGAAAAACCAATTTTCTCCGGGAAAAACTATATCTTGGTCACGTGGAACGGGGGTCGTGAGACTCACTACTAACACCTCATGTCTTACAGTGTTCAGAGAAATTTGCTATAAATCTCTTCACTTATATTTTTAAAATTATACTCAACAAAAAGGTGGTTGTGCAATGTGGTTTTTCAGTGCTGAAGAAAAAGAGCTCCAGAAGGTATGTAGAGATTTTGCTCAGAAAGAGCTAGCCCCTTTCGCAGAAAAACATGATCACGATGAAACTTTCAACATCAACGCTTTCAAAAAAATGGGAGAGCTTGGTTTATTAGGAATCACTGCAGATCCTAAGTACGGTGGAGCAGGCCTTGGTGCCGTAGCTGCGACAATTGTTATGGAAGAATTTGGTAAAGCTTGTGCTGGTTCAACTCTTTCGTATCTTGCTCACGCTATTTTATGTGTAAACAACATTCAAAACAATGCTTCTGAAGAACAAAAAGAAAAATACCTTCCAAAACTTATTACGGGTGAATGGATTGGGTGTATGGGAATGAGTGAACCAGAATTTGGTTCAGACGCTGTTGGTATCCAGACTAAAGCTAAAAAAGATGGCGACGGTTACGTGATCAACGGAACAAAAATGTGGATCACAAACGCTCACTACGCGGACGTGGCTTACGTTTACACTCGTACAGGTGAAGACAGAAAGAACCTTTCTACGTTTATCGTTGAAAAAGGAACTCCAGGCTTCCACGCAGGTAAGCCAATCCATAAAATGGGAATGAGATCATCTCCTACTGGTGAACTAGTTTTTGATAACGCTAAAGTTCCAGCCTCTGCTCTGGTTGGTAAAGAAGGCGAATCAATTTATCACATGATGAAAAACCTTGATATCGAACGTATCACAATCGCTGGTATCTCACTTGGGATTGCTCAAGCGTGTGTTGATCAATGTGTGAAGTATTCAATGGAAAGAAAACAATTCGGAAAAAATATCGGAAGCTTCCAGTTAATCCAAAAGATGATTGCTGAGATGGCGACTGAAACTGAAATGATGAGAGCTTTCTTATACCAAATCGCTAAAGCATACGACGAAGGCGACAGAGGACCAGCTCAGGCAGCTATGGTTAAACTAGCTATTCCTAAGATGACGACGAAGATTGCACTTGATGCTATTCAGGTTCACGGTGGATACGGATACTCTCGCGAGTTCCCTCTTGAGCGCATGATGAGAGATAACAAGCTTAACGAAATTGGCGCTGGGACTAACGAGATCATGATTACGATCATCGCAAAACATTTACTTAAAGATAAATAGGCGAATAACTATGAACGAATTACAAGTTGAACTTAAGTCACAATTAGAAAAATTCTGTCTTGCTAAAATCGAGCCCCATATGGAGCACGATGATGAAGTTGAAGAATTCCGTATGGACATCTTCACTGACCTCGGAAACTTAGGCTTTTGTGGAATGACTATTCCAGAAAACTACGGTGGAGCAGGTCTTTCATACCAGGACTGTGCAGTCGCTCTTGAAGAGATTGCTAAATACTCTGTGTCTTATTCGGTAACAGTTTCAGTATCGACAATGGTTCAGGCCATCATCAACGATTTCGGAACTGAAAAGCAAAAGACAACATACCTTCCTGCTCTAACAGCTGGAGCTGAGATCGGAGCTTTTTGTTTAAGTGAATCAAGTGCAGGATCAGATGCAGGGTCACTAAAAACGACAGCTAAAAAAGTTGATGGTGGATATGTTCTTAACGGAACAAAAATGTGGATCACATCTGGTGGGATCGCCAAAACATATATCGTTATGGCACGCACTGGGGACGCTGGATCTAAAGGGATCACAGCTTTCATCGTAAGAGATGGAGTCCCGGGATTATCATTCGGTAAAAAAGAAAAGAAAATGGGATGGAGAGCAAGCCCTACTCGCGAAGTGATTTTCGAGAACTGCTTTGTTCCTGATGAAAATATCTTAATTGGCGAAGGCCAGGGATTTAAAGTGGCAATGGCCGCTTTAGATAAGGGAAGAATCACGATTGGTGCAGTGGCCGTTGGGTTATCTCAAAGAGCGCTGGATGAATCAGTGAAATACTCTCTTACTCGCCAACAATTCAACCACGCTATTTTCGAATTCCAAGGTCTGCAATTCATGATGGCCGATATGGCCTGTGAAATTGAAGCTTCAAGACTACTAGTTCAAGAGGCTGCAAGACTTTACGATTCTGGAAAACCAAATCAAAAAATCGCTTCATTTGCCAAACTTAAAGCAACTGATACGGCGATGAAAGTGACAACTGATGCTGTTCAGATCTTAGGAGGCGTGGGTTACACTCGTGAATACCCTCTTGAGCGCTTCATGAGAGATGCAAAAGTGTTACAAATTGTCGAAGGAACGAATCAGGTTCAACGAGTGGTTATCGCTCGTCAGTTAAAAAAAGAATACCAAACTCACTAGGAATAAAAAAATATGTCACTGCAATTTAAGTTTTTTCCAGAGCGTCCATATATTTCGAACGAGCTTGCGGCCAATAAGATTGATATCTTCAAAAGTATCATCAACAATGCCCGTACTCAGTTCTTCTATACTTTCAATCGCACAGAACTGGAAACGACGACAAAAGCCGTTTACAAAAAATTCTCTGACAGAAAAGTGTTTGTTCACATTGGTATTGGTGGATCGAGCCTAGGCCCAGAAATGATGGTCAGTGCTCTTCAAAAAAACGATACAAAATTTATCTTCATCAACAACATTGACCCGGAAGAGCTGCACTCTCAAATGAACATGTTAAAAAGTGTTGATTTAAAAGACTGCTTGTTTTACTTCGTATCAAAGTCAGGTGGAACAGCTGAAACACTAGCTGCTCTTGCCATCATCACGCAGCTTTTCGAGTCTCGTGGAGTAAAACCTGCTGAATACAAAAATTATTTTGTCTTCGCCACAGACCCGGTTAAGAGTGAGCTGCTGACTCTTTCAAAAGAATGGGACATCACAACTCTGGAAGTGCCAAGTGATGTAGGTGGACGTTTTACTGCGCTAACACCGGTTGGATTCCTTCCTGCTCTATTTGCTGGAATGGATTTAGATTTATTTATTAAAGGCGCAAAAGATGCACAAGCAGATCTTCTATCGACAGATGGAAAGAGCAATGAGCTTATTGCTGCCGCTGAATTTCTTTTTCACCTAAAAGCTAAAAAAGGAATTTCTCAGACTGTGTTCATGCCTTACTCATCAAAACTAAGATCACTCTCTTTCTGGTTCACACAACTGTGGGCAGAAAGTCTTGGTAAAAAGAAAAACAGAAAAGGCGACATGGTTAATGTTGGTTTCACACCTATCGTAGGATACGGGGCGACTGATCAGCATTCACAAGTTCAGCTTTTTATGGAAGGGCCAAACGATAAAGCTTTTATCATTGTTGAAGTTGAAAAATTCGCTCACGACTTCCCTCTTCACTCAGTGCTTTCGAGCAATAACCTTTCAAAACTATCAACTTTTAGCCTATCAAATTTGATGAAAGCTGAAATGGAAGGGACGATTAAGGCCCTAAGAGAAAACGAAAGGAACATCATCCACGTAAAAATCGCAAAAAACGATGAATACCATTTAGCTCAGATGATTCTTTTCTTTGAAAGTTTAACAGCGCTTATGGGTGACTACCTAATGATTGATCCTTTTGATCAACCAGGGGTTGAAGCCGGGAAGATCTACGCATTTGAATTTTTGAACCAGTTGTAAAAAGTTGGTCTCTTAGCTAAAATTAGGGCTAAGAAAATCTAGAAAAATAAAGGACCCGCATAACATGAGTACTGACGACACAACCATTGTCTTAACTGACATCCGAGCTGCTTTGCAAGCTTCAGAAAAAGAAGCACAACAAAAGCCTGCTGCACTTCTAGTTGTTGGTGGTGATTTAAATGGAACGCTGTTTGATTTAATTGAAGCGATGACAGGTGTGGGAAGAAACGCTGACAATGCTATTGCATTGGAGTTTAACGGTGTCTCTCGTTACCATTTTAAGCTTCACGTTTCCGGTGAAACTCACATTCTTGAAGATTGTGGTTCAAAAAACGGAACATACTTAAATAATAAAAAAGTTGAAGGCAATACTCCACTTGCTAAAGGCGACATCATTAAGATTGGAAGTATCGCACTTAAGTATCTACCGAAAGGAGATCCTGAGCGTCTGACTTACGACAAACTTAACCTTGAAGCTAACACGGATAAGCACACTGGTTGTTATAACAAAACTTATTTCAACAACCGTATTACTCTTGAAGTGAATAAATCAAAAGTAACAGGTGATCCACTATCACTTATTATCTTCGATCTAGATCATTTCAAAAAACTAAACGATAACTACGGCCACGATGCCGGTGATTATGTTCTAAAAGAAATGGCACAGGTTATTCGTTCAAACGGTATTAGAGAGCAGGACGTCTTCGCCAGATATGGTGGAGAAGAGTTCGTTATCCTTCTGCCAAAAACAAACCTTAAGCAGTCTTTCGAGATCGCTGAGCGTTTAAGAAAATTAATTGAAAGCAAAGAGTTCATCTACGACGGGAAACGACTTCCCGTAACCGCATCTATTGGAGTTGCAGATTACCGCCAGGGTGTAGTCACAGGCACAGATCTTTTCAAAAGAGCTGATGAAGCTGTCTACAAAGCTAAGGAAGGAGGCAGGAATCAGGTACAATTCTATAGGGGCTAATGACATCAATAGATACTAATCCTAAAATTGAAATTTTACCCGAACACATCATTGACCAGATTAAAGCTGGTGAAGTGTTGGAGCGTCCGGCCTCTTTATTAAAAGAGTTGCTGGAGAATTCTCTTGATGCAGGATCAACTGAAATTCATCTGCACTTAATTGAAAACGGCATGGATCTGCTTTCAATCGAAGACAATGGTCACGGGATGACTTTTAAGAATCTTCCCTACGCCTTTCTTCGCCACGCTACCAGCAAGCTTAAAACCTTTGAAGATTTATACCGTCTGCATAGTTTTGGGTTCCGTGGAGAAGCTCTGGCGAGTGTTGCGGCCTCAGCAAGAGTGACATGTACAACTCAGCCAAAAGATCTAAACGCCGAAGGTGGAAAGATTATTATCGCTGGTGGACACACTGAACTTCTGATTGCTCAACAAGCGAGCACTCATGGAACGTCGATTTATATTAAAGACCTCTTTTTTAATACTCCTGCCCGCTTAAAATTTATTAAGTCGAAAGTGAGTGAAAAGTCCGCTCTTAAAAAAATGATTTACTCTTTTGTCCTTTGTCACCCGGAAGTGACTTTCACGATTAAGTGGGATGAAAAAGAAAAAGAAATCTTCAAAGCTGTGACAAAAGAAAATGCCAGCGAGAGAATCGCTCAGGTCTTTTTTGGTAGAAAAGCTGAAACTCAAAATTTAATTTTCTCAGAAGAAACTTACGACAACTATAGAGTGAAAGTTTATTTCACCAAAGAAACCTACACCACTCCTCAGTACCGTCATCACTACCTATTCGCTAATAAGAGATTCTTCCAGGACAAGTCACTTCACTCTGCTCTTTTAAGAAACCTTGATGTCTTCTGGCGCTTCGGCGAAAGTGGGCACTATGTTGTACAGATTGAAACTCCACCGGAAGAAATCGACGTTAACGTTCACCCGAATAAAATTCAGGTGAAGTTTTTAAGATCAGATGTTGTGTATTCACTACTGGTCACTTCGTTAAAAAATGGAATTAAGAGTGTTGCCAGTCAGCAGCCACTGACTGCACAGGAAGGATTTGAATCCACTCCTTCATTTTTTTCAAGATCTGATAATCAGAGTTTTGATTTAATGAATCTGACGAGTGATTCAACTATGTCGTCGGGAAGCTCGACTTACGGAAGTGATTATCAGCCTGAGTACAGCCTGTTTAATCGTGAATCGGCACTGCTTCAGGATGCTCCGCGCTTTCAACGACTACAAAACCAGTTTTTGATTGCAGATTTAGGGTCTCCTACTTTAATTGACTTAAAAAAACTCATCATCAATATCTTCGCTAAAGAATTGCAAAATTTCTCCCTGAGTGATGAATCAACCGGGCCACTTTTAATCAGTGAGCCGTTTAAAATTCTCAAAGGAAAAATCGACGGCCAATTTGAAACTCTTAAAGCGTTAGGGTTTGAATTTGACCGTCTTAATGCCGAGTATATCGTCCTAAGAACGATTCCAAAATTCCTCCCTCAGGCGCTTTTAGCAGGTCTTTGTGAAGTCCTGATTAAATACTTTAACCTGCCAAAGACTCAGCAATTTGAAAGTGCAACATTCTCAAAGTTCTTTGATGAGAACTTTTCTGAATCGCTTTTAAATGAAGCTCCGAGCGCATGGATTGAAAAAGCTGTTCACGACAATCTTTGTCCTGAGGCGATGGTTGAACTGACCACAGAGCGTTTAAAGAGCTTATATAAATGAAAAATAAACTCATTGTTGTTTCAGGGCCTACGGCCAGTGGAAAAACGAAAACCAGTATTGAAATTGCCAAACACATAGAGAAAACTCTCAACCGTCGTGCTGCCGTTGTTAATTTCGACTCTCTCCTTTTTTATAAAGAAATTTCTATTGGAACGGCCAAGCCTACAATGGAAGAACGAGACGGGATCGAACATCACATGATTGATATCGAATCCATCAACAGCCCGATGAATGCTTCTGGATTCATTAAAAAAGGTGAAGAGGCCATCCTGGAATTATTCAAACAGGACAAAGTTGTTATCCTGGTTGGCGGAAGTGCCTTTTACTTACGTGCCCTTTTAAAAGGAATGTATGAATCCCCTACTGCTCCCAAAGAATTAAAAGAAGGGATTACCGAACAATATAAAAATGAAGGGATCACTCCTTTCATTGAGTTCTTAAAAATAAATGACCCACAATCTTTAATCAATCTCCATGAAAATGATCACTACCGCCTGATGAGGGCCGTAGAGTATTTTCAATTAACCGGAAATAAGATTTCAGATAAAAAGAAAGAGCATGACCAACTCAATCCTTATGACTTCTCTACAATTAGTCACCCATGGGATGTTTTACACTTCTACCTTGATCTTCCTAAAGATGAGCATTTTGAAATCATCAAAAAGCGCACTAAAGAGATGTTTGATCAGGGATTAATGGATGAAGTAAAAGAGCTAGAGCTCAATGGTTTTTTTATGACTGAAAAACCCCTTGCCTCAATTGGTTATAAAGAAGCTCTCGAACTAAAAAATGGCCTGTTTGAAAATGAAGAGCAATGTATTGAGCGCATTGCTATCAGCACCCGCCAGTTGGCGAAGGCCCAGAGAACCTTTTTCAATAAAATTACCCCAAAAGAAAGTTTTAATCCAATTCACGATCAGGGTAAGATTAAAGAAAGAGTGACCTCTTTTTTAAAGGAATAAAAAATGAATCGCGAAACTCAACGTTTAAAAATTATCATCATCTCAGACGGAACTGGAGAAACGGCCACGGCAATCTCTCGTGCTGTTATGGCGCAGTTTAAAGACCGTGAGGTTTTTTTCACTCGTTATAAAAACATCCGTACCACTGAACAAATTGATGCCATCTTTAACGAAGCCGCTGTTCACCACGATTTAATTATCCATACTATCGTTTCGGGAAAACTGCGCGAGTATATTGCTGAGCTTTCACGTTCAACTCACGTGCGCACACTGGATTTAATCGGGCCGGCACTTACAGCTTTTTCAAATTATTTTAATCAAGAGCCTATGAGTGAACCGGGACTTCTTCACGCTGTAAATGATGAGTACTACCGTCGTGTTGAAGCGATGGAGTTTACTCTAAATCACGATGACGGAAGAAACCTAAATTCTCTTCACCTGGCCGACGTTATTTTAGTGGGTGTTTCGAGAACATCTAAAACACCTCTATCAGTTTATCTTTCTCAACATGGAATTAAGGTCGTTAATATTCCGATGATTAAAGACCAGCCAATGCCTACTGAGTTATTTGAAGTGGATCAAAGAAAAATCTTTGCTCTGACAATTGACCCGGAAATGCTTCGTGAAATCAGAAAAAACCGCCTGCAAAGACTGGGAGCTGAAAAGCACCAGGGTGACTATGCTGAACACAATAAAATTGTCGAAGAAGTTGAATGGGCCAATGCCATCTTTAAAGAGAATAAACGATGGCCGGTTTTCAATGTGACTGATAAAGCACTTGAAGAAACGGCCGCCGATATTATGAAACTTTTAAGTATGAGAAAGAATAATATTTTTAAGCAGTCTAAAAGCGAATAACCTTATAGGAATTCACATAGATCGATTGATTGATCTTCGCGCTTAATCGTGATTTCGATCTTACGTTCGATATCCTCACCTTCTTTCTTGAAGAATAACTCGTAGCTCGCAGGTGCAAGACTTCCGTATGCATCCAGGTTTAAAGGGAAGGCCACACCAAACTCTTGTTTCATTGGCACTGGACTTACTCTCTTTTCACCATAAATTTCAAAACGTAATTCACCTTTTGCACTACATTCTGCAGAAGTGTAAACATATCCATAAGCAATCGCCGGAGTTTCAGGAATTTCTACTTCAAACGTAGAGTTATTTCCTAAGTTCATTTCTTTGATGAAATGTTTTCTTCCTTCGATCTGAATTCTTACTGTAAACGGCGCTCCTACCGGAACCATTACAGAATTTAATAAATCAACGTCAGCTTTAGTCCCATTGATGAACACTTGCATCTTTTGTTTATCAAAATGAGTCAGCATCATTTTAGCTGATCCACTTAACTCATCTGTCTTAGCTTCAGTTTGTGCCGGCTCTCTGTTTTTTGCATGATCTTCAACAACGGCCTTTGCTACCACTGGTGCCATTTCTGGCTCTGCAAAAAATGATGTATAAAAGTAAAATCCACCACCAGCAATGAATGCCAACATAGCGGCATAAGTTCCGGCCGAAGTCTTTTGCTTCGTCGTCGTTTTTGTCTCAGTTTTAAGAACTTTTGTTTGTTCTTTTTTCAGACCACCAATCGTCGACTTTGTCTGTGCCCCTCTTTTCAGGCCAGTCATCGTACTGTCATTGATATCTGCAATCTTTCTCGACATCGTATTGTCATCAAAAGAGTTTGTCTTCTCTCTTGGAGCAACGGCCGATTTTTTAACCGTGATTGTATTTTTCTTTTTCTCAGTCGTTTCGAAACCAAAATCCAGGACAACTTCTTTTTTGGCCCCTGAATTTGAATCCAGACCCGTCGAAGTTCCAGAAGAAGAACCGCCTTCTGAATTATTAGATCCACGCTCGACTTCTTTCTTAACATCTTCCAGGAAAGGCTTGATATCGATCTTACCGAATTCAAACATTTTTTCGCGGTCTTTTTTAATTTCATCACGGAACAATTCCTGAGCGAAATATGAAAGATCGGTAGCGTTGAAATCAGGGTATTTTGCATATAAAAACTTCATCAAAGCTCTGTTCATCTGATCAAGATTTTCATAGCGCTTAGATCTGTTTTTACTTAATGCTTTTAATACGATCTCATCCAGTTCTTTTGGAACATTTGGATTGATTGATGAAGGAACTGGAATTTTACATTCCTGAATCTTCTTTAATACGGCCAGATCGTTATTTTCTTTGAATAACTTTCTCGAACATAACATTTCCCACAGAGTGATCCCCAGTGCGAACTGATCGTAACGAGCGTCTAGCTCTAACCCTTCCAGGTATTCCGGAGCAAGGTAAGAAAGTTTCCCCTTGATCGTTCCTGCTTGAGTTGATTCTGAATTTGTTTGTGACTTCGCAATACCGAAGTCAATGATCTTAACTGACCCATCGTACGTAAGCATGATGTTATGTGGAGAAATATCACGGTGAATGATATTAGCTTCCTGACCAGTTAACTTATCTCTGAATGTGTGAGCGTAATAAAGCCCCTGACATGCTTGCGAGATAATATAAGTCGAGATTTCGACTGGAAATACGAATTTGCGTTCTTTTAGTTTATCCAGGTACTCTTTTAAGTTACGTCCATCACAGTACTCCATCGCAACGAAAAGTTGCCCTTTGTTCATACCGTAATCGTAAGTCTGAATAACGTTCGGGTGAATTAGACCAAAAGTAACTTTGATCTCATCCATAAACATGGTCTTGAAAGCTTCATCTTTAGAAAACTGCGGCTGGACCATCTTGATGGCCACAACTTTATCCGCCTGCTCACCTAAAAAGCGTGCACGACAAATTTTTGCCATACCGCCATCGACTAGGTGGTCGAGGATAAGATAACGCCCGAAGCGTTCGCGTTTAGTTTCTGATGACATTTTTAAAGCTCCCGACTTCTATATCGGTAAAATGCACCAAAAACTTAAATTTATATCTTGTTTAGTTTACGATCTTTTCGCTGAAGCCAGGAAAGTTAAAAATCAAAGGTTTATCGTTCTTTTCAGGGCGGCAAATTCCATAGAGTTGGTATAAACGAAGTGAATTCATTTCTGAATCTGGATGTTGAATGAATTGTTTTTTAAAAGAGACTAGTTCAATTTTTTTATAACCTGAGCGATCTAGTTGCTCATTTAAGTACGAGTACGGGATTATTTTAGTATCCTGTGAATAGGCCAGAACGATTCTGAAGTCCCCACATTTTCCGATCATGTCCAATTCATCTTTTGAAAACCAAAAATTAAAACTCGATTGTGGTTCAATCGTTCCAAGCATTAGATCAAACTGTAATGTCAGCTCGTGGTACCAAGACACTCTTTTTAAACTTAAATTTTCCTTCCAGACCTTATCCCCTGCAGTTCCATTTTTTACCAGGAAAAGACCTTCTTTCACTGTATTTTTACTAAGGTTTGCACACGAAGCAAAAGTTAAAAGAGTCAGAAGTACTATAGAGATTTTTTTCATGATTGAATCCATTCTGCAATGTCGTTAAACACGATGATATTATCTTTTTCATTATACAAGTCATGCTTAAGATTTGAATACTTCTTTTCTGACAATAGGTCTTTTTTAAGCCCTTTTGAGAATGAATCCATTCCTCTTGGAAGAAGGTACGGACTTTCACTTTGCAAAATCAGGGTCGGCCTGTCTAAAAAATAAGAATCCTGAAAAACGCTCTTCATTTTTAAATTGATGCACTTAAAAGTCTGAAAAGTTGGCTTCCTGACAATTAAAGGATCTTCCATATATAGACCCTGCTCTTTCGGATGAGTCAGCATTTCTTCGGGAAGATAAATTTCAAATGGCCTCGTGGTTTTCATCATGGACTCAAGTGAGACCACTTTATTCATCAGCTTATTTTGAATATTCATCACTGGAGAATTAAAGTTCAAAATAAAATTTGAAAGAACTAATTTATCAATTTTATTTTTAAGATTCTCATCAAAGCGGTTCATTAAATCCAGCAAACTAAGAGCACCTAATCCTTGCCCTAAAGCAATCCATCTCTCATCAGGCCCTTTATCGATCGACTTAAAAACAAAGGCCACATCGTTCACCAGGTGACTGAATTCTTCAATATGCCCTCTGGTACCTGAACTAAGTCCATGTCCCAAAAAATCCATCATAACAAAACTAACATCAGGATGATGAGACTTAAACCAATTGATTAATCCGTAAAAACGACCATGATAAGAGGCCAGGTCATGAAATAAAAAAATGGTTAAAGGATTCTTTGATTTTTTATGTGCTTTTATCTTTTTTAAATAGATTTGCTGATTAGAAAACGAAGAAGTAAAGTGAGTGACCGATGCCCCACCACTCAACTCCTTCCATTTTAATAATTCTTCATTTTTATTAGACTGCATGATTAAGCATTATCTTTTTTGCATCTGAATCCAGGTCTACAAACTGGCACTCGATTGCTTGATCTTTTTTATTGTAACTTTGTACTTTCACCTGAACATTTTTAGCTTTAATTTCACTTCCTACATAGAGAGAAGCCTTTACTATTTTATCCTGAAATTCTGAAAATGGTCCTGCCCCAAGTAGAACAGCTTCTTTAACTCCCGCTTTTTTCACAATCGTCACTAAGGGAAGTGGTGAAGAATCAAAAACCATAATCAAAGGAATTTCAGATAACGAAATCCCTGACAATGAAATCCCAATGTATTCATCATTCACCGGAGTGTCCTGAAGTTTTGTCCAGCTGCTCATTCCTGCTGAATAAACTAACGTATGTAAGTTCACACGTTTTTCTGCCAGAGCTTCTTTAAGCTCTACCATTGAATAAGGCCCATAGATATCATCAGCTGAATGTCTGCGGTCTTTCCCGATTTTAACAAAAAATAATTCTTCATTTGGATTTACAGTGCTCCAGTCAAAAGAAAACTTAACTTCAGGAGATCCTTTTTCTTCTGCTCTAAACTGTGCAAGATTAATTTCACGAGTAATTTCTTTCGGCTCTGCTTTAGGTGTTTCCTTTTTTACAGGAGCTTTAAGTTCAAACTTATCTTCAACAATATTTTCTAAGATTGTTTCTACTTTCTTTTGAATAGGCAATGGAGCTGATTCAATAACAGCAGCACTCTCTTCAATTGGATTATCAAATTTTAATTCCGCAACATCTCTCAGTCGCTCCCAATTAACGAAACCCTTTTTCCAGACATATGTATCAGTTGTAATTTCACCATTCGTAAACAGAACTTGTAAGGCAGCAACACTTACGGGGCCTACACGCTCACTACCTACAACGTAATACCAGTTAACCATCGAGTCCCCCATGTTTTCATCCTTATATACAATTTCTTTTTCTATTTTAACGCTTGGAAATCACAAAGAAAGGGTTGAACATTTTTCCCCTGCAGGACTAATTTCCTCAACTATCTCAAGAAATTCTACAAATGGCCGATAAGCCTTAGGTAGACTTATGAGCTTAAGACTTGATTTCAATGGATATAGGTAAATTATGAAGTTATTTATTAAACGAACTCTTTTTTTAGCGACTTCTCTAGTCGTTCTTTCGTCATGTGCGAAGGAAGAATTTTCCGCTAAAAAAGCGAAACAAGAAACAAGTAACTCAGAAGCACTAGAATATTCGGCCACACTTTGTGCTCAATCAACACTTATCAGACCTAAAGTTGATATTCTTATGTTGTGGGATAACTCTTCAAGTTTCAACTTCGTAACACCTGCCACGAAAGCGGCGATGTCAAACTTGATTACCAGTGTTTCGGAAAAATTCGATTATCACATTTTATCTGCTCCTCTGGTTCCGGCCGGAGCAAGCTCAACATCAGGCTCTTTATATGAAGCTCAACTGGTTGTTAAAGATAATGTAGGACTTTCAGGAAATGCTCTTCCAATCGTTAGAACGAAAGAAAGTGCAGTCGCAAGTCTGGCGTTTTCACCAGGGCCGGGTTCAACTGAGGCCGGTGTAAGTAGAACAATCGCAATGCTTAGAGATAACAGGGCCAATGGGATTTTTAGAAATGGTGCTTATACAATCATCGTAGTTATTTCAAACGAAGATGAGAAGATGTGTACAAATTGTAACAGCCAGACAGCTGACAATAATTACATCAATCCTAAAATCGCTGAGCTTTTATCAATTCGTGGACACGTTAACCAACCAAATGATGGATTGCTAAACTCTGCTATGATGAGATTCATTAATATTTCACGATTAACTTCGTGTTCAAATATTGGTGGATCAGTTAACTACATGTACAGAAAAACGGCCAAAGATATCTACAATGCAACTTATGCAAATGGATGGCCTCAAGCTAATGATCACTTAAGTCCGGCCCTTCCAGGTTACCCGGATAGTTACAACCTTTGTAACATTAATTTCTCAAACATCTTTGACGGAGTTAACACGGCCATTAAAGAAACATTAATCAAGCACAAGTATGACCACTGGCCACTGGCGGGCGCAGCTCAAGCTGTCGATCCAGATTCAGTAAGAGTTTACCAATCAGGAACTGTAGAACTACTTAACAGAAAATTTAACAATACAAATGATGGTTTCGAAGTTCTAGTTGACGGAAATGATAACGCTCAAAACTTTATTGGAAAAAACACTCGCTACTACCCAACAGCAGGTGAACCTTTTGATGGTAAATTAATCAAACTCTACAACAACGACAGAGTGACTTTCCCTGATTGTTTAATCGTGAAATACACTGAACCAAAAGCAACTTTTGGGTACATCTATCTTCAGTACGGTAAGCCGAATCTTGCAACAATGCAGGTAAAGATCGACGGTGTGGATGTTCCACAAAGCTCGACTGATGGTTGGGATTATATGGGACTTCAGTATGTAAATGCACTAGACCCGGATCTTAAAATCGCCAATATGAGCCCGACACTGTCTTCAGGGTATTTTTTAAGACTGAATGGATCTTTTATGAAAAGAAACAATGTAAAACACACATTCACTGTCTATTACACATCATCTAACTAATTTTAAGCTTTCGCCTTCAACTCGTTCACGCGGTTGAGGGCGTTCATAAAACGAACTACCGGATACATCTGCCTCATCTTATCAATGTTGATCATCGTCGATATAGAGTTGTTCTCCCCCATACGATACTCTCCACACCACTTGGCATTTTTGGCACCTTGAAAATCATCCAGAGTGATCCCCATGTTGTATTCTTTGAAGTAGCTCACGATTTTTGTCAGTTCGATATCGACTTGCCCATCGATCACCGGAAGAGATGCACACTCTTCCATAACCTTGATGATGAACTTTTCACATTTAGGTGAGATGATAAGTTTTTTATCTTCACGCAGTCCACGTTGAGTATTGAAAAAGACCTGGAAGATCCTGAAAGTTTCAGGCTCTCTGGTATTCAGGATTTTTGTTCCATCAGCTTCATTCACTGTCACTTCAACGATCTTCTCATCTACTAGTAACTGAATAAACTCTTCCATCTTCGCTTCATTGATATTGAAAATATCCAAAGCATAAGTTTTGATCTGGTTGTAATTGATGTAGCGTCTTCCGTCTTTGTTTTCACCAAGACTTTTGAAAGTTAAGAAAAGCACTGAAAGAATTTTTACAACGTCTGCGGCCTGAAAGAATTTATAATCAGAAGAAAATCCCACTGAATTATTTTCAAGTGCTCTGACTCTGTCGTTAGTAGTACGTAGTCGTTCTGCCAGAGTTCTCACCACAGTTTGAAACCATGGTGATAAACCTGTCATTGTTTTATCTAAAATTGCGAATGAGACTTCGATGATTTCTACCGGCGTAATCGCAGCGGCAGAAACACTTCTCGTTTTTGATTCAGGATCGAAGTAGGCCATCTCACCTAAAACTTCTCCAGCGCGAAGGACAGCGATTTCAACAAATCCTTTTCCTTTCGGAAGGAATAATCGAAGCTGCCCTTTTTGTACAATGTACATCGAGTTGGCACTGTCGCCTTGGTTAAAAAGAATTTCCCCCGGAGCTAATGATCTGGGTCCTGATTTTTTTACTGGCGCTGCTGAACTTGCTGTCATCTCAATCCTTGAGGATGGTTTTTATTTTGTACTAAAGTCTTTCTAGTACAAGAGCTAGTGCTTCTCCACCACCAATACAAATCGCGGCCATACCGTATTTTGCTTTTTTGTTTTCCATTGCGGTCATCAAAGTCACAACAATTCTAGTACCCGAGCATCCGATTGGGTGGCCTAAGCTCACTCCACCACCGTAAATATTTACTTTACTGTGATCTAATTTTAACTCTTTCATGGCCGCTAGTGCAACCACTGCAAAAGCTTCATTCACTTCGAACAAATCAATTTGATCAACTTTAAGATTAGCTTTAGCAAGGGCCTTGTTAGCAGCTTCAATTGGAGCTGTTGAAAACCATGTTGGGTTCTGAGCGTGGCTTGCGTATGAAACGATTTTAAATTTTGCTTGAGACTTATACTCTTCTCCACCAAGAACAACTGCTGCTGCTCCATCGTTGATTGTCGAAGCGTTCGCTGCTGTGATTGTCCCATTTTTATCGAAAGCAGGTTTTAATGCCGGCATTTTTTCGAAGTTAGCTTTTCCCGGACCTTCATCAGTTGAAACAACAGTGTCCCCTTTTGGACCTTTAATTGTGACTGCTGCGATTTCAGAGTTAAAGATTCCATCTTTTTGAGCGGCCTGAGCACGCTTAAAAGACTCAACTGAATAAGCGTCTTGCTCTTCACGGTTAGAATATTTTGCCGCTGCTTCTTCAGCACAGTTCCCCATCGGACGGTTTGAATACACATCCCATAGACCATCCCATTGCATAGAATCTTTCATTGCTCCGTCACCAAACTTAATTCCATTTCTAGAATTCATCAGTAAGTGAGGGGCCATCGACATATTTTCCATCCCACCGGCAACAACAACTTTGTTATCTCCAGCAAGGATTGATTGAGCACCCATGATGATTGTTTTTAATCCTGAACCACAAACCTTGTTCACAGTTGAACATGGAACAGATTCTGGAAGACCAGCAAATAGAGCTGCCTGACGAGCTGGAGCTTGTCCAACACCCGCAGTGACTACGTTCCCCATGAAAACTTCATCTACTTTATTAAAATCCATTTCAGCTTTTTTAAGAGCAGCTTCGATCGCCACAGCACCAAGTTTCGGCGCTGATACCGTGCTAAGAGATCCCATAAAACTTCCGTTTGGTGTACGTGCTCCAGATAAAATATAAACGCTCATAAATAATCTCCCGTCTTAATTGCTTAATATTTCAAAAATTTCCCTTCATTAAACCATAAACCCCGCTTGTTGGAAACATTGCAAAGCTCCCTATTTTAGGGTACAAAACAGTCTCTTTTTCATTGGAGATCACCTATGTTTTCACGCTTAGACCACGAATCAAAGGCCGTCATTTTCCCTAAAGATTGGGCAGAAGGGCTAAAACAAATTCTTCTTAATATTTATGGCGAACAGGCCATTAAAAGCGAAAAAACTTTCGAAGTTTTCGGTTTTTCTTACCCAAGCGAAGCGCTTTTAATCATTTCATACGTTGGACTGGATAAGTTTGAAACTCCTGTCACATTGTTTTTATCAAGTGACTTAAATGACAAGATGGCCGCTGATAAAATTATAGAGACTATGTTTGATAGTGCCGGAGTCTTCTTTGATTCATATTTTGCAACTGAAGAAACAGAAGATGAAATCTGGGATGACTACGTTTTAGACTGGCAAGATGCTGAGTTTGGAAGTGATAAAATTTTCTACAAAGTGACGAGAGAAAATGTAGGTCTAACAATGGCAGCAGATGCACTTTTAGGTGAAATTGCTGAATAGTAGAAATTAATACAAAATGACTAAAAAAAAAGGCTCCCATAAGGAGCCTTTTTTATTTGTACTTACTGTGAAGGATCTATTAATCGTCAAACGAAGGCTTAACAACCTTAGTTTCAAACGCAATATCCTGATCATCATCAAGAACTTCATCATCATCAAATCCGTCAATTTCCGTCTCATCAGTCTCGATATCAAGATCTTTAAGAACGTGGTTGAAAGCTTTATCGTCAGCTAAATCCTGAATGATTGTTTCGATATACTTCATTGGGTATTTCCCAACTAATTCTTCGATAATTTTAGCAAGGCGCCCTTCTGAAAGAATAAGTTCTTTCTTCTTCACGTCTTTCCAAAGTTTGATGTAGTGGTAACGGCAGTAACCGTTCGTCGTAGACGGGTTATCACAACCACGAACCACGCACTCATCGCTTTCAACTTTAAACATTTCCATGCTTCTGATTGATGCGAATACATCTTCAATTGTGAAGTCTTCAGAAAGTGCCAGAATTTCTTCTGCCAGGTTTTCCTTAATATCGTCATCAATTGCCGACTTACTTTTCTTTCTAACAGGAATGATTTCTTCTTCGATATCCTCATCAAAAGTCATTTTAACTTTTTTCGGAGCAGCGTCTTTTTCGAAATCATCATCTTCATCGTCTTCTTCAACACGTCTCTTAATCGGAGTACCGTCTTCGTCCAACTCTTCTTCCTCTTCAAAGCTTGCGCCTTTTTTGCCTTTTGCTTTTAGAAGTTCTTTTTCTTCTTTCTTAGAAAGTTTTTTAGGAGCTTTAGCTGCTTCTTTCGCTGCTAATTTATCAGCTTTTGCCTGAGCTTTTTCAGCTTCTTTAGCAGCAGCTTTTGCTAGCTTTTCTTTTTCTTTGTTCGCTTTTTCAAGCTTCTTTAAATCAACTTTAGGCGCGGGAGCTGGAGCTGCTTTTTTTGCAACGGCTACTTGCTTGCTCGCTTTTTCAGCTGCTTTGTTTTTTGAATTAGCAATTTTCTCCTGGATTTTCTTTTGTAATCCAGCTTGAGACTTGTTTTTTACTTCTGGTTTTTTAGCTACAACTTTTGCTGCTTTCGCTACTGGTTTTGCAGCAGGCTTAGCAGCTTTTGCTACTGGCTTTGCTACAACTTTAGTTGCTTTAGCTACTGGCTTTGCGGCCGGCTTAGCTGCCTTTGCTGCTGGTTTAGCAGGAGCGGCCTTTTTTGCTGGAGCTTTTGCCACAGGCTTTTTAGCGGGAGCTGCTGCTTTTTTTGGTGCAGGTTTAGCTGGCGCTTTTTTAGCGGCCGGTTTAACAGGCTTTTTCATTCCAAGATTCTCCAATATTTTTTTTATCAATTATATAACCTTTAAATTCTTCTAAAATTACATGCCTTTTAATTCATTAGCAGCAATAACGATTCGCTGAATTTCCGAAGTCCCTTCGTAAATTTCAGTAATCTTTGCATCTCTAAAGTGACGCTCAACCGGATACTCTTTCGTGTACCCATTTCCACCTAAAACCTGAATCGCTTTAGTTGTAATTTTCATACAAGCTTCTGAAGCAAATAATTTTGCCTGAGCTGCTTCTTTTGAATATGGAAGATTGTTATCTTTTAAATAACTAGCGTGCATGATCAGTAATCTTGAAGCTGCAATTTCTGTCGACATATCAGCTAACATAAACTGAATAGCTTGAAGTTCAGAAATTGGTTTTCCAAATTGGATACGCTCTTTCGAGTATTTCTTAGCATATCTAAAAGCTGCTTCTGCAATCCCTAGGGCCTGAGCCGCGATTCCAATACGTCCACCATCAAGAGTTGATAGAGCTACAGTGAACCCTTTTCCAATTTCACCGATGATGTTTGCTTTTGGAACTTTTACTTTATTAAGCCAGATTTGAGCTGTTGTTGATCCTTTGATCCCCAACTTATCTTCTAGTTTTTGAACGTGGAATCCTTCAGTCGTTGTATCAACGATGAAAGCCGTCATCCCTTTATGGTCAGTTGTTTTTGTCGTTTTTGCCATAACAATAGCAATCCCGGCATCTTTACCGTTAGTGATGAAGTTTTTTGTTCCCGTTAGTTCGTAGTAGTCCCCTTTATCTTCAGCGAATGTCGCCAGAGTTCCAGGATCTGAACCAGCGTTTGGTTCTGATAAACAGAAGCATCCAATAACTCCACCAGAAGCTAGGCCTGGAAGGAATTTTTGTTTTTGCTCAGTTGTTCCAAATTTTAAAATAGGCCACATACAAAGTGATGTATGCGCAGAAATCAGAACTCCACTTGAAGCACATCCACGAGAGATTTCTTCAACAATGATAGCGTAAGACGTGTAGTCCATCCCCGCTCCACCGAATTCTTCAGGAATATACGATCCCATAAACCCATTTTCATAAAGTTTATTGATTAAATCTTTTGGGATTTCTCCGTCGTGATCAATTTTCGCGGCCAATGGGGCCACTTCAGAATCAGAAAATTTCGACACCAGGTCTCTAATTTCTTTATACTGCGGATCGTACATACTCATTTCTTTTTCCTTTTTTACGAAAAATATTATTTACCTTTAAAGCTAGGTGCGCGTTTTTCCACGAATGCACGAGTTCCTTCGCGCATATCTTCCGATGAGAAGATCCCAGAAAATTGTCTCTTTTCTAGCTGTAAACCCTCAGCGATAGTTAAGTCAATACCTTCATTCATAACTTTTTTCGCCATCGAAACAGCGTGCGGAGAATTCTGAGCAATGGCCTTCAGAGTTTTCATTGCTTCTTCCATCATGGCGTCTTTTGTCGGGAAAGTTCTAACGATAAGCCCCATTCTTAAAGCTTCGTCCGCTTTTAGATTTCTACCAGAGTAGATAAGTTCTTTTGCGTTATTTCTTCCAACAAGTTTTGCCAGACGTTGAGTTCCACCAAATCCTGGGATTAATCCCAGTTTAACTTCCGGTTGACCGAAAACAGCGTTGTCAGTTGCGTAGATAAAATCACAGCTCATCGCCATTTCACATCCACCACCAAGAGCGAATCCGTTAACAGCAGCGATCACTGGAACCTGAAGAGTTTCAAAAAGCATTGTTACTTGTTGTCCCAGTTGCCCAAGAGTGTAAGCATCACTTGGAGTCATGTCGCTCATTTCAGCGATATCAGCACCAGCGATAAAAGCTTTTTCACCTTCACCTGTTAAGATGATCCCAAGAACGTTGTATCCACTGTCAGTCTGGATATCTACAAGCAGCTCTTTAAGCTCTCCTAGAAGTTCAGAGTTAAGGGCGTTCATTTTTGTTGGGCGATTGATAGTGATTAAACCAAATCTATCTTTAACTTCAAATTTTAGTGTGTGGTAAGTTTTATTTGTATTCATAGAATCCTCTTCCTGATTTTTTCCCCATGCGACCAGCTAGTACATATTTCTTTAATAGCGGGCACGGTCTGTATTTTGTATCCCCTAAACCATCGTGAAGAACGTTCATGATAGCAAGGCAAGTATCTAGTCCGATAAAGTCAGCTAGTTCAAGCGGACCCATTGGCTGGTTTGTTCCAAGTTTCATCGCTACGTCGATGTCTTTTGCCTCTGCCACACCTTCGTAAAGCGCGTAGACAGCTTCGTTAATCATCGGCATAAGGATTCTGTTAACCGCGAATCCCGGGACGTCATTAGCGCGAACAAACACTTTTCCCATCTTCTCAGCAACCGCAGCTACTGTATCGAAAGTTTCGTCTGTCGTTTCAAGACCTCTGATTCCTTCCACCAGCTTCATTACTGGAACCGGATTCATAAAGTGCATCCCTGCTACAAGAGTTGGTCTCTTTGTTACGGCCGCAATTTCTGTAATTGAAATTGAAGAAGTGTTTGTCGCCAGAATCGCTCCCGGTTTTGCCACTTCATCCAGCTTTCTGAAAATATCAAATTTAATTGCTTTATTTTCTGTAGCAGCTTCGATTAATAAATCACAGTTTTTTAGAGCATTCATATCATTAACTGCTGAAATTGCTTTCATAGTTTTTTCAACAAAAGCATTATCCCACTTTGCCTTCTCTACGCCCTTTTTAAGCGTAGACTCGATAAAGTCGACTCCCTTTTTTAATCCTTCTGGAGAAACATCAAATATTTGTACTGAATAACCACTCATTGCAGCTACTTGGGCGATTCCGCGGCCCATTTGCCCTGCGCCAACGATCCCGATTGTCTGAACATTTTGCATACATACCTCGCTTCTATATAGAAAATCGCCCTAATGATACAAACGGGGAACCAGTTTCACAAATAAAACCTTGCCAAGTTTTTACAATTAGAATAAAAAATGATTCTCAATAAAATGCTTAGTGCAAAAAGATAAAAATATCTAACGGTAGGAGTTAATTGTGGCAAACCACAAATCATCAGAAAAAAGAGCAAAACAAGATATCAAAAAGAATCTTAACAACAAGATTAACGAGTCAAAAGCAAAGACTGCTGTTAAAAAAGTTAGAGATGCTATTTTAGCTGGAGATAAGAACCTAGCTGCAGATACTTTCAAAGCTGCTCAAGCTGAATTAGGTAAACTTGCTAAGAATGGTGTTATTAAAGCTAACGCTGCTGCAAGAAGAACTGCTCGTTTAGCATCTGCTTTAAACGGCCTTAAATAGTTTTTTAAGAAATTATTCTATAAAAAAAGGCTTCCTGTTTCAGGAAGCCTTTTTTATTTTCTTTTCCATCAACACGACAGTGTCATTTTCGTCAGTCTTCTTATTCACCTTTTTAAACCCAGCTTTTTCATACGCCTTTTGAGCGCGAAGATTTAAGACATCCGGGTCAGTGATGATTCTGGTGATTTTTTTGTTATCCAAAAGTAGCTCATCCGTGAATTCCTTCACAAACATGCTCCCCAATCCTTTATCGACAAACTCTTCCAGGCCAATAAATTGTTTGATCCCGAAAGTTTTTTCATCGACGACATAAGACTGGATGTAACCAATAGGTTTTCCCTGAAGCATAACCATGTAAGGGTCCCACTTCTTGGAAGCAAGTTTGGTTTCAAAAGTCTTTTTGAAATTTGAAAAATTCCCCATCGCTTTTTCATGCCAGAACTCACGCACGTGAGGGCTTGCTAGCCAGGAATGCACGAGAGGCAGATCTTCATGGGACACTTTTTTGAACTCGAAGTTTTTGTAGTTTTTCATGATAGTAAGATGGTATCACAAAGGCGGACGTCAAGGTTGGAAGTGGAACTAAATTGTCTCTAACCTTAGTTTATTGATCAGGAGTTCATCACTCGACTTTGCCTGGATTTCAAGCTCAGAGAAAAATTTCAAGTACTTCATAACGTCGTCTCGCGACCATTTCTCACTTACAACTAAAATACTTTGGTCGTATTTAGAGAGCTTCGGCTTTTGGCGTAACTCCTCGGGGAAAAGCACTTTAGTAAGGTGTCCTTGCATAAAAGCAAAAAGGGCCCGGAACCATTCGTAGTCGAGATCAGTTTTTTTTAAAATTTCAGTGAAAAATCTTTTTGGGTTTTCGTTGAAAATATCTATCAATTCAAAAAAATCCCAACGCTCTTTTTTAACCAGAGATTTTAATTCTTCAGTGTTAATTTTTCCGTCAGGAAAATTTAATTTAATGGTATCAATCACCCAGAAGAATGATTCGAATGTATGCTCGAGATGATCAAGCACAAATCTTGAAACATCTGGTGGAAGATTTATTTCACGCGCCTTCTGGCAAAATTGCCACAACTTCACACCTTCCCAAAACTTTGGCTCTTCAATCACAAAACCCTGAACTGCAGGATCTTTTGTAAACTCAGTAAAGGCCTTATTCGTCTTAGTAAAGAAGATCAGCATAAAGCGCTCTGAGCAGTCGATATTAGACTCGGTAATGAACTTTAAGACATCGGCCTTAATGTTTTCACCATTAATCACTTGAATGTTATCTGTGCTGGAAAAAAATGACAGGTTAACAAAATGCTCTTCAATAAAATCGCGAGTGATGTCGACACCTGAATAAAGAGAAAAAGGAATATCATCCTTAGGAATTCTCTCAAGGATCACTCTTTCCATGTAAGGGTCTTCAACTAAGAAAGCGTAGATCCCTGGTTTTTTCTTATCAATGATTGTCGGGTGTTTAGGGAGGTAATCCCATGGAAGCATTTTAGAAAGCATTGAGAACAACCTGCTTAAATGTTTTAGCAGCATTCATCGATGTTTCTTGTAAGCTTTTTTCAAAGATCCCTTTGTTTTTTACAAAGTTGGTTTTCCCCGCAGCGTTTGGAGTTGTTGACTCTCCTACAACTCGAGAAAAATTTCCTGAAATATTAATCGTATCCATTAACACCACTTTTGGATTCACTTTCATGAATTGCCCAAGATCAGTCGTTAATAAATCCAATTCTTCTTTTGAAGGTCTTTTAATAAGAATGATTTTTAACGAAAACTCATAAGACGTTTGCACTGGATAGTAGAACGGACTTCTGCTTCCAATTGATGACTTAATGTTGTCATCAGAAAAGAGTGTTTGAGTCGTCTGAACAACTTCGTTGTAGTGATCTTTTGATTCAATCACACCAATCAATACAGCATCGGCCTGATCGTTATCGCCGCTAAAGACTCTGAGTCCAGAGTAATCATTTAGAGCAAAGACAATTTCTTTAGTCATTGGCGCAGCGAGTTCAGGGATGACAGAGCGATTAACAAACATTGGCACTGCAACAGAGCGGATATCATAACCGATTAAGGGGTTATTATTAGTATTGAAGTGGTAGCCTGCGCACGAGGCTAACGTCAGCATACAGAGTAAAATAGAAAAAAATCGCACTTTCATAGGGGTAATGCTACCTTAAAAGCTATAAGGCTTGAACCATTTTATGTTAAAAAAACTCTCTCAATTCATCCAATTTGACGGCCCTTCTCAGAATAACAAAAGAGAATCGACGCCGAAGTCTCAACAGTTGTCTGAGAGCTTTGATTTCATCAGTTTAATCAAGGCCTGGAAGGAAATTGCTGGAGATAAATTATCAGAGCACACGATTCCACTTAAAAATCAAAATGGAACTCTCGTCGTTCTCAGTAACCATTCTGCTTTTGCTAATGAGCTCAGTTTCATGGAGCTTCCATTAAAGAAAAAGATTTTTGCCAAATTTCCCAATCTGGAAAAATCCATTCACAATATTAAGTTCATTGTCGATAGCACTCACTTTGCAAAACAATACACCCAGTTTGCTCAGCCGACTGAGAAGCTAAAAAAGCAAAATGAAAATGTCCTACACAAGTTTTCACCGGAATTTATCAGGCTAAAAAAAGAAGCAGAAGAAATGTTTCGCGATATTGAAGATCTTGATAATAAGGAAAAACTGATCTCTCTTTATATCCAATCAGGCAGTCACAAGCCCCGTTAAACTTAAGTGCTTTCTAATCTCTTCTACTTTTGATCCTTCGCGGATAATTTCAAAACCATTGGCACGAAAGAAAACAATCGTTGATGATCTTCCAGAAAGATTGTGTGAGCTATCACCAAAAAATTCAGCATCAGGAGCATAGGCCAGTTGAAACTGTTTAGCGTCCTGGTAATTAACAATAGGTGGCTCACCTGTGAGATTTAAACTCGTTGTAATGAAAGGTGCTTTAAGTGTTTCACCGATAATCTTTAATTCAGGATGCTCCAGGCACCTGACAGAAACCAATTCACTTTTTCCCGTTATCCATGAAGGAATTGAGATTTTGGCAATCTTTAGAGGAATAGCAAGTGTCGACTCTAGTTTAAAATAGTTTCTTAACCATGAAAGGCTCATCACATCTGGAAAATTAAAACTGTTATAGAGAACAGTGACATCAGTGAACATGATGGATAAAGGTTTATCATCAGAAGTTCTTTTAATGGATGCAATAGTTTTTTGAGCACTCTGTGAATAGATGCTGGCCCCAATCCCCCACACTGTGTCTGTAGGATAGATAAATACACTTTCATTATTTAATTTCATAAATTACATCGGTAATGGTTTATTTAAAATTTCTTTAAAGTAGAAAAAAACGGCGACAATAATGAGCACCAGAATAATAAGGATAAAGAAAATATAATTATCGTTTCTTTTTTGAGGTTCAGCGTGAGCATCCTTTGGATGATTCTCTCTGGTCGGGTCTCTTAAAGCAGCCCCTTTGCTGACACTCGATTTAGTTTTTCTTTCATGCAGCAACTTTTTGTCTTCAGTTTGAGCAGTCGCACGATTCCTAACAGTCGTATCAACTGTCATCGCTCCCTGACCGGATGCTTTGACATTATTGCGGTCAAGCTTTAACGGTGTATCAGCATTGGCAGCAGCAATGTTCGCTTTATTGGCCTGTTCAAAAGCTTTGGCCACTTCTTCTTCAACCGGAGTGTGAGTTTTAATAATCGAAGTCACTTCGAACGAAAGATTGTCTCCATCGTCTTCTTCTTCAATCGGTAAAACAACTGCGGCCTGCTGAGTGTCCAGCGCCACTGTACGTGTATATTGGTGAGACAGATCAACCTTACCTTTATCAATTTTAGGTGAGGTTTTCATGTCATCCATATCAGGGAAAGCTAAGTCATCTTCGTTGGGAAGGATCATCTCTTCTGCTGGTGCCGGCGCTGCTTGTACATGAGCAGGTTTTGGTATCGGCATCGGGATTTTCGCCGATGTTAATGAAGCCTGCAATGCCAAGTCTCCACCATCAAATGAAGCGTTAACTGAAGAAGTAATTAAACCAACATCAGGAAACTCTAAATCATCCTGGTTCGGCAATTTAGTAGGCTCAACTGCAACTGCTGCAACAGGTGCTTTTTTTACAGGCTCCTCTAAATCCGGCAGCTCTAAATCAGAAGGTTTTGGAATGGAAGCATTTAAGCTTTCAAAATCCAGTTTAATGATTTGAGTGATATTGTTAGCTGCATGATCAGCAGGAGTCGAATTGTTAACCGGGGCGGTATTAATGGATGTGGTCTTATCAGGATTTTCCTTTTTAGACAGCACACTTCTTGATTCTGAAATCGGGTTATAACCTTGGGGCAGATCACCGTGAAGGTATTTTTCTACCAAGTCTTTTTCTTTAAGTGAAAACCAGTAACCATTACCACTACTCACCTCGTCCATCATTCCAAGCGCGCCTTTTTGGACAAACTCCAATAGCTTTTGCTTGGCGACTGGTCCCAAGATTTGATTTTGTGATGTTCTGATTAACCAGTTTCTATCCATTAAAAGAAGAACCCCATTAGACCTTTTAAGTCTTCGTCGTTAAATCTTAAACCGGCCTGAATTGTGGCACTACGGTCTTTGGTTCCAATTTTATTAGCTGAAGCACGTCCATAAAGTATATTCCAGATTTGTAGATCCGTAATAAATCTTATGTTGGGCCCTTTATCTTTGTCGTAATCAAATCCTTCAAGTGAGAATCTTGTTCCAAGATCCTGCCAGTAGTAGTCAACTGCAAGACCACCCGTCGATTCGATTAAACCTCCGCGGAATCCCCAGTCCTGAACTCTTCTTCCGATTTGAACGTTGAATCTGAAAGTGTCTTTTTCACGTTCTTTTTTCGTTTCGTATGAAGTTGTTCCATTAACAGTTCGCTCAGTGATTGTTTCTGTATCAGGTCCGATATCAGACGTTGCAATCCCTAAGTGGTAGTAGCGCTCAGGTGAAGGGAAAATTCTCAAGGCCACTTCACTTTCTGCTCCACCTAAAGTGTTAGCACCGGTGAAAACTGATAGTTCAGTTCTGATAGCATCAGCTTTACCCACAAGTTTTTGTACGCTTGAAAGTGTGTCTTTAACCTGGTCAGCGATTTCGTCTTCAACTAAAAGTTTTCCGACTGTCCCCTTTCCTTGTTTTACGTCAGCAACAATAACCTGAAGATCTGCCGTAATTTTTTTCGTGTTAGCTAAGACTTCTTTAATCTCGGCCATGGCACTGTCAGGGTTTCCTTTATCGGCCTGGTAAGCAAGCTCGTATGAAAACGATTCTAAGTTTTCAACGAGAGCATTAAGCTTTTCTTCGTTCCCGTTCATAACACGCTTAAGTGTAAGAGTGGCTTCTTTTGTGTTTTCTACTAACTCCGAAACGTCTGCGATGATTTTTTTAAGTGGAGAAGGTTGTCCTTCCGGTGCCACTGTCTCTTTCATCGTTTTCACAATAACTTTTACGTCTGCTAAAACTTCCGCTGCATCTTTGATCAGCGTCTCCATTCCGGCCGCTTCTTCTGAGTCAATGAAATCCATTTTTGCCAGTAACTCAGGAGAGTCACCCACATAAATTTCAAGATACTTGTCACCTAGGAAACCAACTGACTTAATTCTTAGTTTAGAATTTTTTGTTACTGTAATTTGTTTAAGGATTTCGAAAGTAATAAGAGCAGTGTTACCTTGAAGTTCAATTGATGAGATTCTACCAGCAGCAATCCCCGCAACTTTAATGGGAGTCTTTGGAAAGATCCCGGAAGCATCCTTAACAATTGTTCTATACGTAACGTACTGGCCAAACCCAGATTGGTTAGATGTAATTTTGAACGACATGAAAACAATCGCTGCAATGGTGGCTATCGCCAATAAACCTACTTTAAATTCATTCATCTAATTAAACACCTTTAGTCTATAGTCTCAAAAATTCCTGAACAATGTCTTTGTCCGATTTTTTGAACTCTTCAACTGGTAAATACTCAATAATCTTACCACGGTCTAAAAACGCGACATAGTCGGAAATTTCGAGCGTGGCCTTTATGTCATGGGAAATAATAACCGAAGTCATCTCTCGGTCTTGGTGATTGGTTGATGTCTCCACAATTAAATTGTTAACCATTTTAGTTGTGATGGGATCGAGTCCCGTGGTTGGTTCATCATAAAGCATAATCTTCGGACTCAGTGCCAGAGCACGAGCAAGACCTACTCTCTTTCTCATACCACCAGAAAGTTCTGAAGGTAGTCGATCAAAAGACTCTTCTTTAATTCCAACCGAGACTAAGAGGTCTTTAACTTTGTCACTCACTTCTTTGGGAGTCATCTTAGTAAATTCTTTTAAAGGAAAACCAACATTCTCAGCAGCAGTAAATGAATCGAAAAGGGCCGCATATTGAAAAAGCATTCCATAATTTCTACGGAATTCTCTGAGTTCCATTTTATCCAGAGTGGCAAGGTCCACTCCTAAAACTTCAACCGTTCCTGAAGTCGGATTCATAATTCCTAGAATGTGTTTTAAAAGAGTCGACTTCCCCGCTCCTGAAAATCCCAGGATGGTCGTGATCTTATTTTTTTCAATATCAAAACTCAGACCGTCTAAAACTTTCTGTTCACCAAAAATCTTGGTGACGTTTTTTATTGAAATCGCTGGATCCTCAAAAGTTAACACTCAATCTCCTACAAGATCTTAACTAAGAACGTTGTCAGGAAGTAGTCCAGTACTAACACCGAAACCATTCCCCATACCACGGCCTGGTTTGTCCCACGGCCAACACCAACAGCACCTTTTTCAACTTGAAAGCCAAAATAGGTTCCGATAACGGCAATAACAAAACCAAAAACTGTCGCTTTAATAACTCCTTCAGTAACATCTGAAAGCGCCATGAACTCACTTAATTTTGAAAAGAACATTGCTTCATCAATCATCAGCGTCGTTGTCCCGATAAAATAGGCACCAACGTTTCCGATGAAAAGAAAACAAATCGAGAGCATCGGAACTGCAATCGTTGCAGCGATGATTCTGGGAACGGCCAGATACTGAATACTGTTAATCCCCATAACTTCCAGGGCATCAATTTGTTCAGTAACTTTCATTGAACCGATTTGTGCGGCCATAGCAGAGCCTGCTCTTCCAGCAACAATCAGTCCTGTTAGAACGGGGGCTAATTCTTTTGATAATGAAATGGCAACGATGGCACCGACAAGAGAGTCGACGTTAATCATTTTGAAACCCAGATAAGTCTGAGTACAAAAAACCATCCCAGTAAACAGACCGGCCAGAAGTATGATGGTCATACTTTTGTTTCCGATTGCATAAAGTTGTTCTGTTAAGATACGCCATCTGAAAGGAGGTCTTACCATCCAGTAGAATGCACGTCCGGCAAAAAGAGAAATCAGACCAAGACCGTCGACCATATCTAATATAGTCCGCCCTAACTCTTCAATGCGGTTTTCTAAATATTTTTTAAATTTTGTGATCACGACTCTAGTTTAAACGATAAACTCTCGGAACGCGAGGAAGAAGCGCGCAGAAAACTTCGTATGGAATGGTTTTTGTTTCCATGCAAAATTTTAAGAGATCGCCATCTGTCTGACCCCAGATCGTAAAAATTTCGTGAGCTGTAATCTTACCGATAGCTTCTTTGGGGAAAAATACGTGAGTCATATCCATGCTGACTCTCCCGATAATCACTCCCTCAAAACCTTTGTGATATAAATGTGCACCTGAGTAACGATTGAAAAATCCGTCACCATATCCGATCGCAAGAATCGCAATTAATCCATCTTCAGGACAAGGTGTCGAATTGTATCCGACGACTTCGCCTTTTTTTACGACAAAGGTTCTTAAAATGTAAGTTTCTAATGTTGAAACAAGCTTGCCTTGAAAATGCCCCGGGACTCCATCGTTCAATGAAGTTGGCCCATACAACATCAGGCCTGGTCTTGCGTGAGTGTCTCCACTATTTTCACGTAAACCAGTTTTCTGCTCAATGCTTCCAGAATTTGATTGTGAAGTTCTCTCAAGAGTAATCCCCGCATCGCGGAAAAACTTTTTAATTTCTTCGAAACGTGTTCTTTGTAAAACGTTTGTTTGATTTGCATCCATCGACGAACTCGCATTCGCATAATGGCTGATTAAATGGTGAACACTGGTTCTTCCATGTTGCTTTAATCTATTTACAATTACAGGAGCATCGTTCGGGTCTAATCCTAAACGGTTCATTCCCGTATTAAATTTTAAACAAATCGGGAAATTTCTAAGTTCCGGCGTATGAAGAATGTAATCCAGCTCACTGACGTTTGAGATCACCGGAATAATTCTGCGCTTTAAATAAATATCAACGTTTTCTAGAAGCTCCAGTTGGATATCTGAAAAAACATAGATATCAAATTCCAGTTCATTTAATTCTTCACGCAGCTTAAGTGCTTCACCAATGGTCGCGCAACCGAATTCACGAATACCAAGTTCAGTAATCGCGTAACGTGCAATAGGAATCATCCCATGTCCGTAACCATCAGCTTTAATCATAAAAAGGATGTTGGTATTGGGCGTGATTTTTCTAATTTGATTAACGTTGTAAGCAAGGTTGTCGAGATTAACCACTAAGCGGCTTCTAAATTTCATTTAATTCCTATATGTCCAAACTTGTTTTAGGTTCAACGAAAGTCCATGCTTTCCTTTGATCCTTGATATTATCCTTCAGGTCATGATCGAGCTTTAAAACTTTCGTTAAATAAGCGTGAGCTGAAAGTGGCGACATCGTCACCTTAGGCTGGACTAATTGTGCAAGAACACCTTCAGTGTCTTCAAAATATTTCCAGTACTGAAAACGATTAGCAAATTCTTTTAATTGATCAAAAAATAAATCCAGGTCTGAAGCCTTTACTAAAAAGCCCATGTTCCCTACGCCATATTCAAAAAATCTGAAGTCTGAGCGAGACTGGATTTCCAGTTTGTTGATAAATTCTGTCGAAAAACGATTCCAGAAAAAGCGATTCTGTCCTTTTTTCAAAACGATTTGAACCAAGCTCGATAAATCTAAATCCACCAGACGCATGTCATTTAAGTTTTTGTGAGCGACTGCTTCACTGACAGTTTGACCGAATAAAAACTGGTCAAGATAGCTCATGGCCTCAAAAGTTGAGCCAAACTTTCTATCAATAGAAATAGGTGCACTTAATTTATTTTTGAAAGTTGCATAGAAACCGTTTAAATAAGCTTCCAATAAATTCCAGTCAAAGTTGTTATAAAAGATTTCATTTTTTGATTTAATGAAAATCATTTTATCCGTCTGACCTTCAGAACCCTTAATCAGAAGAGAGACTAAATCTCCTCCCATAATCTCCACGGCAACCTGAGTGGCCATATTCTGGGCAAACAATTCAATCCCGTGAGCACAGGCCTGGCCTAACCACAGAGAAGGAATATTTCTGAATTTTTGAATATGAGAAACCGGCGACAGAAGTTTTTGTCCGTTAAAGCTCAGCTCTAAAAATGCAAACTCGTCGATCTCGTCGATTCCGTGAAAAACTTTTTCCAGGGCCTTAAAAAAGTCCGCTTCAAAACGATACTTTTCAAAATCCATGCAAACGCTTTTAACCATTGATACATAATTATCCGCACGCTCTTCTTCACGCAGGGCCATCTCCAGGCGTTCGATCTGCTCTTTTTGCGTCGTCGCCGTCACTTTCAACATGTGATTGTGCTGCTCAAGCGCAGAGACTTTATTCAATCTTTTTAAAATAGCTTTAAGCGGGCCTTCGTAATCAGGCGACTGCTTTAAAACACCAAGGTGATAAAAATGGTGAGTCGAAACCAGTAGAGGTTCTGTTTTTGGAGTGTAATAAAAAAGCAGTGGCATTTCTTCCGCCATCACGGCCGGGTGATCGCGAAGGACAAGATCCCCTTCACTCATCTTTTTTACGTCGACAATACAAAGGGCAGGCAAACGCTCAAGAGTTCCACTCCAGAATGTTTTTAAGTCTTCATAAAAATGCGGGATGACTCCAAGTTTTTTAAAAACTGAAGATATCTCTTTCACTTCGCTTAAATCAGAAAGTAAAAGCGCTACTGAAACTTTTCCGTCTACCACAACTAACCTCTTGTCGGTTTTATACACTAGATAAATTATGCACTAAAGACTCAAGGCCTTCAATCTCTTTTATCTCAGTTTCCGAGAGGATAAGGTCAGCTTTTCTATACATGGGAAGTCGTTTTTGATACAGCTCGCGCAATCCTTCTTCGCCCAATGCAGTCAAAGGACGGTTGCTGTCATTTTTGATTCGGTTGAAACAAGTTTCAAAAGGTACATCAAGAAAGACTAGTTTAGTCTGGTCTCTCAAGTCTAAAAAACGCTCGGCCGTGGGAGTTCCTCCACCTAAGGCAATGATCTTCATCGTTCTTTGGTTGACCAGACTCTGCAGCACATCCATCTCGACATCCCTGAACTTTGCCAGAGTATTTTTATTGATCCACTCCCCTAATTGCAGGTGAGATATTCCAAGGTGATCGGCCACGACATGGTCGAGATCATAGGTCATAAAACCTAAATTATTTCCCTCGAAACTTGTAACGAAGGTAGTTTTCCCCGACCCCATAAATCCACAGACCAAAATATTCACTTTTACCTCGAATCTCGATTGTACTTTTAAATCTTTCTAAGATAAATGGGACCCATGAATATTATAACTAAAATTAACGGCCAGATCGATGCAAGTGTTCCTGTAAACAACTACAGCCACGACATCACAGAAGATTACGAACTAACGAGTGAGAAGACTCCCTGGATGCAGGAAATCGTGACTGAACTTCACGAGCAACTGGATGAAGAGGATGTTTATCCTGCTGGGTCAATGAAGCTAAAGCTGGAAATTACCCGTAAGAAAAATTCGTTTATTGGCGATCATCTGATCGTCAGAGCTCACATTGACGCTCACTACCATTTGCCATGTGGACTGACTTTAGTACCACTTGCGCAGCACATGGTTTTAGACGTTAATGCAGCATTTCTGCACGATTCTCAAGAAAAGTTACCAGAATACGTTGAAGCTACAACGGTTTACGCTGATAATGAAGAAATGGAACTTTATTTTTACCGCAAAGGGTTAGCGGATATTAAAGAATTTATCCATGAGCAGATCTTCTTAGAGGTTCCGGCCTTCCCAAGATCACAAACAGCTGAAGAAGCACAAGAATAGGGTTTTCACTCAAAAAAACTTGCCGAATAGCGGTTTTTGACGTATTGATTTACCCTCATATTTAAAAAAAGTTGAAGTTACTAATTTGTCGCGGAGTATAAGATGGCAGTTCCTAAGAAGAAAAATTCAGTTTCAAGAAAAGGTTTAAGAAGAGCTGGTCAACACCATAAACTATATAGAAAACATCCAATGTCATGTTCAAACTGTGGATCGCATGTAATGCCTCACGCTGTTTGTTCTGCTTGTGGTTTCTACAAAGGTAAAGTTGTTGTTTCAGTTAAAGCTGCATCAACTGAAGCTGCTGCTCAATAATTAAAAGCAAAATTTTGTCTGAAAATATAAAAGCCCTTAGATTCTATTAGATTTAAGGGCTTTTTTTTTGGCAATTTAAAACATGGACGTCCAATATGAAAACCTATGAAGCAAAGATTCTAGGAACTGGGATGTACGCTCCCAAAAAGATCATGACAAACTTTGATCTTGAATCAATTGTAGAAACAAACGATCAATGGATTTATGAAAGAACGGGAATTAAGCAACGTCACATCAGTTCTACTGAAGGCGGAGAATTTCCAACAGATATGGCACTTGCTGCAACTAAAGACGCACTTGCTGCTGCTAATTTACAACCAAACGATATCGACTTCATCATTTTCGCTTCAGTTACTCCAGACGTAAAACTTCCCAACTCAGCATGTATCCTTCAAGTAAAACTTGGGATCACGAACAACTGTGCGTGTTTAGATATTGCTGTAGCTTGCTCAGGATTTGTTTATGGAACAAACCTTGCGAACTCGATGATCAAAACTGGTATGGCCAAAAATGTTCTGGTTGTTGGATCAGAAATGCTTTCTCGTGTAGTGAACTGGCAAGATAGAAACACATGCATTCTTTTCGGAGACGGCTGTGGTGTGGCCATCATTGGTCGCGCAGAAGAAGGATCAGAATCAAAAATCCTAGCAAGTGTTTTAAACTCAGACGGAACTGGCGGAGAGTTCTTCTCTCACCCGGTTGGTGGAGCGGTTACACCGATTACACCTGAACATATTTTAAACAATGAACACTACATGCTGATGAAAGGTAAAGAGATGTTCAAAGTTGCCACTCGTACACTGGCTGAAAACGGGAAGAAATGTTTAGAACAAGCTGGTATGACACTTGATCAAGTTGACTGGATTGTTCCTCACCAGGCAAATATTAGAATCATTGAGACAACTGCAAGCATCTTAGGTGTAAGCATGGATAAGATGATTGTGAACATTCAAAATTACGGAAATACATCTGCGGCGACTGTGCCAATTGCTTTCCACGAAGCAGTTACTGATGGAAGAATTAAGCGCGGAGACATCGTTCTTTTTGACGCTTTCGGAGCAGGTCTAACGGCCGGAGCTACTCTACTTAGATATTAACAAGAACACATTTAGTATAGGCCTCACACTTTTTTTAAAGAAAGTGTGCAGGTCAATACTTAAAAAAGGACTTTAATAATGACTAAATCTGTAACACTTCTCTTCCCTGGACAAGGATCTCAATACGTCGGAATGGGAAAAAATCTTGATCAATCTCTCTTCGAAAAAGGTAACGAAATTCTAGGTTACGACCTAAAAAAACTTATGCACGAAGGACCGGAAGAAGAGTTAAAATTAACTCACAACACTCAACCGGCGATCTTAAAACACTCCATCACATTGTTTAATCAATTGATGACTGTTTTACAAAAACACAATGTAAAAATCGACCGCGTTCTTGGCCACTCTGTTGGAGAGTACGCTGCTCTTGCTGTTGCTGGAGTTTTATCTCCATACGACGCTATTCACGCTGTTCACCTTCGTGGAAAATACATGCAAGAAGCTGTTCCTGTTGGAATGGGGAAAATGTTTGCGATTCTAAAAGTGCCTGCTGATATCGTAGAACAAGCGTGTAAAGCTGCTTCAAAACCAGGTTCTGAAGTTATGCCAGCAAACTTCAATGACCCTTCTCAAATTGTTATTTCAGGTGAAAGTGAAGCTTGTGCTCGCGCAGTTGCTTGGCTATCTGAAAACTATAAAGAAGCTCACAGAGCAATGGAACTAAACGTTTCAGCTCCTTTCCATTCTTCTTTGATGAAACCAGCTGCTGACCAATTAAAAGAAGCATTCGGAAGATTCAAGTGGAACGAAAATAAAATTCCATACATCGCTAACATCAATGCACAAGAATACCCGGTTGGAACAAACCCAGAAACGATCATCGATAATTTGTATCACCAAGCTTACGGGCCGGTGCTATGGACGCAATCAATCGAGAAACTTCCATCTGACACGCTTTGTATTGAAGTTGGTCCGGGAAAAGTATTAATGGGTCTAGTTCGTAAAATTAATAAGGACATTAAAGTTATTACCCTAGATAGAGATGAAGCATTAGCTGAAATCGAGGAGCTTTTAAAATGATAGCAACTTATAACGACTTAAAAGGTAAAACAGTTTTAATCACAGGTGCCTCAAGAGGCCTTGGTAAAAAAATGGCAGAAGCTCTTGCAACTCAAGGTGCTCATGTTGTTTTCAATTACAGAGGCGATGAAGCTGCCGCTATGAAGTTAAAAGAAGAGCTTCAGGCCCTTGGTGCTTCAAATGTGACGGCCTTACTTTTCGACGTAACGAATACTGCGCAAATGAAAGAAGCCGTAGAAAAATTCGTTGAAACAAATGGACCAATCACTGGTCTTGTTAACAACGCTGGTATCTCAAAAGACCAAATCGTTCTTCGTATGAAAGAAGAAGATGTTGTTTCAACAATCAACACAAACTTAACGTCAGCGATTATGTTGACTCAAATCCTATCGAGAAGCTTTTTAAAAGCAGAAAACGTTTCAGTTGTTAACATCAGCTCAATCGTAGGTCTTATGGGGAATGCTTCGCAAATTGCCTACTCTGCTTCAAAAGCAGGGATGATCGGTTTCACAAAGTCTTATGCTAAAGAACTAGCTTCAAGAAACGTGAGATGCAATGCAATATGCCCAGGTTTTATCACGACAGATATGACACATGCTTTAGATGAGAAAGTTAAGGACGCCTACCTAACTAGTATTCCATTAAAACGTATGGGTGATGCAGAAGAAGTCGCGAACTTAGTCTGCTTTTTATTGAGCAAAGCATCGTCATATATCACTGGAGAAACGATTAAAATTGACGGTGGATTATATATCTAATAAAACTATTACTTATTTTAGATAAATTCAGGAGTATTGAATGAAAGACAAGGTTATTAAACTAATCAGCGACGCGACTAAAATTGATATCGCTAAGATCAATCTTGAAACTAGTTTCGTTGACGATCTAAACCTAGACTCTCTAGACATCGTTGAACTAATGATGAAAATGGAAGATGAATTTGGAGTAGAAATTCCTGAGGAAGACGCTGAAGGACTTAAAACGGTAAAAGACATCGTTACTTACTTAGAAAAGAAACAAGCATAAGAATCTTAATCATAAGGCCTCGAAAGAGGCCTTTGTAGTTTTTACGGTATAAAAAAATACGGAGGAAGATCATGACGGAAGGAAGAAAACTCAACAGAGTCGCAATCACCGGTATGGGAATGATCAATGGACTTGGTCATAATCTTAAAGACGTTTGGGCAAATGCGCTTGAAGGAAAATCAGGTGTCTCTTTGATCGAACAAATGGATACTGAATTACTTACGACAAAATTCGCGGGTGAAGTAAAAAACTTCGAACTCTCGGCCGACATATTAGATGCAAAAGAAGCTGCTAAATACGACCGCTTCGTACACTTTGCTATGCACTCGACTCACGAAGCTCTAAAAGACGCAAATCTTTTAGAAAATCGTCCATACGATATGGAAAGAATGGGTTGTATCCTTGGTGTTGGTATCGGTGGATTCCCTGAAATTGAAAGAACAGCAAAAACAATGTTTGATAAAGGACCTCGTAGAGTGTCTCCTTTTTTCATTCCAGCTATTATTCCTAACATGCCTTCTGGTGTTGTGACGATTCGTTACGGACTTGGTGGACTAAACTATGCGATCGCATCGGCATGCGCTTCAGCTGCTCACGCACTGACAGCTGCTTGTTACGAAATCATGTTTGGTAGACAAGACGTTATGGTTTCTGGTGGAGCTGAAGCAGTTGTATGTTCACTTACAATGGCAGGCTTCGGAAACATGAAAGCATTATCAAAAAGAAATGATGATCCCTCGACTGCGTCTCGTCCTTACGATGCTGACCGCGATGGATTCGTTCTTGGAGAAGGTGCTGGTATTTTAGTTTTAGAAAACTATGACAAAGCAGTTGCTCGTGGAGCAAAAATTTATGCTGAAATCGTAGGTCACGGAGCGACTTCAGACGCTCACCATATCACTGCTCCACATCCTGAAGGAGATGGCGCTTCTAGATCGATGAAAATGGCGATCGATGATGCTGGTATAAAAGTCGAAGAAGTTGGATACGTAAACGCTCACGGAACTTCTACTCCACTGGGAGATATCGGAGAACTAAGAGCTATCAAAAAAACTTTTGGTGATCACGCTTACAAACTGAATGTGTCTTCAACGAAATCAATGACAGGTCACTTACTAGGTGCTGCTGGTGGAATCGAGACAATCTTCTGTGCGATGGCGCTTCATACTGGAACTATTCCTCCAACGATCAACGTTCAAAACCTTGATCCGGAATGTGATCTTGATATCACGGCCAACAAAGCAGTTAAAAAAGATATTAAGTACGCGCTTAACAACTCGTTTGGTTTTGGTGGAACGAACTCTTCATTACTTCTTAAAAAGGTATAATCATGTTTAATAAAAATGCATCTTCTCTAAAAACGATGGACCCGGAAATTCTTGCGATTATCAACAAGGAACGCGCGCGCCAGGAAGATGGATTGGAGTTAATCGCTTCAGAAAATTACACTTCACAAGCTGTTATGGAAGCTCAGGGTTCAATCCTGACTAACAAATACGCTGAAGGTTTACCAAATAAAAGATACTACGGTGGATGCGAGTTCGTAGACCAGGTTGAAACACTGGCGATTGAAAGAGTGAAAAAAATCTTTGGTGCAAAATACGCCAACGTTCAACCACACTCTGGATCTCAAGCTAACATGGGTGCATACTTCGCGATGATCAATCCAGGAGACAAAGTTCTTGGGATGAATCTTGCTGAAGGTGGACACTTAACTCACGGGTCACCAGTAAACTTCTCTGGAAAATTATTTAACTTTGTTTCTTACGGGCTTCACCCGGAAACAGAAAGAATTGATTTTGATATCGTACGTGCTCAAGCTAAAAAAGAAATGCCTAAACTAATCGTTGCGGGTGCTTCAGCTTACTCACGTGAAATTGACTTCAAGGCCTTCCATGATATCGCAGCTGAAGTGGGCGCGAAACTTATGGTTGATATGGCCCACATTGCAGGCCTTGTAGCTGCTGGACTTCATATGTCTCCTATTGAATGGGCAGATGTAACGACGTCGACAACTCACAAAACTCTTCGCGGACCTCGCGGTGGAATCATCCTGACAAATAACGAAGAATTGTTTAAGAAATTAAACTCAAATATCTTCCCTGGTATTCAGGGTGGGCCTCTTGAGCATGTTATTGCTGCTAAAGCTGTAGCATTCCAGGAAGCTCTACAACCAGACTACATCACATACCAAAAACAAGTCGTCGCAAACGCTAAGGCCTTGGCTTCTGCACTAATGAACAAAGGCATTGCCCTTGTTAGCGGTGGAACTGATAACCACCTTGTGCTGGTTAAAACAGATTCTGTTGGACTTTCAGGTAAAGAAGCTGAGCACGCTCTTGAAATGGCAGGTATTACTTGTAATAAGAACATGGTTCCTAACGATAAACGTTCCCCTTTCGTCACTTCAGGTGTACGTCTAGGGACTCCAGCGATCACGACACGTGGTCTGACTGAAACTCATATGGAAACGCTGGCAGGATGGATTCATACTGCTCTAACGAATTCAACGAATGAGTCTGAATTAACTAAAATTAAAACGCAGGTCCTTGATCTGTGTAAATCGTTCCCGGTTTACCCAAAAGGTTTATAGTAAAATATGCATTGTCCAAGTTGTAACGCTGCCGATACACGAGTTATTGATTCGAGAATGCTTCTTGAAGAAAACTCTGTACGCCGTCGCCGTAAGTGCGATGCGTGCGAAGCACGTTTTACAACGTATGAGAACATTCAGATTCAGATGCCTCTTATTGTAAAAAAAGACGGCCGTCGTGAAAACTACAACCGCGAAAAGATCATGAAAGGTTTGAATAAGGCCTGTCAAAAAAGAAATGTTTCAACGGATCAGTTAAATAAACTTCTAAACAACGTTGAGAAGTCCCTGCTGGAAATCTCACGCACAGAAGTTCATGCCCGCGATCTTGGTGAAATTATCATGGATCTATTAAAGGTACTCGATCGCGTAGCTTACGTTCGTTACGCTTCTTTCTATTGGGACTTTAAAGACATTGAAGAATTTGTATTTGGTTTAAAAAATAATCTCCACTCAGTAAAATCTATCAGCGATAAAGGTGAAAAACGTGACTACCAACAA
>JBEIPV010000093.1:0-11637 GCA_040376855.1 Bacteriovorax sp.
TTAACTTTATTTTGTTTAAAGGCCATGTGAAAATCCCATGCGGAAGTATGTCGTTAGTGTTATTGTTGATGAGTGCAAGTACTATCCAACCAAAAAAGAATTTACAAGTCAAAAAAGGAATTATTTTATGAAACTGACATATAAATTAATTATCGAAACACCTTCGACGCACCAAGTTCGTGTCATCATTACAGGAAAAAAAGATTCTAGTGAAAACAATTTAGATTTTTTTCTACCGCGTTGGTCTCCAGGATCATATTTGATGCGCGAATACTCACGTCATTTATCTAATATCAAGGCCGAAACTTCTAATGGTGAAAGACTCTTCCTTGAGCAAACAGATATTTCTACGTTTAATATTGATTGGAAAAAGAGTGACTTAAAAAATTCTAGTAAAGAAGCTGATTCATTTACGCTTTCTTACAACGTTTTTTGCCATGAGCTAACAGTTCGTACGTCGCACGTTGATGATTCACATGCATTCTTACATCTTCCAACATTGCTGATGGGAGTGCTTGGAAAAGAGATCGATCACCCAAGTATTGAATTAGCTTTCCCTGCATCATGGTCAAAAGTGACGACTGGATTAAAAGATATTTCACCAAAAAGAGAAGTGTTTTTATACGAAGCTAAAAACTACGATGACCTTATCGACTCACCAATCGAAATTGGTTGTCAGGAAACGGACGGGTTTCAAGTTGATGGCATTCCTCACGATGTTGTGTTTTATGGAACGCAATTGCCTCACAAAGAAAACATTAAAGAAGATACAAAAAAAATCGTTGAACATATCGCGCACTTCATGGGGGGATTCCCTTACGAAAAATACTCTTTCATCACGCATTTTGTCCCAGGACTTTACGGCGGCCTAGAGCACACGAATTCGACGGCCCTACAATTTTGCCCGACTCAAATTACTAACCGCAAAGGGTATATTAATTACCTGGCCCTGGTTTCACATGAGTACTTCCACACGTGGAACGTAAAGCGCATTCGTCCATTCGAGCTTGGGCCATTTAATTATTTAAGAGAGGCCACTTCTAAGCTTCTTTGGCTTGCAGAAGGATTAACTTCGTTAATGGATGAATTATTTATCTATAGAGCAGGGATGATCTCGCTTGAAGAATACTTAGAGATGCAAAAAGATAACTTAAACCGTTACTACTCAGTTCCTGGAAGAAAATTCCATTCACTGGATGATTCATCATTTAATTCTTGGATTAAATTATACCGCCCGGATGAAAATACAAACAACTCAAGCATCAGCTATTATCTAAAAGGTGGAATTGTTTTCTTTGCTCTTAATATTTTATTAGCAAAGAAAAATAAAAGCATTAATGATGTCCTAAGTGCTCTATGGAAAGACTATCAGGAAAATCCAGGACGCGGTGTAAACAGCGATCAGGTTTTCAAAATTGTTGAAGACGTTGGCGGAGCAGACATTCGTGAGAAATTCGAAGTGATGACGTCGACGACTCAAGAGCTGGACCTGGAATCAATCTGCCTTGAGGCCGGATTAAAACTAGAGTGGGATCATTCAGAAACTCCATGGCTTGGTCTGGATGTAGAGCACAGCGGAGACCGAGTGATCGTTCGTACTGTTATCCTTGATGGACCAGGATACAAAGCGGGAATCAACGCTGGAGATGAGATCATTGCCGTTAATGGAATGCGCGTTTTAAAAGACCGCTACAACGACTTTGCAAAGTTTATGAGAGTTAATGAAACTTATACAGTGACGATCTCAAGACTTGCAACTCTTGCAACTGTGAACCTGAATGTTGGAGTGACTCCGGCAAAAATTCGTACGATTTCAGTGGTGGATAAAGACCTTGCTGTAAAAGTGCTTAATCCTTCAAAGTAAAAAAGTAAGGCGCCTTTCGGGCGCCTTTTTTATTTCTAGTTAATTTTAGAATAACTTTCCTGAATAAACTGACAGATGACAGTGGAGAGTTTTTTTGAATCCACACGTCTTCTAAGCCACCATACACACATTTTTCTATCCATTTCGATCTCGCGCTCGACAACCACGACTTGTTTGCTCTTAATCAAATCCAGCATCAAGATTTTTGGGACAATACTCCAGCCAAGACCGTGCTGAACGGCCGATCTGTTGGCAATCAAATTGTTCACAGTGAGTGCCGTAACTTTAGAGAGAAGAGCAGCATCGAGATGAAAAATGTCAGGGTTGATTTTTTCGTGCCTGATAAAAGGTTTTGTTAAGAGGTCGCTGAAAGTTAATTTATGGCCTTTGGTTTTCCATGAGGCCGGAGCAACGACAGACCACTCTTCTTTAAAAAGTGAACGGTGAGCGATAGCGGGATCTTCGGGAGGGTGACAAACAATCACAAAATCACAGGCCCCTTCAGTCAGATGAGTTTCGAAATCCTTATCAGGCGTTGTCAGTTGAAAATGAACCTTATTTCCAAGCTTATGTTTTAAATCTGATAAGTGGGGAATGAGGAATTCTTCTGCCAGCCACATGGTCGAAGCGATGCGCACTGAAGAGTTTCCCATCAGCATCTTTTTTTGAGTCGCGATACTTTCTTCCAGCCATCCAACGAGATTGATACCGGCCTCTGTTAAGCCCCATTTGCCATTTATTTTTTGAAGCAGGCCATGGTCTTCGGAAATACGCTGAGTTTTTCTTTGCAGTCCCGCCGGGTCGCAGTTAAGCAATTTCGCAGCATCACGCAACGAGCTCGCATCTTTGTAGGCACGTAAAATTAAGCAGTCATCGGGAGAGATTATAAATTGTTCCATGTTGATATATATCTAATGTGTTGTTGATATTTGTCAACATACATCTTTTTACATCTGGGGGATGTTCAATGGACTTAATTTAATCATGGAGAGAGTGTATGAAATTATTAATGTCTATGACTTTGATGGTGCTCATGGCCCATAATGTAAAGGCCGAAAGTTATAACCCCAAGTATTTTGCCAACGAAGCCGTTCAAAGACTTGCTCCTGAGGCCTTTGCTCTTCAGCCAGAAGCGTCTGCTTTTCATAAAGCGGTAGGAAAAGTTTCGCTTTATGAAAGGCAAACTCTCGTCAAATTGATTAATAAAAATCCTGAATTAAAACAAGCGATCATAAGTTTTAAAGATCTTGATTGGGAGAAAAAAGAAATTGTTCTGAGAAAGGTTTTTGACCTGGAAGTAGAAGCCTTAAAGATCAAGGCCCCAGTTTTAATTATAGATTCATCAACGATTAAAGGTGAGGCGTACTTTGATTTTGATATTCATAACCCTACACCAGGGAAGGTTATTTTGAATCCTGAGGCCATTGCCAAGGATCCTAATCCCTTCACAGCGCTTCTTCTTTTAGTGCACGAAACGAGGCATTCAGCTCAGTTTCAAGAGGCCTTCATGAACGAGAATAAAAATACCCCCACGGCAAAGTCATACAGAGCGGCCTTCACTGCGCAAAAAGAGCATACTAGTAAAATAGTTTCGTTCTGCGACTTTTTAACTTTAACAAATGAGTATGAAGCGTTTCAGTTTGGAAACTACGTAATTTCTTCTTTGTTAGATGGGGCCGTTGATACATTAGGGATGGGAACTTATGCCAGCCAGTTTGACCAGGACCTGGTTTTAAAAATTGATTTAGAAAAATTGTTTAAAATCCATGAGGCCGGGGGAAGTTCAGAAACTATTTTGAACATTTTTAATAGTTTAGAGAAGGCCCAATACGATATCTTAACGAAGTGAACACTCTTTTGACTTGCTGAGTTTAAAATTTTTTGGCATAACAAATTTCCATTAAACTATTTTTGTCAGGAATACTCAGCAATGTTACCAGAAGAAATGCAGGCAACGCTTGGGACACTTATTCTCTTTATCGCGATGATTACCATGATGTGCCTGAGAACTCTTTAATCTCTTTAGATAAAATTGCGACAAATTATCTTTATCAAGCACTCGTTTAACTTTACAATCTCCTCGTGCCAAAAAAACTCATGGGGGAGAATATATGACAGTGACTGATCTTAAAGAATCTGTATCAAGTTTGCGTAACCGCGCTACTAGTAGAAATCCAAGAAAATTCACAGTCCCTCTAGATAATCTAGGCCAGCCAAAACGTGTAAGCGAATATTACGGAGAGCTGACTTTTGATTTCAAAACATCAGAGGATATTTCTGATGCTACTAAGAAAGAAATCATTAAGGCCCTTGATGAAGGTCGTGGGATTAAAAAAGAGCACGCTGAAGCCGTCGCTAAAGCTGTTACTGACTGGGCCGTTGCCAATGGAGCGACACATTTTTGTCACTGGTTTCAACCTTTAACAGGTGGAACGGCAGAAAAACACGATGCCTTTTTCAGCTTCAACAAAGAAGGCAAGGCCATCGAACGTCTATCAGCTTCTCAGTTAATGCAAGGTGAGCCGGATGCCTCTTCATTTCCAAATGGTGGATCGAGATCAACATTCGAAGCACGTGGATATACAACTTGGGATTTAACATCTCCAATGTTCTTGATTGAAACAGCTAACGGAAGAACACTTTATATCCCTACAGCTTTCGTTTCATACTTAGGTGAGTCTCTTGATATCAAAACACCACTACTAAAATCAATTTCAGCACTAAACCCTGCTGCTACAAAGTTCTTGAAGCTTGCTGGTCACACTCAATCATCATCAGTCCACGTCACTTGTGGTGCTGAACAAGAATACTTCTTAGTGGATAAAGCTTTCTACTACGCAAGACCAGACTTAGTGATGACTGGTAGAACTCTTTTTGGAGCTCTAACAACAAGAAACCAACAGCTGGAAGATCATTATTTTGGTCTGGTTCCTGATCGCGTTCTTGCTTTCATGCAAGAGTTTGACTACGAACTTCACCGCTTAGGAATTCCTTCTAAAACTCGTCACAACGAAGTTGCTCCAGGGCAATTTGAAATGGCGCCGATTTTTACAGAAGCAAACGTGGCTTCAGACAACAACCAAATTGTTATGTCGACAATGAGAAGGATTGCTGAAAAACACGATATGATGGTTCTTCTGCACGAAAAACCATTTGCCGGAATCAACGGATCAGGAAAACACGTTAACTGGTCAATGAGTGATGACACTGGATTAAATCTTCTAGAGCCAGGCTCAGAGCCTCAATCAAACCTACGTTTCTTAGCGACAGTTGCCGTTATCGTTGAAGCTCTTCATAGATACTCAAACCCTCTAAGAATGGCGATCTCTGGAGCAGGTAACGATCACCGCCTAGGAGCTAACGAAGCCCCTCCAAGCATTATTTCAGCTTACCTTGGAGACACAATTGATAAAATCTTCCATGCTATCATGGACGACAAGTCATTCACTCCAACGGATAACAACGTTATCAACCTTGGAACAAACCAACTGGCCCATCTTTTAAAAGATAACACTGACAGAAACAGAACTTCTCCATTTGCTTTCACTGGAAACAAGTTTGAGTTCCGCGCTGTTGGTTCAAGCCACGCGATTGGTTTACCAATGACGATTTTAAATGCTGCTGTTACAGATATTTTCCATGAAGCTAACGCTTTCTTAGAAACTGAGCAGGGAAGAGGTCAGACAGTTGATCAATCATTAATGAGCCTGATCAAAAAATTCATGACGACTTCTCAAAAAGCAGTGTTCAACGGTGATGGTTACTCTAAAGAATGGGTTGCTGAAGCTGAAAGAAGAGGACTTCCAAACCTTCGCACGACTCCAGAAGCACTGAAGACAATGAGAGACAAAAACGCTTATAGCTTCCTGGTTCGCAATGGAATTTTCCACGAATCAGAAATCGAAACTCGCTACAATATCCTGCTTGAGAGATACATCAAGATCAGAGAAATCGAATTCGAAACAATGATCGATATGATTCACCAATTCGTGATTCCATCAGGACTTGAATACAAAAAGTTACTGACAAAAATCATCAAGGGACAAAAAGAAATCGGTTTAAGTGCATCTAACTTCGAAATGGATGCTTATAAAAAAGTATCAGCGAAGATCGATGAGATCCACGCTCTTTCAACAGGCCTTCTAAAAGAGCTAGGTGACGATCACTCTGATCACCAAAGATACGCAGAGAAGATTGCGACAGAGTTAATGACAACTGTTACAGCTATGGCCGGAATCTGTAATGAACTTGAAGAGCTCATCCCTAATCAGTTCTATACACTTCCTAAGTACTACGACATGCTTTTCTTAAGATAATTTTATTCTTTAAGGGCCGCCTTCGGGCGGCCTTTTTATTTTTTATGGAGTTTTACAATGATTCATGCGGGTGGATGCCATTGCGGTAAGGTGAGATTTGAAGTTGAGATGGATTTAAAAAAGGCGATGGCCTGTGATTGTTCTATTTGTACAAAAAGAGGAAGCTTGCTTGCTTTTGCACCGGTAACAAGTTTTAAAGTTTTGTCTGGAGAAGAAGATTTAAAAGTTTATCTTTTTAATAAAAAAGTTATTGAACATAAGTTTTGTACGACATGTGGGATTCTGCCATTTGGATTGGGAGCAGCACCAGATGGAACGAAAATGGCCGCGATCAACGTAAGATGCTTAGATGGTTTTACAATGGATCAGGTGACGATTTTCAATCATAAACACGATCATTAAACTATTTGTGAAGGGCAAGGATGCCAAGGTTCCTTGGAGATAGAGCTTCATCAAAGTACTGCTCTAATGAAACAACATATCCATGCTCTTCAAGATAAAGACAGCGGTCTACTTGAATGTAGACTTCCATTGCTCTCCCTAATTGCCAGCGAATAATGTTACATAAAAACATCACACGCAGCTCTTTCTGCAAAGACGGATCAGCATAAAAATCATCAAAGTACTGATCACTAAAAGAGTGTTCCAGATTTAAATGTTTTAATTTTTCAGAAATATAAACATGGAAAGGCTTCCAGTATGTACTTAAATGGCATTCTCCAACATCAGTATAAGTCTTATTGTTAAAGTGCCTCATTAAAAACAAATGAAGGGCATAACGATAGTTTTTGACTCGCTCTTTTGTTTGATAAGTATCAAAAGTCATCTCAGCATGTGAGCGAGTGGCCAGCGTGAAACCAAACAAATTGAGAACTGGAAAATTTTCATCTTTATAAAAGTTGGATAGTGGAAAATCCACATGGGATTTCATTTTGTGATAACAGCATCCAAAACTTAAAAGGCCTTTTGTTTGATAATCAATCGTCGCATTGATTAAAGTATTCGCCAGTGGACCACAAGTGTGAAGTCCAAGCCCTAACGAATTTTCATGAAACACTTTTTTTAAGTCGGCACTGTCTTCATCTTTACCAAAAGTTAAATTCATAAATTTAACATCTTCAGCGCCTTCAATTTTTCTGAATTTTAAAAGGCGTTGTTTGCCGATATTTTGAAATTCAACATTCTGGTCAATCGAGACAGAAGGGATTTTATGATAGTGAGATAAAACGCGTGAGAGGTGTCCAACACCACCGCCGATATCCACCACACGATCAAATTTTAATTCATCACGAACACGTTTTAAAACCGGAACAATCTTTTGGATTTCATGACGCTTCTTTTTCTTCACGCCTTGAAAGGCCCAGTCTTCCAGAGGTAACTCTGGTGTCAGAGGAATGTTGGGAATATCTGTCAGGTCTTTGATGGATTGCACGAATGCTTCAAAGCTCGTGCCCTGGAGTTTTTTGACCGGGCGCTTGCAATCCACATCAAAGAGCTCCTGCTCCGAAAGCGAATCGAGAAGACTTATCCATTCAGCGGGATAATCATCAATTGTTTCGGGGTATTCATTCATGATTTCCTCAATCCAGATGGGTGAGTATTTTTTGATGAATTCCGAGAGGAGAAGGGCGTGACTTTTAAAGTTCATTGGCTATACTTTTAGCATGTTTAATCTAAAAAATAAAAGAATTGCAGTTTACGGGATGGGAGTTTCTGGACTTTCGGCCCTTCGTTTTACTAAGGCACTGGAAGCAGAGATCATCGCCATCAATGGTGGGGACGTCTCTAGCTGGGCAAAGGCACCGGGTGTCCTGGATTATGTAACAAAAGAGCAATGTTTTTCAGAAAACGATGCAAACCTGCCTGCTAAATTAAATTCAGTTGATATCGTGATTTTGAGTCCTGGGATTCCACGCGATCACAAACTTCTAAAACCTCTTTTAGAAAAAAATATTCCGATTTGGGGGGAGATTGAATTAGCTTACCGCTACCTGGAAGCTAACAATTCACTAAGCCCATTAATCGGGATTACCGGAACAAACGGTAAAACGACGACGACAACTTTCTTAGGTGAAATGATCGAAGGGGATAACAAATCAGTTTTTGTTGGTGGAAATATCGGCGTGCCTTTTTGTGATTATGCTTTTGATATCTACTCTCAAAAAAAGAAGTCGGATTTTATTTTATTAGAGCTTTCAAGTTTTCAATTAGAAAGCATTGATCATTTTCATGTGAACATTGCGATCATTTTAAATCTTTACCAAAATCATGGTGAACGTTATGAGAGTATTGAAGACTATGGGCGCTCAAAGTTTTTTATCACCAATAAGTTTACCAAAGATGATGTTCTGATTTATCCAGAGGATTTTGCCATCATCAAAAATTGGGCAGAAACACAAACTGGAAAAAAAATCGCCATCAATACTGCAAAACCTGCGATTGCCATGGATACAAAATCTTTTAAGCTTCCCGGGGTTCACAATCTGGTTAATCTTGCTTTCATTATCAAAGCAGCAGAGACGATTGGTTTAACAACGGCCGCGATTCAAAAATCAATTAACACTTTTAGTGGCGTTCACCACCGTATCGAATACGTTGACGGCGTAAAAGGGTTATCAAAGTTCAAAGCATTCAACGATGCCAAGAGTACTAACTGGGACGCAACAATCACTGCGGTTAAAGCGATGGAAGATTTTAAACTTCCTATTCATTTAATCATCGGTGGAAAAAAGCGCGGGCATGGAGATTCAATTCTACCGCATTTAGATTTCTTAAAATCTCACGTCGATACATTTTATCTAATTGGTGAAATGGCAGCTGAGATTGAAGGGGAGATTAAAGGACTTGTTCAATATAAGAATACGGGGACTTTAGAAGAGACATTAAAAGTGATGAGAGAGAAATTTAGTAACACTGACGGTGTACTACTTTTCTCACCGGGCTTTCCTTCATTTGATCAGTTTCAAAACTATGCACAGCGTGGTGAGCATTTTGTGAAACTTATAACAAATTAGCGAATAGCTTTCTTAGTTAAATCTGTACTGGCAACTCTTCTTTCATTGCTATTATTAGTCGAATGGAAACGAAAGTTGTCGATGACTCCAACTTTAAAAAGAAAGAGTCCAAGAATTATGTACAGCGGGTTGAGTTTTGATTTCATATGCTCTCTGTCTTGGGTTATAATGATGACGCTTAATCGGCATTTATTAGATATAACTTAAGCAAAAAGGTATAGTTTATGGCAAAAGCAGGATTCCTCTCACAAGATCAAATTAAATCAAATCTTAACGCTTTGAAATCATTCATGAAATCAAAGAAGCTTGATAGCTTCTATCTTTCAAGTTCAGATATCTTTCTTAACGAATATGTCCCTTTAGCTGACTGTCACCGCTACTATGTGACAGGTTTTACAGGCTCAACGGCCGAGTTAATTGTCCCTCTTGAGGGGAAGGCGGTTCTTTTCGTTGATGGCCGTTACTACGAACAGGCCGATATTGAAGTTGATCCGGAAGTGGTTCATGTTTTCAAAGTTCCATACGGAGTTGGACTTCGTCAGGCGATGAAAGAAGTGATCACTGCAAAAAATTTAAAACATATGGGTGTTGAAGGCGATCGAATTGAGCTTTCTTTATATAATGATTTTAGTTCAATGCTAAAAACTCTTCCATTCAACAATGCTGAACTTTCAAAAGTTTTAGAATTTAAAACAATGGATTTTGAAAAGAAAATCCAGGAACTTCCATTGTCTTTAGTTGGTGAATCGACAAAAGATAAATTGGCAAGAATCCTAAAACCAGGTGAAGCCTTTTTTATCAGTGCCCTTGATTCAATTGCATGGTTAACCAATATGCGCCGTTATGAAATGCCAAATCAATCGACGTTTAAAGCAAAGGCCTTAGCGACGAGTGAGCGCGTTTATTTATTAATGGAGCATATTGAAGGCGACATTAAAAATGAATCGATTGAGTTAAATCTTGGAAACTTTTCTCAATTGGAAAAATTCCTTGAGCTTGTTAATGAGTATGAAAATGACTGGAAGAAAAAAGCAGGTGAGGCAACTTACAAAATTGATAAAGTTTTCTACTCTGCCAATTCAACAAATACATCTGACTTCTTAAAGCTTACAGCTCACTTTGGCGCAGAGAAATTAGTCAACCGTCCAGACGGTCTGGTTCCTTTTCACGCGCTTAAGAACCCAGCCGAGCTTGCGGCGATGCTTGATTCATTCAACAACGGTGACCAGGCGATTTTTGAAACCATTTCATGGGTAAAAGAAAATGTAAAAAATGGAGTGAAGTTCTCTGAACTTGATTTCTATCATAAGACGAGTGAGTTTTATAAAAAGAACGGGGCACTTGAGCAATCGTTTAACACCATTGCCGGAGTTGGTGCAAACTCTTCTATCATCCATTACGGAAGCCCAAGTGCAGACGTGATGTTTGAAAAAGACCAAATGGTTCTTCTTGATTCAGGTGGGTACTTTGAATCAGGTTATGCAACAGATACAACAAGATCATTTTTAAGTGGTGGGACAGCGAGCTCTCGTCAAAAAGAAATTTACACACTTGTTTTAAAATCTATTCTTGCAACTCAAAACGCTGTGTTCCCTGAAGGATCATGGGGATCAGTTGTGGATGGTGTAGCAAGACAGCCGATTTTCAGAGCGGGATTAAACTACAATCACGGAACAGGGCATGGAGTAGGGATTAACGTTCACGAAGGTGGATTCAGACTGTCTACGACATCTAATGTACCACTAAAAGAAAACACTGTTGGATCAATTGAGCCGGGAATTTATATCCCAGGTTTCGGTGGAGTTCGTTTAGAAAACGTGGCCGTGGTTGAACGTCACCCAGAGTACAAGAACATGCTTCACTTCAGAAATATGGTGTACGTTGGTTTTGATCACGACATGATTGACTTCGACATGTTAAGTGAACAAGAACAAGCATGGCTTGATGAGTACGAAAAAGAATGTGCTAAGCGCGGAAGAAGCTTCAAGTACAAAAACATTTAAAAAACAAAATATTAAAAACTCAGCAACTTCGGTTGCTGAGTTTTGATTTCTTACGGTTGCGATAAATTTCTGCTAATCCAATAATTGAAAATCCTAAGAAGAGCCCTGACCACCAGTCAGATCCTCCAGTGCCTTTTCCACCTGACATATCCACTGTTCCACAACCGCTAAAAGGTTGTTGTTTCGGATAAAGGTAGCTTATCCCATCAATGTCATCGCGACCTAGTGCCTTTCTTTGAGAGACAGTTGCATAGTACATTAAGGAATCCTGCACAGGTGAGTGTCCAAGTCCAAAAGCGTGGCCGATTTCGTGAGCGAGGATTGCTATTTTTGAATCTTCAGATTTGGAATCAAACTGAGTACTGGCCGTATCGTTAATCATGATGAGAGAGCCAATAATAGTGCCACCAGCGATATTGTTAGGGATGGTGATCCCTAAA
>JBEIPV010000182.1:0-4162 GCA_040376855.1 Bacteriovorax sp.
ATCACTCGTCTTGCTCGCGCATACAACACAGTTGTTCCACCATCAGGAAAAATCCTTTCGGGTGGGGTTGACTCAAACGCTCTTCACAAACCAAAAAGATTCTTTGGATCTGCTCGTAATATTGAAGGTGGGGGATCTCTTACGATCATCGCTACTGCTCTTATCGATACAGGTTCAAGAATGGATGAAGTTATCTTTGAAGAATTCAAAGGTACAGGTAACTCGGAAATCCAACTTGATAGAAAACTTCTTGAAAAGAGAATTTTCCCAGCACTTGATATCAACAAGTCTTCAACTCGTAAGGAAGATCTACTTATGCAACCAGCTGATCTACAAAGATCATACCTGCTTCGTAAAGTTCTTCACTCTATGGCGCCAATCGACGCTATGGAATTTATCCTAAGCCGTGTAACAAAAACTAAAACAAACTCGGACTTCCTGGATTCAATGAACTCATAAGAGTAAATTTATGAAAAAAGCATTAATGAAAAAATTGATTCTTCTGGTTTCTAAACAATACGCTTCGATCGGCGGCCAGGCCGTGATCGAAGGTGTAATGATGAGATCACCCAACGCTTTCGTTGTAGCGGTAAGAAAGCCTGACGGCTCGATCCGTTTACGTCGCGACCAATGGTATGGACTTTCAAACAAGCTTTCATTTCTTAAGAAGCCATTCTTAAGAGGTGTATTGATTCTGGTTGAGACGATGGCCAATGGGATTGTTTCGCTGAACTATTCAGCTAACATCGCTATGGATGAAGAAAATAAAAAAGAAGCTTTGAAAAAAGGGCAATCGGAAGCTGAATACGAAAAAACGAAGAAATCAAAAGAGAAGGTAAGTCTTGAGACTTTCCTTTCAATTGGTGTGTCTTTCTTATTTGGTATCGGTCTTTTCGTTTTTGTTCCTCATGCACTAACTGCACTGATTGAAAAATACAGTGGAGCAGCGTGGGATCTTCAAAGCTGGCAGTTCCACGCAGTAGATGGAACGATTAAAGCTTGTATTTTCTTAACGTACATTTATTTAATCAGCTTCATTCCTGATATCAGGAAAGTTTTCCAGTATCACGGAGCTGAACATAAATCGATTTCGACATTTGAAGCAGGTGAAGCGCTGACAGTTGAGAACGCTAGAAAGTTTCCAACTTTCCACCCTCGTTGTGGAACGACTTTCATTTTCTTCTTAATGTTCGTATCGATCATCCTGTTTGCTATTATCTTCGCGCTTATCCCGGTAGGAACAAATTCTCCGGTTATCCTGAAGCACTTGTACGCCATCCTTTTTAAGGTGGCTCTGACTTTCCCGATTGCTGGTATTTCTTATGAGCTCATTAAGTTCTTAGGAAAAAATCCAGACTCAACTTTTGGAAAAGTTCTAAGCTACCCAGGAAAGATGCTGCAAAAGCTTACGACAAAAGAGCCGGATGATACGCAACTTGAAATTGCTCTTGCTTCAATCAAAGCTGTACTTTTTCTTGAAGAAAAGTACAACCTGAAAGACGCTAACAGCAAAAAGATCACAGTTGATGAAATCGATCTTCGTGATCTTAATGAAATTGAAAACAGTAATTTTAATCTTAAAGACTTTTTAGAAGGCTAATATCCATGTCAATGTTCGATAAATTAGAAGCAGTAGCCGCTCGTTATGAGCAACTTACCGAGAAGCTAGCAGACCCATCTATCTATGATCGTCAGAAAGAATTTAAGCAAATTTCTTCTGAGCGCTCAAACATTGAAGATGTCGTAGTCGCATATAGAGAATATAAAAAACTTAAAGATGATCTTGAAGGATCAAAAGATATTCTTCGCAATGAAAAAGACGAAGACCTTCGTGAGATGGCAAAGATGGAAGCTTCTGAAATTGAAGCTCAAATTCCAGCTTTAGAAGACAAGTTAAAACTTCTTCTTCTACCAAAAGATCCATTAGACGATAGAAACGTTATCATGGAAATGCGTGCCGGTGCCGGTGGAGATGAAGCTTCGATTTTCGTAGCTGATATGTTCCGTCTATACCAAAACTATTTCCGCGCTCTTGGATATAAAATCGAATTAGATTCTATGTCTGAAGGGGATCAAGGGATTAAAGAAATCATCTTCACCGTTACCGGTGATAAAGTTTATTCAAAACTTAAATGGGAAGCCGGAGTTCACAGAGTTCAACGTGTTCCTAAAACGGAAACGATGGGACGAGTGCACACTTCAACAATCACAATTGCAGTTATGCCAGAAGTTGATGAAGTTGAATTCGAGCTTAACCCTAACGAACTTAGAATCGACGTTTATAGATCTGGTGGATCAGGTGGTCAGTCGGTTAACACGACCGATTCAGCTGTTCGTATTACCCACTTACCAACAGGTATGTCGGTAGCTAACCAGGATCAAAAGTCTCAGTTAAAAAACAAAGAAAAAGCGATGAAGATTCTTCGTTCAAGAATTTATGAACAAATGGTTAAAGCTCAAAAAGATGAAATCGACTCAGAAAGAAGAGGACAAATTGGAGAGGGAGACCGTTCAGAAAAAATCAGAACGTATAACTATCCACAAAACAGAATCAGTGACCACAGAATTGGATTAACTGTTCACAACCTTGATGGTGTTATGAACGGTGACCTGGGTGGAATTACTGACGCTCTAATTGCTCACCACCAGGCAGAACTTATGAAAGGCCAGGAAGACTAAACTGTGAGCATTCAAAGTCTGGATCAATACCTGAAGGGCTTCTACGAAGCAGAGAAGAAATCTCTGCTGACTTTTTATCCAGGCTTAACGATTCATCGTTTAAGACAAGATATCAAGCTTCACGCTTTTTTAAATGGTGTGGATTCAGAAGAGCTTTTTGAATTTCCTTATCTGCCTCATAGAACTCATCCTCTCACTATCTTTTTTGCAAAACTAAAAGTAGGGACACCTCTGGAATACATCACAGGGTATGCTTATTTTTACCGTTCACTTTTTAAAGTGACGTCGGATGTTTTGATTCCAAGAAGTGAAACTGAAATTCTGGTGGAGTTGGCAAGTCAGGAAATTAAGCGCTTTTACAAAAACAAAGTCTGCCGAGTGGCCGACATTGGAACTGGTTCGGGTGCTATCGCCATCTCTTTATTGATGGAAGAATCGGCCCAACTGGATATGGTCGCAACGGACATAAGTGATGCGGCCTTAAAGCTTGCTCAGGAAAACCTGTTCAGCCATAAGTTTGCCATTTCAAGTATCCACAAGACGACTTTTATTAAAAGTGACCGTTTAAAGGATGTTCCTGGTGAGTTTCACCTTATCCTGACTAATCCTCCTTACATTAAAAAAACCGCCGACATGAGCGGAGTTCATTCTCAAGTTGCGGCCTTTGAACCGCACGTCGCCCTTTTCCTGGAAGACGACATCTACGACCAGTGGTTTTTCGATTTCTTTACGGCGATTCATGAAAAGCTTGTAACGGGTGGGCTATCTCTGGTAGAAAGCCACGAAAATCATTTAGAGGCGCAGGCAGAAATGGCCCGTAAAATTGGTTTTAGTGAAGTGGTTATCATTCCGGATTACACTAATAGAAATAGATTTTTAAAGTTAAAAAAATAAAAGGAAGTTCATTATGGACAAGTTAATTATCACTGGGCCTTCGAAGTTATCAGGAAGTGTAAAAATTGCGAGAGCAAAAAATGCTTATCTTCCGATTTTAGCCGCTGTTTTATTATCTGATAAACCAGTTCACTTAAAAAATATTCCTGATCTTCAGGACATTAAAACGATGATTAAACTCCTTTCAAATCTTGGTGTAACAATCAAGAAAGAAGGGAATATTACAACGTTTGATGCTTCAACATTAAACTCTCACGAAGCGACTTATGAAATTGTAAAAACAATGCGTGCTTCGATCTTCGTTTTAGGACCTCTTTTAGCTCGTAGAAAAGCGGCGAAAGTTTCTCTTCCTGGTGGATGCGCGATCGGAACTCGTCCAATTGACCTTCACTTAACAAACCTTGCAAAACTTGGATGTGAAATTGAAGTTCACTCTGGTTATGTAGATGCAAAAGTGACGAAGATGAAACCTGCTCACGTAACACTCGCTTTCCCTTCTGTTGGTGCGACTGAAAACCTAATGATGGCCGCAGTTTTTTCTGAAGGTGTCACAACAATTGAAAACTCAGCGCTTGAGCCTGAGATCGAC
>JBEIPV010000024.1:0-31130 GCA_040376855.1 Bacteriovorax sp.
ATTTGCACTTCTAGAAATATAATCTGTCGTTAAATAAAAAAGAGCATTCGCTTCAAACCAATACTTATTTTGCAGCCATTGCACGCCAAGCATATTTCCAAATTGCGAAAAGGCATCAACGGTTTCTAATTCACCATCAGACCTGGTCACTTTTTCTTTACCAATGACACTGGCCTTAAGGGTGCCATAGATGCGCCATTCATTGTCGTGAAGATGAGAGTATAAAAGAGCTATGGCAATATCTTTTCCTTGGTAGGTATTATTAGCTTCTTTACCATTTAAAGGAGAGCCCTTTAATCTCACTTCAAAAGCAAGCTGATTGTCTTCGTCAGTTGTTTTTAAATGCTCCTGATAAAAAATTTCAATCGCATGAAAGCCTTTGTACTGAACATACTGTTTAGGGATATTAAAAGTGGGAGAGTACTCTTTTGCAAGCTCACCATCAGCAAGGGCGGAAAGCTCCAGACCAAATTGTCTCTGGCCTGGTAGCCCTATCGTGGAAGCTAATTTGTAAAAGTTGTGATTGTACTCAAAAAGGTCTTGAACCACTTTGGCCACTTCATATTCGTGCTCTTCGGCAAACAGTCCTGCTTTTGCCGAGAGTGTAAAGTCACCCGGTTTTAATAAATAAAATGGGTGCGCTAATTCTGGCATCGTCTCCGAAGCGTGAAGGGCGAGTGAAAAAAAGAAAAGAAAGAAAACTTTTATGATTAAATCCTTTTAGGGCGTGGGGTGAAACATTGGAAAACAACTTTATAGGCCTCTTGTTTTTCCCGTTCAGTTAAAAAAGGGCCGACTGTTTTCCAGATATTTATTTTATCTTTCATGGGCAATTTACACACACCAACACCACTGTTGATGTAACAACCAGGGTGATAAGAAAGAGTAAATTCCGTAATGTGGTTGCAGGTTTTTTTCTGCTCTTTTTTATCTGCTGAAGTAGGGCAGTTACCTTTTACTTCACATTCATCAATTAAACCTTTCTGTAAACAAACCATCACCGTGTAGATCCATTCCACGCCGGCCTTGGTAAACACACCATCGTTAATATTTTTTACATAAGCACTGCACGTTGGATGGGCAAGTTTAGTGAAGTAATTGACCCCCACACTTTCACATTGATATTTTTCTTCCATGCAGTTGTAAAAACCACAAGTCGTATAAGGAAAACACGACTCTTTTTTTGGCAGTGTCAAATACTGATAATCATCTTTTTTAGTTAAGCAGGATTCAGGAGTGCTGCCGCAGTCTCCCCATTTTTTTTCTAAAGAAGACAGGTAAGTTGTCTTTAGCTCTTTTTCCAGAATCTCTTTAATTTCGATTCCTGGAACTGCGGCCAAGAGATGTTGAGAACATAAAAAGAGAGTTATTAAAAAATATTTCATGTTATTCATGGACCACTTGAATTTCTTTTTTCTTTTTATCAATGCTTACTTCCAGCACAACATTTTTTTCTTTTACTGCTGATTGAAATTTATAGATTCCGCGGGCCAGTTTTTTGAACTCTAATTTTTTATTGTCTAAAGTTTTGATTGATTCAACATGGGCCTTAGTAAAGTCTTTATAGGGCCCATTGTGCTCAAGCTTTTCATCGTAGATGTAGAGCGTATTATCATCTAGCATGAGGCAGACTTTCTCTTCTTTGAAGGCAGAGGGGCAGTGCGCATAGGCCAGAGAAGATGCTGTTAAACAAATAAGTAGGGCCGCAGTATTTTTTATTTTCATAAAGATAAGGCTACTGACGAAAAATCAAGATGTCATGTAATGACAATGTGAGTCGTAATGTTTTTTATCATTAGTCTTTTTAAACGGGCCTGAGTATATTGCGGCCCATGAATAAAACTTTGTTCGCTCTGTTTTTGTTTTTATCTCTTAACCAGATTGTTTCTGGGGCAGCGATTATTCCCGAAAATGACCTGAACAACCCACCTGTCGTGATTAAAGATTTTGACACTGTTTCAGAGCACGACTTCAATCTTATTACTAAGCTTCTTCATAAACTTTATGCACCGGATATCGAAGAAAAAAGCGGACTAAAATTCGTGATGATTGCCGATTGGGTAGATGGGACAGTAAACGCCTACGCTACACGCTCGGTAGATGCATGGAATGTTCATATCAATGGCGGAATCGCACGTGCTAAAGGCATGACTGATGATGGATTCGCTCTGATCGTTTGTCATGAAATTGGCCACCACTTAGGCGGGGCGCCGAGGACTCATTTGTATGACGGCTGGCCTTCAGCAGAAGGACAAGCAGACTACTTTGCGACTTCAAAATGTTTAAAAAGATATTATGCAGAAATGGGACTACAGGAGAACTTTGCTCTTAACAGTAGTGCGATTCCAGAAAAAGTTCTTCTTGATTGTAATGGTGTGTATAGAAATCTAAACGACTTAAAAGTTTGTGTAAGATCGCAAATGGCCGCATTGGATTTTGCTCATTTTTTAAACTCACTTCCAAATGTAAGAACGCCCGTCACTCTTGAAGCTGTGGACACTAAAGTTGTGAAGGGGACTAATACAAACGATTATCCTCGCCCTCAGTGCCGTTTCGATACACTTTACCAAGGATCTCTTTGCGCTATTCATTCTGATGTTGCAACTTCAGATACTGATGCTAAAATTGGTCACTGTAATGATGAATCAAAACCAGGAACAAGACCTCGTTGCTGGTATAAACCTTAAGGCCTTTTAAAAATGGAATTTTTACACCTCGTTATCGACTTCATTTTACATATTGAAGTTCATCTTGATTATTTAATTCAAACTTATCACACGTGGACTTATCTTATTTTGTTCATGATTATTTTTTGTGAAACCGGAGTTGTGGTTCTGCCGTTTCTTCCAGGCGATTCACTTTTATTTGCCATCGGTGCTTTTGCAGCGAGAGGCTCATTTGATTTCTGGACGATCTCACTCACTCTCCTGGTCGCAGCTATTATTGGTGACAGCTTAAACTATTCTATCGGAAAGTATGTCGGACCTAAGGTCTTTCATAAAGCAGATTCAAAATTATTTAATAAGAGTCACCTGCTAAAGGCCCAGTCCTTTTATGAAAAGTATGGTGCTAAAACCATTATCATTGCGCGCTTTATTCCCATCGTTAGAACCTTTGCCCCTTTTGTGGCCGGCATTGGAGAGATGACTTATAAAAAGTTTATGACATACAATGTGGTGGGAGCTGTTGCATGGATCTTCATTTTTATCCCATTAGGATACTTCTTTGGAAACCTGCCATTCATTCAAAGTAATTTTAAGCTGGTGATGATTGCGATTATTGTGATCTCGATTCTTCCACCGATTATTGAATTTATCCGTGAACATAAAAAAAGGCCCGCTTAAAGCGGGCCTTTTTATTTTTACTGTAGATTTCCGTCGATTGCACTAAAGTCAGTAGCTTCTTCTTCATCAAAGATATTGAAGTTTTTCACGTTCTCTTGATTGTCATAAGCATGGAAGCCTTCAACCTGGTAACCAAAAACTTTTGATCCACCCATTTCATTCATAAGAACTTTAACCATTTCGTTTTGAACTGTTTTTGCACCAACGATATCTGTCGTCTGGTTGAATACACCAAAGAAGCTGAATCCTTTTTGTGTGCTCATTGCTCCAGCAAGAGTTGATGTATGCATTAACGTTCCCGTTTTAGCTACGAATGTATTTTTTAGATCTGAAGAGTTCAGACGGTTTCTGAAAGTCCCTGCATCGTTACCTGGAACAGCTACGATATCAGAGATTTCTTTTTGTTGTCTTTCAGCTGAAGCTTTTAGCTCAGAAATAAGATCTGTAAAAATCGCACAAGTTGCGTAGTTATCGTATCTTGTTCCGTTTACAACAGTTGGAAGTCCTGAACCGTTATAAAGCTTAATTTTATCAGCAGTTAAACTGAATCTGTCAGCAAGGAATTTTTCGAACGCTGGAGCTCCACCTAAATCTCTAAAGATTGTGTGAGAAGAGTAGTTGTTCGACTTAACGTTGATTTCTTTTAAGTATTTATATAATTGAGGAGAAGTTAACGTTAAAACTTTAACATCGTCGCCTTGAAGAGGGTTTACATCAGCGAACTCAACAGCATCAACATTTAGATCTACTTCTTTTAAGAAGCGGTCTTTTTTAGCTAAGCTAGCTAGACGATCGTACTCGGCCTTAAACACTTTCGACCATGAAGCAGTATTGAAATACATTTTCAGGTTTTTCCCGTTACTTTCTCTCGTGATTAGAGGGTACTGGTCAGTATGAACCTGAGCGCTTGGATTAATCTGAATATTTTTATCGTAAGTAACTTTATCAAAGTGTGTGTAACCAAGAACATTTAACTGAGAAACTAAGAACAACATTTTTTCATTGCTCATGAATGGATCGAAGCTTCCTTGAATGTGAAGATTCTTTCCTTTTATGAAAAGTTTTGTGTCGTATCTGTAGTTGATACCCTTTGTTTCAATCGCCCAAAGAGATGTTAAAAGTTTTGATACAGAAGCAAGACGAACTTGAAGGTCTACGTTTTTACCTTGTAGTGATCCTTTTTCATCAGTGTAACAATATGACTGCTCACTTGTAGGAGTCACTTTATATGTCTTAAGAAGCTTGTCGAAGCTCGCATCAGTTTTAGCAGAAGCGAATGCCGAAGTCGTAGTCATTGCAAGCAATGCCGTCGTCGTGATTTTTTTCGTTAATGTCATATAAAGTCTCCCAAGTATTTGTGTAAGTAGTAGGGGGTATAGCGCTTATGGCCATTGGCTTCAATGGTTCTTGTAAAATCTATAGGTTCACGAAGAGATAGGAGTTATTGGGGGGTTTTATGGTGCCAGATTGACCCTAAATAATGATTATGTTTACTCAATCTTCACAAAAACTTACACTTTTTCATGGAAATTGCTCGAATGACCGGGCCGTTATAGATTTAAAACAAACTTATTTTTCTCTAAATTAGGAGTTACTATGAAAACTTTACTACCGTTACTCGTTGCTGCCGTATTGTTTGCTGGCTGTGAAAGAATCGAAGGACAGTTGAACGTATCAAAAGATGTGAAACTTCAAAACACGAGAGGGAATACTAGGACAATCAGAGTTGGGACATACAGTGCCGACATCAAAGCTAACACTAAAAAGAAAATCACTCTTCGCTTAAACAACGAAAGCGATGAAAAATATGAATTCAACATCCCTAATGGTTCAATCCCTACAAACGGATCATTTGCTTATAAGTCAGCTGTTGTCGGGCAACCTGTAGACCTTTCAGGGACAGTTGCGACAAGAGTCACTGATTCAGGAATGAAGCAAGGAACTGAAACTTGCCAGTACCAAGTTCCGGTACAAACATGTTACCCAAATCCAAACGGTGGAATGAACTGTTCAACTCATATGGAAACAAGATTTGGATCAAGATGGATTCAGTACTTCGATAGAACAACTGATAGAGATGTTGCTCTTTCAATCGCTGCTGCTAACACAAGTGAAGAAGCAGCTCAGTTTACGGGACATGCTACATGGGTAGAAAGAGTTATTACGAACGCTACTTCTTGCCGCTAATTTTTTAATTCATTAACGCCAGGCCGGTCCTGGCGTTATTGCATACTTTGCTCTGATCGCCACGATATCATCCAGGATGCTCTCCTGCTCAAGATAGTAGCCCAATTCATCCAAGACTTCTTCATCATCAGTCGTTAATAGAATCCCACTTAGATAATGTATGTATTCCTCATCATTTTGGTTGGAAGTGATGATCAAGTTATAAGGGCCAAGAGTCCCTTTTTTAATTTCAATCATTGTCTGATTAGGAAGGCGATTAAATTTATCACCCATTAACAGGGAGACGTCTTCGAAGACTTCCTTTTCTAAGGAGATCTTGAAGTGGATGTTTTTATATTCGGTTTCAAAATTCATGATAAAATCATAATAACATGAATTTAGTGGAAATGTATAAGGAGTCTTTTAAGTGACAGATGCAACCTATTGGAGAAAATGCGGAAGCTGCAAAAAAGAAATTGGGTTTAATACCGTCTATCAGGCCTGTAATGTAAGCACTTGCCGCAAAATGGTTTTTTGTTCAGTGGATTGCTGGAATTTGCATAACCCGGTAATGAATCACAAAAGCTCATGGGCCGAGGAAAATAGATCTCCAAGAAAGGAAGACTATCAACCAGAAGGGGATGCCAATGCACCTCGAAGAATTATAGTCACTAACAGGCCAGCTGAGGCCGTAGCAGCAACAGGGGAAGCGAGTGAGGAGGACATTTTGATTGTGGCCTCTAAATTAAAACAATACGTAAAAGACAAATACGATATGAACACTTCGGCCAACGTGATGGAAGCTCTCTCTCACATTGTAAGAAGACAAACGGATAGGGCAATCGCAAGAGCTAAGGCGGAAGGCCGCAAAACATTAATGGATCGCGATTTCGAGTAAGGACGAATGAAATGCAGCTTCTTTACCCATTAGAATTTAGAAATTCACTTGAAGTAAAACTCGACAGCGCTCACCTAGGTGGTGATCACCAGGATGAGTGGTGTGATATTTATAAACTTGAAGACCTCTCGCAACTTGATCAGTTAAACCTTTTAATTGGATTAGGGGACTTTTTTAAATTTATGCCGGTCATGTCTTCAGCTCCCAAAGGCGAAATAAAAAAAGACATCATCAAACACGAGATCAAAGACTCAGTGACTTTTTTTGGTGGAAGCTTTTTTCCTTTTCACCTGGGGCACATGAGTTGCCTGGAACTTTGTCCTGAGAAAAACATTGTATTAGTACTGGATTGCAATCCTCATAAAGAGCAAATGGATAAGATGAATCCTTTTGATGATTTTATGCATTTGTGCCAGACATTGGCAGAGACTCCATATTCAATTTACCCTGGATTTTTCGGGAGAAATAAACCCAACCCTACGTCGAACTGGCTCCCAAAGGTTAATATCAAAGAAAAAAACTTCCTGATGGGAGATGACTCTTTCATGAATCTTTTGAAGTGGCATGAACCGGCCGTACTTTTAAATGCTCTGACAAAACTTTACGTGGTTCCTAGAGATTATGATGTGAGTGATTACGAAGAGCAGATAAAAGAGATCAAAAAAATTAATCCGAAGCTAGGAATCATCATCCTTCCAGATCATCCTTACAAAAATTTATCATCGACGAAAATTCGAAATCAAAAATAGGCAAAAAAAAAGGCCCCTAAAAGGGGCCTTTTTTGGTATTTCATGAAAATGGCCGTAAATATTACGGTTTAACTTTCCAATAGAATTCCGTTACTAACTGACCAGCGTATTCGAAAGGAATGTCGCTTGGAAGTGGTAGGTCTACTACTTTTGCAGATTTTGCGTCTACAGTGTAGCAAGCTGGAATTGATGGAAGTCTTGGAGTTGCTTGTGCTTGTTGGAAGTTAAGCGAAGCATATCCTCTATCTGTAAGCGTGATTACGTCACCTTTTTGGATTGTGTAACCAGCTACGTTGATTTTCTTTCCGTTAACTATAACGTGTCCGTGAGAAACCATTTGGTTTGCTGCAAGCATTGACGGTGCCCAGTTAAGTCTGAAGATTACGTTTGAAAGTCTTCTTTCAAGAGTGATTAGAAGTGAATCCATCCACGCTTGAGATTTATCTTTCTTAGCTTTCTTTACGTAGTTAACTAATTGACCTTCTCTGATTCCGTAGTGGTATCTAAGTTTTTGTTTTTCTTTTTGACGAACAGCAAAGTCAGAGATTTTCTTTCTCTTGTTACCGTGTTGTCCTGGACCGTATGGTCTTCTTTCTAAAGCGCCTGCTTTTCCTAGACCTGGAATTTCAATTCCTAATGATCTTTGGATTTTAAAACGGCTTCTACCTGTAGTACTTCTTGCCATGAACTGACCCCTAAATATGATTAACTTTGTAACAACTGCAACTTTTTGGAGTTGTGATTTAATAAAAATACGTCCGTTAGTAATACCGGCAAGCAATTGTCATGTCAAGATGAGAAAAACACGTTTACTTCACAAAATCTAAATATACTTTAAGGAGTTCAAGCGTTTGGACTCCTGGACGGCCATTTTTGATTGCGTGGTTCTCGATTTTCGTCACAGGGACAATGTTTCGCGTAGTGCTAGTGATGAAACACTCATCGGCATCTATAAAGTCGCTTTTGCTCAAACTTCTTTCTACTAAAGGGAGTGGGAGTTTGCCTTGATTCGACATTTCGATCAGGGTTTTTCTAGTTAGGCCATCAAGGACGCCATCGACTAGTGGCGGCGTATACAGAGTGCCATCTTTAATAAGCCAGGCATTGCTGGTTGTCCCTTCTGTCACTTTCCCATGGGTATTGATTAAAAAAGCGTCGTAAGCGCCGCGCTCGTGGGCCTCGCGGTTAGCGAGGATGTTTTCCTGGTAGTTTCCTGTTTTGGGAAGTGAGCCGGAAGCTTCAATGACTTTTTGATAGAAGATCATCGAGACACCGTCTGTAAGCCACCATGCCGGGTTCGGTTTGATTTCTTTCGTGAAGATGATCAAGTTATTGGGCCCTGAGAGCTCAGTATCAAGCCCTAGGTCTGAGTTCGTCCCGCGCGTGAGCACAATCCTTAGTGTGACGTTTTGATAAGGAGAGGCCTCGATGGTTTTTAAAACCTCGCTGGTGATGACTTCCTTAGAGTAAGTAGGGACGAGAGAGATCTTATCGGCCGAAAGAAAAAGGCGGTCGATATGGCGCTCGAGACGAAAAGGTTTTTTATCAAAAGTCCTGGTGGCCTCATAAACGGAGTCACCGTAGAGGAAGCCTCGGTCAAATACTGAGATGCGGGCTTCAGGGCCTTTGAATAAATCACCGTTAATATTGATTAAAAAATCTTCCATAAAGGAGAAACTATAGAATTTATTGGAATAAATCAATCCATAAAGATTTGACGATTAGATGATATAAAAGGGATAATTTTATGATGAGAAAACTCTTTATTCTGTTATTCCTAGCTGTTTGGTCTGCGCAAATTCTTGCGGATGACACTGTTCGCTTACATCCTGATACTGACCTTGTGGTTAATGGGACGACAAATATATCGTTTCCTCTAAATGTTGTTGAGTCATCAGCAGGGGCAACTCCTACTGAAGCTGCACCAGCAGAAATATTTGTTCCGATGAACGGATCATCATCTCAGGCAAACTATTTTACTGTAAAAGGAGTAACAACTCTTTTTAGTGCAGTTGGTGCTGAGTCTATTAATTTTCCTCTTTATATCAATGTCGGAGCAACAAGAAAGTATCTTTACGTTGCAATAAAAGGCACGACAGGAAACTATAAAATTGCTCAAAAGCATGTGGACTCTTATTTGAGTCAGACAAACGTTGATGTGACGTTCCCAGTGACTTCTCAGGCCATTTGCACACAGGCCACAGATTGTTCTGAATTTGCCAGTTCATCATCTACAGAAAAAACTTACTTTGCTTATTTCTTTCTTAGCGACCAGGCCGCTTTGAGTGTTGGTGATGATCTTGCGACTCCAGAGACGACTTATCCGGGTGGAATTTATTTTAAAATTAATATGAGCAATCGTATCTATACCAGTGCTCAAGTCGTTCCGACGATTACTGAAGTAAGAGCAGGGGATAGAAGACTTGTTGTGAAATACACATCGACGGCGAGTATCTTAAAACCAAAGGCCGTAAGAATTCTTCTTCGTCCAAATCCAGTTGTTGTCACTTCTGAATCACCTATCCAGTCTTACTATACGGCCGAAGCGAGTGCCGCACTTTATACGACAGAATTTGCTTATGTTTATGATGGCGAGGTGACGGTTAATAATCTGACCAATGGTGAAGAGCAGTATTTGTCACTTTTATTTGAGGATCAATATAAGTTCGGGACAGTCTTATCACTAGATAAAGTAGGAAAGCCTCAGGAGATCCAGCAGCTTCTTGAAAAGAATGCGTGCTTTCTTTTAACGGCCGGTTTTGGTGAAGACCACTACATCATCGATTACTTTAGGCACTTTAGAGATACTGTTTTAGCGAGTACATACCTTGGTAGAAGCTTCATTCATATTTATTATGAACTTGCACCTAAGTATGCCTTATTAATCTATCAACACGAAGGAATCAGGGCCATCATCAGAGGATTTGCTTACACCCTGTATTTCATCTTTAATTTCTATTATGTATTCGTGGCCGCTTTCATTGGGGCAGGGGCGTATTTTATGCACCGTAAACGAGAAAAGCTTAGACGAACTTTATAGGATCTTTGCGGAGTATTAAGAAATCTAATCCCTTATAAATAAGCTTCTGCTTAGAGTCAGTAAATTTATTTATGCAAAACTGAGAAAAAATTGAGATTTGATGCAACGTTTTCGACTATAATAGTTTAATGATTGATCGTAAAAACTTAATGGTCCTCATCGTTGATGATGAGCCTGATATTTTAGAATTAATGGAAGAAGAGTTTCGCTACTGTGGCTATCAAACAATGACAGCGGTATGTGGTAATGATGCTATTAAACTTCTTGATTCAAAAACTGTAGATATAGTTGTATCCGACTATAAAATGCCCAATGGAAACGGTATGGCCGTTTTGTCGCACGTTAATAGAATGAATAAAAAACCAGTATTCTTTTTTGTTTCAGGACAAGCTGATGTGAGTACTGAAGATGCAGTGAGAGCAGGAGCGAGAAAGTTCTTCTCGAAGCCGTTTGATCTTGATGAACTCATCAAGGAAATCGAACTAGACATGCAGACTGCATAACAAAAAAAAAGGGCCGGAAAAACCGGCCCTTTAAGTTTTCAATTACGCTTTTAATAAATCTTCTAATTCACCATTTTGCATTAACTCAGTAATGATGTCGTTACCGCCAACTAGTTGTCCCTTAACATAAAGTTGTGGGTATGTAGGCCAGTTAGAGAATTGTTTTACACCTTCTCTGATATCCATGTCAGACAGGATGTTGAACGTCTTATAGCTTACACCGTGGTGATCAAGGATTCTGATAACATTAGCTGAGAATCCACACTGAGGCATATCAGGTACACCCTTCATGAAAAGGAAAATAGGAGAAGAGTTGATCAGGTTTTTAATACGAGTATTAAGATCCAGGTTTTTGTTTTCTTCTTCGATAGCTGTTCTTTGTACGACTGCGAATGGGTTAGTCATAATATATCTCCCTTAATTATTTTAATTGAATTCCACGCTTCTCAGCTGTGGCGAAGTCCATCGTTTTTAATTGAACGGCATGGATTTCTGCTTTTAAACTTTCTTTTAATAGATCCATCACCATCTGGTGTTGAGCGATTAACATTTTACCTTTGAACTGATCACTTACAATCATAATATCTAAATGGTCAGCTGTTCCTGTCATATCGTTCACCTCGACGAAAGCGTCAGGTAATCCAGATTTGATAAGTGCTTTTACGTTTTCAAATGCCATATTTAATTTCCTATTTTGGTACAACTGCAAAAAAGCTAGTCAGTAGAGTCAGGGTTCTAAGAGCAAAGGCCGTCCAGCCAAAAATGCGGTGACGTGCTCTGATCGTGTGCTCGCCCTTCAGCAGCTTTCTTCCAGTTATAACTAGTAAAACATAAAAGATTACAGAGAGAACAGCGAAAGTTACGTGAACATTCAAGATCATCGGATTCACGATGGCCTTGGCCGCTTTTTCTACTGCACTTCTACCTAACTCAATTTGTAGGATAAGAAGTACGTCTAAAATTAATACGGCGCTCATGACCGGAACATGAACTTTTCTATTTCTTCTCTTGATGATTCCAAAAATCATAAGTGAGTAAATAATTATTGATTGCGTTTGAAAAACAACTGCTGTTGACATGAGTAATCCTATAATCAGTGAGTTCCTCACCATAATAGATTTGGTGCGTTTATTCAACCTTTGTGCATCGCCGTTATTAATTGCTTTTTCATAGTGAGGAAAACATTATAAAATTCGGCCACACACACCTACATAAAATCAGGAATTAACATGAATCATAGGCTTTCGAGATGGGCCGTCATAGATGTCGAAACGACCGGGGCAGACGCTAGTTACGATCAGGTTATCGACCTGGGCTTCTTGCTGTTTGAAGGGACAAAGCTGGTTCAAAAATACTCCAGCCTAGTGCAGTTTCCGGGAGAGCTTTCTTCATTCATTCAAAAGCTGACGGGGATAACTCCCAAAATGCTTGCCCACGCACCGACGTGGAGAGAAGTGGAAAAGGAGCTGCAGGAGCTTTATGGTGTAAAGCTGATTGCTCACAACTCTGATTTTGAGCAAGGGTTTTTAAAACGTTCATTCGATAAAATTGACGATGGTACACCTCGTGAAGAGTACTGCGATACTATGCTTTTTTTAGGGCTGCTTTTTCCTGAGTATTCGTCGTTAAAACTAGAGCACTTTATCCAGGACTGGAAAATTGCCGAGACTGAAACCCACAGAGGTTATGAAGATTCACTCGATTTATTAAAAGTGGTGTTAGTTGCGACTAAATTAACCAGACTTGATAAGGCCTTATACCAGTTCTTAAAACTGCAATTATTAGAAAAGAAAATACTGGCCGAAGAATTCTGGCTGATGAACTTTTTGCATTTAAGTGATGATGAAATTGATGAGATCGCCAAAGAGATCGACTTTGATCTCGATGCTCACACTGAGATTGCGCGCCTGCAGATCTGGGCAAAAAGATTCCCGGAAATCGTAAAACCTAAAGCGGTTAAAAAGAATTTTGACCTGGCCTTTAGCGGGAACAATATTAAAGAGATTTTTAATAACGAAGAAAAAATCAGAGAGATGTTTCCGCTTTATAAAAAACGTCAGGCGCAAGTTGACCTGGCCGTCAAAGCGGGGCAGTCCCTTAAAAATAGTATTCATAGCTTGATCCAGGCGCCTACCGGAACCGGGAAGACATTTGGTTACTTGATTCCATCGGTGCTTTTTTCTCTGGAAGAAAAAAAACCGGTGCTGATTGCTACAGGGACTAAAACACTTCAGCATCAGGCCTTTAACAAAGACGTTCCTCAAGTGAGAGAGTTTTTAGGGCTCTCAGAAGATGAGATGAAAATTAAACTACTGGTGGGGTCTAATAACCACTTGTGTGAATCATTATTTCGCCAGGAAGAAAGTGAAAATAGCCTTTTAGGATACGCTCAGGATTTTGATGGCGCTTTCACCTCAATGTATTTTGAGACGATCTTTTTCCATAATTCGCGCATGAATAACAGTGACAAATTGATCCGCGATGATTTGCCATATGTTTTAAAAAGAAAAAACGAAGCGCTTTCAAAAAAAGAAAAAGAGATCGCTGTCGATTTCAGGTCTTGTTCGGGGAACAATTGCCCGTTTAAAAATAACTGCAGCTACATTGGCGGACTTCGCGATGCCCGTGAGGCCAATATTATTATCGGGAACCATTCATTGATGTTCTCGTGGCCGAAAGGGATGCCAAGACCATTGCATATCGTAGTGGATGAGGCACATAAAATTGAAGAGGAAGCGACGAAGGCGTTTTCGTTGGAAATAGATCAGAAAGGATTTGAAATTTACATTTCCAATCTTCAGCATCTTCAAGGTGTGGGATCACTCTTTTATCTACTCGCACAAAATGAAGTAACTCCAGGTGAGTCGAGCGAAGTGATCAAAACTCTCCGCGAAGAAACGCTTAAGGCCTATACGATGCTGATGGATCATTTGACTCCATTAGGTGAGAAAATCGGGCTTTATTTTAAGCGCATGCCAAAATACACAGAACTTTTCTGGAATGAGCTTCCGATGATTAATCGTGAAACTCATAAAGAACAAATTGCTCAGTCGATTTTAAATTCACTGGAGAGTGTGCATTTTATTCTTCAGACTTATATGAGTCACTTCATGCCATACGCGGGAAGATTCGATGTAAAGAATTTAAAAAGTGAAAACGAAATCATTGCGTTCACCAGATGGGAGTCTTTTTTCTCTCAATTGTCGGACTATGTTTTAACATTTGAAAACCTTTTAAAAGACACTCCTAATTACTGCCGCTCGATGAAGTACTTAGATGCTGATGGATACTTGTTTTCATCATCGCCGATTGATGTAGGAAGAATTGTCAGTGAGCAGTTACTGAAAACTTCTGCTTCAGTGATTTTCACCTCGGCGACTCTTGCCAATGGAACAGGGGACACAGGAGCAAAAGGAATTGAATGGGCCACAGGTTATTCTTACCTTGAGCCGGAGAGAAGATTTAAAACGGGAACGTATTTACCGTTCACGTTTGATTATAAGAAAAACACCAAAGTCTTTTTATGTGACGATGGCCCGTCTTTGTATCAGCAGAACTTTGTTGAGCACAACTTAAAGACGATTAAACCACTGATTCAAAAACTGGGTGGACGCACGCTTTTATTATTCTCAGCGAAGTCGCGATTTGAAGTGGCACGTGAAATCCTTCTAAAAGAATTTGAAGGTCAGATTCCGCTGTTTATTCAGGGAATGGGGACTAGTGTAGTCGAAGACTTCAAGCGTTCAGGATCGGGGATTTTACTTGGCATGGAATCGTTCGGAGAAGGGATTGATATTCCCGGAGATGCGCTTCAATTTATTTTTGTCGATAAAGTGCCTGATCTTCGCATGGATTTGGTTATTAATGAGCGCCGCGATTTTTATGAAGCAAATTTAGGAAATGAGTTCACGGATTATTATCTGGCCCATAGAACAAGATCCCTTCACCAGAAGCTGGGAAGGCTCCTTAGAACTGAGCAGGATTACGGCGGGATTGTGATTGTCGATAATCGTGTGAAGAGCTGGAAAGGCAAGACCATGGAGAAGCTGGTTAAATTGATGGAGCCGTACAATCTTGAGCGTGCGACGTTGAAAGAGGCCTGTGATGAGATTGGGGAGTTTATTTTAGGCAAAACTGAGTAGGGTTTATCTACTCTTTTTCCGTTAAATCGTTCAGATACTTAATCTGAATCTTCGTCCCATCTTCTGTGCGTATCAAGTAAGGAATACCGCCGTGCTGGCTTAGAAAAATTTTAATGTGAGGGGGCTCTTTAATGTTTTTAAAGTCAGTTCCCTCGTCGTACATACGAAATTGAGTAGCTTGCACATTCTGTCCGTCGATATTCATCTTCTCAGTTGTAAGACTCGCGCGCTCCAGGATGACGTTTTTAAAAACCGGTGTCTCTTTATATTCCCACTGATTGAATCCAACTAAAATATTGAAAGAGTTTTTCCCGCTGGCATCAAATTTCTTTGATCTCATAAAGAGCATTGAGCTTACTGCTGTGGGAGTAGAGATATGGTACTTAGGTGCCGTTGCAATTTCAGCAGTGAACTCTTCGTTTTTAGTACTCGTGAATTTGTAAGAAAGGTGGTTTCTTTTAGAGTTGTACTCGTAAGTTTCTTTTGTTGTCTCTTTCCCCATGATTTTTTCAATCATAACAAAAGTAGGGATGTACTCTTTATTGACGCTGTACTCGACATGCAGATTCAGGATTTCACCAGTTGTAACTTTCACCACCGCTTCTGAAACATAATGATAACTTTGGTCTTTTTTATCTCTATAAACGTCGAAATTTTCTTCGGCGTAGATATTCTCGTTGCGGTAATAATTAAATGCGCCTCGATAAATTTTATCTTCTTTGCGGTAAGTTCGTGTTGTCCAATTTTGCATAGATCTATTCTAATGAACAATTTGATAATCTCAAAGGCAAAAGATATAGTAGCGATACACTCAAGTTTTTTTACCAAGGAGATCAAATCATGATCAGTTATGAAACTTATAAGATCCTGCACATTTTTACACTTTTTATGGTGGTTTCTGCCATGGGCGGAATCATTGCTGAAGGGCGATGGATTCCAAACAAGACTTTTAAAATCGTTGTTGGAGTTTTAAGTTTTCTGGTTTTTGTTGGTGGAATGGGGCTTATCGCTCGCCTTGGATTCAAACATACAGAGCCGTTTCCTCTTTGGGTTATCGTGAAGATTACTTGCTGGATTATTTTAAACGTAGCACTTGTGGCCTTGTTTAAATTCCAAACAAAAAAATATAAAAACTTTTGTACATGGATCAGCTGCGTGGCCGTATTTGTGGCCGTGTATTCTGCTGTGACGAAGTTAGCTTAATGAAAAAAGTTGAAGAAAAATTAGGCGCAAAAGGATTCTCGAAAGAGTACTGGGACGTCAATTACGCTGATCCAGAAGAGATGGATAATATCGTTAATGCTAAAGAGCATGCTCAGTACTTGAAGGCCATTATGGGTCTGGAGTATGTGGACATAAGCTCGGTCATTGATCTGGGTTTTGGTTTGGGATTTTTGTTTGAAGAAGTTTTAAAAACTTTTGTTCCTTACCGCGCTCATGGAATTGAGCCATCGAAACATCCTTTTGATATAGTCTCAAAAAGAAAGATTTCTCCAGCTGAAAGCACCAAGCTTGTGCTGGAAAATACCGACTTAGTCAGTTGGGCAAAAAAAGAAAATAAGCGCGAGAAAACTTTTGATCTTGGTCTTTGCACGTCAGTCTTTCAGTATTTATCTGACGAAGAAATTGAGATTGTTATGCCGGTTCTGGCAAAAAGAATTCGCTATCTTTATTTTTCAGTTCCTACTAATCTAGAACTCAAAAGACAAGTGAGTGACCTGGAGTTTAAGGACGAGTACGCGATCCATAGGACGCGCGAAAAGTACCTGAAGCTGATACGTCCACACTTTACTTTTATTTCTAGCAGACTCTTGGAATCCAAAGTTCACTTTGATGAAGAGAGCACACATTTTACGGATTTATTATTTAGATTTTAAAGGGGTTATTATGAAAGCTTGTCCATGCGGAACGAACCAAAATTTTTCTGATTGTTGTGAACCATTTCTAAAAGGCACAAAAAAGGCGCCTACAGCTGAAAAGCTGATGAGATCACGCTATTCAGCATTTGCAACAGGACAGCTAGATTACGTTGAAAAAACTCATATTCCATCAGGCCGTAAAGATCTTGATATGGAAGGTGTGACTTCTTGGGCAACGAACTCGGAATGGTTAGGTTTAGAGATTCGTGAAACTGAAAAGGGTACAGAGAAAGATTCAACAGGAAAAGTTGAGTTTAAATGTAAGTTTATTTTCAATGGTGCTGAGCAAACTCACCATGAACTAAGCACTTTTGAAAAAGTAGACGGGGAGTGGTTCTTCGTTGATGGCGTAATGAGAAACAACACGGTGAGAAGAACAGAACCAAAAATTGGCCGCAATGATCCATGCTCTTGCGGGTCAGGGAAAAAAGCTAAAAAATGCTGCCTGCAATAGGTCTTTTTTTATAACTTTTGATTCGACTAGACATTTCTTCCTAATAAGAAATAAAGCTTAAAATTTTGGTATCTTAGAGCTATATTAAAGGTACCAAAATTTTAACCGAGTAAAACACTCACGGTGTTTTTTTGTTTCAAGGTGTATATGTCTAAAATTTTCGATTTTTCAGCATTATCAAGCTCCGACATTACTTTTATCGATTCACTTTACGACAGCTTCAGAGCTAATCCTGAATCTGTTGATGAATCATGGCAGAGATTTTTTCAAGGATTCGAATTTCAAAGTGGAAGCTTTGGAACTTCAGGAGTTTCCGGAGAAGGGATCACGGACGCAAAACTTCGCGCCGAAATTAATGTCTTCAGATTAATTCAGTCTTTCAGAACAAGAGGACATCTTCTTGCTGATACAAACCCGATTCGTCCACGCAGAGATAGAAAAGCGAGAATCTCTCTGGAAGAATACGGACTAAGTGATGCCGATAGAAAAACAGTTTTCCAATGTGGAGAGTTTTTAGGAATTGGTCCTGCAACTCTTGATCAGATCTTAGATCACATGAAAGAAATTTACTGTGCAAAAATTGGTTTCCAATATATGCACTCTAACAATACAGACATTCGTCGTTTCATGAGAGAGAGAATTGAATCAACTGCTAAAAAGATCGACATCTCACTTGATAAGAAAAAAAGAATTCTACAAAAATTAAATGAAGCTAACGTGTTTGAAAACTTTCTTCAAACAAAGTACGTTGGTCAAAAAAGATTCTCACTGGAAGGTGGAGAAGCAACGATTCCTGCTCTTGATGCCATCATCAACAAAGGGGCGGAGCTGGGAGCGCGTGAGTTCGTTATCGGTATGGCCCACAGAGGTCGCTTGAACGTTCTTGCTAACACTGTTGGAAAAACTTACGAATACATCTTCACAGAATTTGAAGGTGGATCTGAAGAAGAAAAATCAGGGCAAACTGGAGACGTTAAGTACCACATGGGATTTACGTCAGTTCAAAAAACGATGTCGGATAAAGAAGTCATGGTAAAACTTCTTCCAAACCCTTCGCATCTTGAAACGGTAGCACCGGTTGCTATTGGATACTGCCGAGCTCTTGAAGACGCTCACTACAACAACGACATGTCGAAAGTTATCCCTATCATCATCCACGGTGATGCTGCTGTTGCAGGACAAGGGATTGTTTATGAAACAGTTCAGATGAGTAAGCTTAAAGCTTACAACGTTGGTGGCTCAATCCATTTAGTTATTAACAACCAGATTGGATTTACAACTGACATTGAAGACGCCCGTTCATCTCAATACTGTGTTTCAGTAGCTAAAGCGATTGAAGTGCCTATCATTCAGGTTAACGGTGATGATCCGGAAGCTGTGGTGTACGCAGTTGAGCTTGCTGTCGAATTCAGACAAAAATTCAACGAAGATATCTTCATCGATATCGTTTGTTACAGAAAGTACGGTCACAATGAAGGGGATGAGCCAAGATACACTCAACCACACCTTTACGGTTTAATTACAAAACACAAAAACCCAAGAGAGTTATACCTTGATCAGTTAATGACATCAGGGAAAATTGAAGCGAAGCTGGCAACAGAAATGATGGAAGCTTATAAGCAGCTTTTATCTGACCGCTTCAATAACGTTCGTCAGAATGAAGTTCCAAAAAAATCTAAAGGACCTCATAAAGATTGGGAAGGTCTGGATTTTTCTACTCCGACATCTTTTGATGAGTCACCAGCTACTGGTGTAAAAAAAGAAGTTCTTGAAAGAGTGGCCAAAGCATTAACGACCGCTCCTGCTGGAATGGAGTTAATGAAGAAAACTCAAAAAGTTCTTGAAGACAGAAAAGCTTTTTATGAAAGCGATAAACTGGACTGGGCGCTTGGAGAGTTACTGGCCTATGGGTCTCTTCTTGATGAAGGTCACCCTCTAAGATTCACAGGTCAGGACGTTGTTCGTGGGACATTCTCTCACCGTCAGGCAAAAGTTGTCGATGACAGAACAAATGAAGCTTACTGTGGACTGGAAAACATTTCACCTAACCAGGGGAAAGTGGGGTTATACAACTCACTTCTATCCGAGTACGCAGTCCTTGGATTTGAATATGGATACGCTTGGGCCAACCCAAAAGCATTAACGATCTGGGAAGCGCAGTTTGGGGATTTCTCAAACGGAGCTCAGATCATGATTGACCAGTATATTTCATCTGCTGAAGTAAAGTGGAAAAGAATGAACGGTCTGGTTATGTTACTTCCTCACGGTCATGAAGGTGCAGGACCTGAGCACTCAAGTGCACGTCCAGAGAGATACCTTCAACTAGCTGCTGATGACAACATGGTTGTGGCAAACTGTACAACTCCAGGGAACATGTTCCATCTTCTTCGTCGTCAGATGAAATGGAACTTCAGAAAGCCAGCTATCGTTATGACTCCGAAGTCACTTCTTCGCGACCCTCGTTGTACATCGACGAAAGAAGAGTTAATCAATGGAAAATTCCAGGAAATTATCGATGATCCAAACACAGGGAAGAAGGTTTCAAGACTGATCCTTTGTACTGGGAAGATCTACTACGATATGTATGAAAAGAAGATCGCTGATAAGCGTGACGATGTTGCCATCGTTCGTTTAGAGCAGCTTCACCCGATGCCAGAAAAGCAATTGGCAAAAATCATGGAAAAGTACAAAGGTGCTGAAACGGTTTGGGTACAAGAAGAGCCAAAAAACCAAGGTTACTGGACGTACCTTCTGCGTTTTGATCAATTCAGAAATTTCAGATTGATCAGCAGAAAGTCTTCGGCAAGTCCGGCGACAGGATTTTCTAACGTACATAAAAAAGAACAAGCAGATATTGTAACGAGAGCATTTTCAAAAGAAGGATAATTTATGAGTGTTGAATTAAAAATCCCGGTTATCGGTGAATCAGTAACAGAAGTAACATTATCATCATGGCTTAAAAAAGATGGTGACTACGTCTCTGAAGGTGAAGCAGTTTGTGAAATTGAATCTGATAAAGCTTCAATGGAACTTCCTGCACCAAGTGCCGGTGTTTTAAAAATCATGGCAGAAGCTGGAAGTGAATTAAAGATTGGTGCGAAGATTGGTGAACTAGATACATCAGCATCAAAACCAGCGGCAGCTCCTAAAGCTGACGCTCCAAAAACTGAAGCAGCTCCTGCACAAGTGGCAACTGCTAGCTCAGGAAAAGAAGTGAATCATCCAAGCCCAGCAGCTAGAAAAATCCTTGATGAAAAAGGTGTTTCTGCAGACGCTGTAAAAGGATCTGGTAAAGACGGCAGAATTACAAAAGAAGACGCGATGAATGCTTCATCTGCTCCAGCTCAAGCGGCACCAGCTGCAAAAGCAGCAGCACCGGCAGCACCAGTTCAAAATACAAGACCAGCAGCTCCAGCTGGATCACGTAACGTTCGTCCAGAAAAGATGACTCGTTTAAGAAAGACAATCGCTTCAAAACTTGTTGAAGCAAAAAATACAACAGCGATGCTAACAACTTTCAACGAAGTTGATATGTATGAGCTTATGAACATGAGAAAGAAATACAAAGACGCTTTCACGAAAAAGCACGGAGTAGGACTTGGATTCATGTCACTGTTTACTAAAGCAGTAACGGTTGCTCTTAAAGACTGGCCGGCAGTAAACGCGCAAATCAATGGTGACGAAATTGTTTACCACGACTACGCGGATATCGGTATCGCAGTTTCAACTCCAAAAGGATTAGTTGTTCCTGTGGTAAGAAACGCTGAGAGCATGTCTCTTGCTGAAATTGAAAAAGAAATCCTGGCACTTGCTACAAAAGCTCGCGACGGAAAAATTACGATTGAAGAAATGCAAGGTGGAACATTCTCTATCACAAATGGTGGAGTGTTCGGTTCAATGCTTTCAACTCCAATTTTAAACATCCCTCAATCGGCGATCTTGGGAATGCACAACATTATCGAGAGACCAGTAGCGATCAATGGACAAGTTGTTATCCGTCCAATGATGTACCTGGCACTTTCTTACGACCACAGAATTATCGATGGACGTGAGTCAGTTAGTTTCTTGAAGCAGGTAAAAGAGCTTCTTGAAGATCCTTCTAGATTATTACTTGATGTCTAATTAAAAATTTGGCCTGGGAAACCAGGCCTTTTCATGTGAGGTTACTTATGGCCACGCCTAAAGATTCAAATGAAAAAAAAGATTTCCCGTATCTACATGGTTTCTCGCCGGTAGAGCAAGAGCGCTTACGCAAACAAGCGCGTTTCGCTGAACACACCATTTATCAGAATGTAAATTTCTCCGCTGCTAAAAGAGTACTGGAAGTAGGGTGTGGAGTAGGAGCTCAGTCTGAGATTTTACTTCGTCGTTTTCCTGATATTCATTTAACGGGGATTGACCTGAGTGAAAGGCAACTAGCTGCCGCTAAGGATTCTTTATCAAAATTATCATACGCCCATAAACGCTACGATCTTCATCAGATGAATGCTGAGAATCTGACGTTTACCACTGAGAATTTTGATGGGGCCTTTTTATGTTTTGTTCTGGAGCACGTTCCAGATCCACGCAGAGTTTTATCTGAAGTAAGACGAGTGCTTTCTCCTGGTGGAACTGTTTACGTGACAGAAGTTTTAAATTCGTCTTTTTTCCTGGATCCCTATTCTCCCAATACTCTAAAATACTGGATGGCCTTCAATGACTATCAGTACGACCAGAAAGGTGACCCATTTATGGGAGCTAAACTGGGGAATCTTTTAATGCAGATTGGGTTTAGAAATATTGAAACAGAAGTAAAGACATGGTTTTTGGATAATCGTCATCCGCAAAAAAGAAAAGAGATGATTGAATTCTGGAGCGAGCTGCTGATGAGCGCTAGCGATCAGTTAGTGGCAGCAAAATATGTAGACCAAGAGACAGTTGATGGAATGAAAAAGGAAATGAGTGTCGTGGCCAATGACCCGAACGCTGTGTTCTTTTTCTCGTTTATACAAGCAAAAGCAAAGAATATTTAAGAAATTGAGATATCTAAAAGGAGATACGAGTAAATGAAAGAGTTTGATGTTGTAGTTATTGGTTCAGGTCCAGGCGGTTATATTTGCGCTATCAGATGCGCTCAGCTTGGAATGAAAGTTGCCATAGTAGAAAAATATAAAACTCTTGGTGGAACATGCTTAAACGTTGGATGTATCCCTTCAAAGGCATGGTTAGACTCTTCTGAAAAATACCATGAACTTATGCACTCATTTAAAGATCATGGGATCGCGGCATCTGGTGTAAAGCTGGACTTCGGTGTGATGAGAGACAGAGTTAAGAAAGTTGTATCAGATGTTACAGGTGGTATTAACTTCTTAATGAAGAAAAATAAAATTGAAGTGTTCCAAGGTATGGGATCTTTTAAAGATGCTAATACTGTTATCGTTACAGGTGAGAAGGAAACTGTAGAAATCAAGGGTGCTAAAATTGTTATCGCTACAGGATCAAAACCATCTACACTTCCAGGTGTAGTAATCGATAAAGAAAGAGTGATCACTTCAACTGAAGCACTTGTTCTGAAAGAACTTCCAAAAAAGTTAATCGTTATTGGTGGTGGAGTTATTGGTCTAGAGCTTTCTTCGGTTTATAGAAGACTAGGTTCTGAAGTGACTGTTGTAGAGTACGCTGATTCAATCATCGCTACAATGGATGGTGGTCTTGGAAAAGAACTTCATAAAGTACTAAAGCGTGACGGAATTGAATTCCTTTTAGGCCACGGTGTAACTGAAGTTAAATCAACTGGTAAAAAAGTAACTGTTAAAGCGAAAAACAAAGCTGATAACTCTATCGTTACTTTAGAAGGGGACTACTGCCTGGTTGCAGTTGGAAGACGCCCATACACTGAAGGTTTGGCCTTAGATAAAGCTGGGGTAAAAATGGACGACAGAGGAAGAGTTGACACAAACTCTCACCTGCAGACAAACGTTCCTCATATTTATGCTATCGGTGATGTTATTAAAGGAGCAATGCTTGCTCACAAAGCTGAAGAAGAAGGTGTTCTGGTTGCTGAGTATATGGCAGGACAAAAACCACATATCGATTACAACTTAATTCCAGGTGTTGTTTACACATGGCCGGAAGTGGCCGCTGTTGGAAAAACAGAAGAGCAACTAAAAGCTGAAGGACGTGAGTACAAATCAGGAAGCTTTAAAACGACGGCAAGTGGGCGCGCTCGTGCGTCTAACGAGTCTGACGGATTTGTTAAAGTTCTTGCTGATAAAAAGACCGATGAAATTTTAGGTGTTCATATGATTGGCCCTCGTTGTGCAGATATGATTGCTGAAGCGGTTCTTGCTATGGAATTTAGAGCTTCTGCAGAAGATATTGGACGCACATCACACGCTCACCCGACTTACTCAGAGTCGATGAAAGAAGCGTGTCTTGCTGCGACTGATAAACGTTCATTGAATTCTTAAAACCAACAAGGGGTTGAATATGATTAAGACGTTAATTTTAACTTTGTTATTTTCTACTGCGCTACATGCGAAAGTTAAAACAGAAAGAGTTGAATACAAATCAGGTGATTTAACTTTTGAAGGATTTTTAGCTTACGATACATTATCTCAAGGGAAAAAACCGGGGATCATGATTGTTCACAACTGGATGGGTGTAACCGCTGAGACAGAATCAAAAGCTGTAGAGATGGCCAAACTCGGGTACGTGGCATTTGCCGGTGATATTTACGGTAAAGGTGTTCGTCCAAAAGATGCCAAAGAAGCAGGTGAGTTAGCTGGAAAATACAAGGCCGATTTAAAAACTCTTCGCGAGAGAGCAAACCTGGCGATTGCAGAGCTAAGAAAAAACAAAAAAGTAGATAGTAGCAAAATTTTTGTCGCTGGATACTGTTTTGGTGGAACGACGGCGATTGAAGTGGCACGTTCTGGAGCAGACATTAAAGGGGCCATCTCTTTCCACGGTGGATTAACTCCATCTAATGATGACAAGAACATTAAAGCACCGATTCTGGTTCTTCATGGAGCAGTAGATCCTTTTATTTCTAAAGCAGACTTTGATGGCTTCGTTAAAGGAATGAATGATGCAAAAGTAGACTACCAGTTAGTGTCTTATGCAAATTCAGTTCACAGCTTCACTGAAAAGGCCGCAGGTAACGATAACTCTAAAGGGGCCGCTTACAATGAATTAGCTGATAAGCGCTCATGGGTTGCGATGAAAGATTTCCTGGCAGAACTATCTAAGTAAAAAATCAATAACCTGAGTGTGAGCTTGAACTTCACACTCAGGTATCTTTTTCCTCTCTCTCCACATTAGGTGAAATTCTTCACCAATCAATTATTCTTAACGATAAGTCATCCAAATAGGAGATTTATATGTTAAAGAAGACTCTTTTAGTTTGTACGCTATCGCTATACTCTTTTGGATCATGGGCCAGTGACCCGCTAGACCTTGATAGGTTTGAGATGCCGGCACCAACATCAACTGATTTAGGACAGACTTATAAACTGTGGGCGACATATTATTATCTTCCAGAAATTCAAGAAGACTCAGGGAACGTGCCTTTAAGAGATATGAAAGGGCAAGAACTGGGCCCAAGACTTACGCTAAGACACTGGTGTGATACGGCGATGGAAGGCTCAGTTAAAATCAATTACAAAAATGGTGATGTTAAAACATTTAACTATCAAGGTGTGACCAACGATTACTTTGTTGATTGTAAGTCGATTTTTCCAAGACACACTGGGATTGGTAAAACAAAATTCCGTGAAGCTAATGGAGTTTATGGAGATGGGTTAGATGATTATATTCTTTCTCCGTATAGAACTCTGGCAACAGATGTGAACTATATTAAACCTGGAACAGCTCTTTATATTCCGAAAGCTCGTGGAGCAAAAATCACTCTTCCAAGTGGACGTGTGATCATTCACGATGGTTACTTTTTTGCTGGAGATAAAGGTGGAGCGATTAAAGGGGCACACGTAGACGTTTATATCGGGGTTTCTAAAAGCGCATCTTTCTTTCCTTGGATTGGAAGTAGTGAATCAAAAACGTTTGAAGCTTTCGTCGTAAAAGACCCAAAAATTATTCAGGACCTATTGGATCTGCATACTGTAAGGTAGACATGAGATTTGTTCTTTTCTTCTTCTTTTCATTAAATGCATACAGCTCTACGCAACCAGATGGTTGCGGGAGCTTTGATATTTATGGGCGGATGGAAAAAAGTAAAGTTCCAGGAGAGTTTCAATACGTCGTTAATGGCAAAACTACATCGGCCTATAAATTTTCACTGACAGACAAACAAGAAATTAAAATGGCACCTTACCTGGGCCGTTCTACAAAAATTAGAGCAATTATTAGTAAAAATATCACCGACTACACTGGCGAATTTTCAGAAATTGAACGTGTGGAAGACAGTGTTCCAGATCCGGCCTTCTTGACTAAGAATCATGGATTTATCCTGGTAAAAAAAGAGAGCTGCCAATGAAATTAACCTCACTCATGACCTTAATTGTGGTTAGTGTAAGTGCTCATTCATTTGCTTCTACCGAAAATATTATCTTAATCGGTGGAGGCGGAGAGCCTCTTGGTGCAAAAGAAACCCAATTCGATGGCAGCATGGAAGGATTGGGAGATTTTTATCAGAAAAATAAGAATTACAACACAATTGTTAACTTCAACGGTGGCCACTCTAAAACTGAGTCTAAAATTTATTCAAAATTTTCAGGTGCCGATATTAAAAATAATTTTTCAGCAAAAAGTTATGATGCCATCATCGCCGATACGATAAAAAAAATAGAGACAGGTCAAATTCCATTTGGCGGAAAAATTCTCTTGTTCATTGATAGTCACGGTGGTGAAAAAAGAGGACAAACTCATAGTATTTCAACTTCTAATTCGGCCATGACTAATATGAATAGTGGCGGAGAAGGGATGGTCAGCTTAGATAAACTAAAAGCACTGGCCGATCTGGCAGAAAAGAAAAATGTTAAACTTGGTATTGTGGATGGCAGTTGTCACGCCGGGAATTCCCTGTCGCTTGCCAATTCTAAAACATGTGTAGTGGCCGCTTCAGGACCACTTCATTATGCGTATTCCAATTTTGCCGCTACCTTTGCTAAAAAGATGAACAAAGGAAAAAACCTAGAAGATCTCTTTTTAGAAACTTCAAAAGAAATTAATGGAGCAGGTTTTCCCATGATCTCTACTCCAGCAGGAAGTATTGTTCAGGATGAAATTTATCCTTATCTGACACCTTATATGTATTACCATGAAGAGTATCGTGGAATGGCACTTGATAAAATCGACACCTATATCACAGACAATATTTCACCTGAACTCGTGTGTAAGAGAAATGCAGATTATAATAAATTAAATTCAATCCTGACACTTGTTCAGCAAATGAGTGACGTCGGTGCAAGAACTGGTGAGCTTATTAATCCGGTTGAGTTGAGTAAGTTGAAGAAAAAAATTGCTGAGTATAAAAAAACTCAAGACAGTTATTTTACTAAATTGGCCCAACTGGACTTAGCAGCGACACTTGATAAAACAGAAGCGGTGAGTACTGCTGATGGTGGATTGAAATCGAGATACACCCATAGAGAACTTCTTAGTACGAATTATTCCTTTTACATCGAGAATAAAAAGAAGATGTTAAAAGATCCTGCTTTGCCTGTTAAAAAAAGAGAACAGGCACTTGCGATGATTGAATTTTATAAAGCTTGTGAAGCAACTAAAGCAAGAGTGATGCGCGAGTACCCTCAGTACGAGGCCCAAGAAAAAATCATGAAGAAGCTTAGGAAAGACGACGATGTTGGTCAAGCAATCGCTCATGAGATTATGAAAGAGGCCAATGCTGCCTATAGTACGTACTATAAACTAAAAGAAAAAGAGCTCAACAAGCTGCCAAAGAGAGAACCAAACCCTTGTAAGGATTTTGTTTTATAACTTAATCTTATAATGTAAGAAAAACGGTTCTAGATTCCCCTTAGATAGTGATTTATTCTCAATTTTAGGTTAAAATTTTTCTATCATACCGCTGATTGATAGTAAGTTATTATCATTTGCGTCGTGGAGGATGACATTCAACAACTCAAAACATTGATAATTGTCCACAAGATGTAAAACTCACAGGAAGGGGAGATAATAGTGATTAATAAAAAAATTTTATTAGTTGAAGACGACCAGGATATCAGAGAGACGCTGATTGAACTTCTTGAAGGTGAAGGTTACGAAGTTTTATTTGCTGAAAATGGACAAGTCGGACTGGATAAACTTTCTCAAATCTCATCACTTCCTAATTTAATTCTTCTCGATCTTATGATGCCGATTAAAGACGGTTTTCAATTCTGTGCTGAAAAAGATGCAAATCCTAAAATTGCTCATCTACCAGTTGTTGTGATGTCTGCAGATGGACATATTCGCGAGAATCAGCAAAGAGTCAATGCTCGTGCTTATCTTAAAAAGCCTTTGGATATTTATGAAATCATCGATATCGTGCAAAAGTTTTGCGTTTAAACTAATTAAAATTTTCTATTAGTAAAAGATAAAAAAAAGGCCCCACTAAGTGGGGCCCTTTTTTTACGAATTAAGAGCGATTAATGCTTCTTGATAGTTTGGTTCATTGGCAATTTCTGCAACCTGTTCAGTGTAGATGATTTCATTTTTTTCATTGATGACGATAATCACTCTTGAAGTTAATCCTTTAAGAGGTCCATCTGTGAAATCAACAGGAAAGTATTTTAAGAAATCTGATCTAAATAATGAGGCCACAACCACTTTATCAATTCCTTCAGCACCACAAAATCTTTTCTGAGCAAAAGGAAGATCTAGTGAAAGATTGATCACGGCAACGTTGCCAAGCTCCGCTGCATTTTTGTTAAATGTGCGTACACTTGCTGCGCAAGTACCAGTGTCAATACTTGGAAAAATGTTAAGCAGTTTATATTTTTCACTGAAAGAAGAAAGTTTCACTTCGCTTAAATCAGTTTTTACCATTGTAAAATCATGAGCAAGATCGCCAAGATCAGGAAGAGTCCCGCGAGTGTTAATAGGGTTACCTTGTAGTGTAATTTTTGTCATTTTCTTCTCCTCGTAGTGATGATGACTATTTCATAATGAGCATACGCTGGTAGGTTTTACTTGAAAAGCTCAATAGTCTTATATTTTGGTAAGACAAAAGAGAGGATGTAAGTGATGGCAAAAATGGGAGTGACTGTCAGAAACCATTGAAGTTCATTGGCAAATAGTGGTTTGACTAGCAGGGCGATGACACATAAAAAAGCAGACATAAGCATGTATTTGAGTAGCATCATATAAGGTATCAAGTCTGTAACCCTATGCTGAATAACTTTTGCTGAAATCGTTAAGCAATAAATTTTTGGGATGAGTTTAAGTAACAGCCCGATGCCCAATGTCCATTTTAAATCCAAAAAACGCACTGACAAATAAATGATGAAAAAAGAAATGGGAGTCAGATAAAAGTACACTTTTAAGATTGTGTCAGTCTTAGCAGTCGCCCTTAAAATAGAGTCATGAGGGATCATGAGCAGTATGTACGATAGTGCAAAAATTTGTAAATAAATCACCGATTCAGCATACCTTGATGTGTATAAAAGATTAATAATGGGATCGGCAAAAACAATAAGACCAGAGATTGCCGGGATCATGAGAAATGAAATATCGCTGACGGCCTTTTTAAAATCCACCACCATTTGGGTGAAATTCTGTTGTTCATAATGGGTCGAAAGCCTGGGGATCAAATGTTTTTGAATAGAGGTTTCTAATAAATAAAGTGGCGGGATCATCAGACAGCCGAATGAATAAAAGGCAAAAGATTCAGCACTGGCGTAAGCAGAAATAATTAAGAGGTCTGCTTTTTCTGTAATGAATAATAAACATGAAGAAAGTGAAACCGGCATGGAATATTTTAGAATCTCTTTTGCTCTTTTTTTATCCCATGTAAAAGTCACTGTCTTGTTTTTCATACCCAGGTAGGTCATGAGTAGAGAGCTGAGAACCATAATAATAAAAAAATAATAAAAGAGCATATTGATGTCTTTATATTTCCAGGCGATGAAAATAAATCCAATCGTCTTGATAACTTCAAAACAAACTGAAAGTCCGGCACCTATAAAGACATTACCTTTGGCAATACTGACTTCATTATAATGACCAGAAGGGCAAACGAGAAAACCAGAGATCATCAACGCAAATAGAACAGGAGTAGAAAGGGAGAAGTATTGGTGAAATAGGAGAATGATGATGGAGCCAGGGATGAGTATCAGGGATGACAAGATTAGGGTTACCAACCACGTCGCCTGCAAATATTCATCTCGCCCTTCAGTTTTTCCCATCCAGTAATAAACGGAGTTAAGTGGTCCTCCGGCCATAACGATAAAAGGAATCAGAGATAAGTATAGGAAAAATGTTTTATAGAGCCCCATGTCTTCAGGCCCATAGAGGCGAACTAATACAATGGGTAAGAATAAATTGATGATGGAACTCACATTTCCTAATAAAAATACCGGCCAGTGATTCAGGGATAGTCTTTTTATGAGGATCAGCATGTCCTCTAGTATCGACAAAATTAATGAAAAGTTAAGACTAAAAATGCTTTATTTAATAATATATTATTCCGATGTTATTAAGTAAGTTACACATATTTGGAAATGGCATGGCAAAAGAAGAACTTGAGCATATTCAGGACAGGCTTAGTTCAATCTGGAGAAGATTGCTAAGTGTTGAGGGCCTGACTCCAGATCAGAATTTTTTTGCATTAGGTGGTCACTCCCTAATGGCGATAGACTTATTAAGTGAGATTGAAGAAGTTTTTCTCGTGAAGCTTAATATGAAAGATGTGGTGGAGTCTCCAAATGTGATGGAGCTCTCTCAAGTTATTTTAGCTTATAAAAAAAGTGTTAACACTCATACAAATTCCACTGATTATTCCAACGGTTTTTACCCATTAACGGTCAATCAAAAACAAGTATGGGGACTCAACGCCCTTTATCCCGATTCCATCACGCATAACATTTCTACGGCCATTATTATCAATCAAAAACTTGATATTAATCTTCTGACGACGACCATTAACACCATTGTTAAGAGGCACGAATCGATCAGGACAAGATTTAAAGTGAAAAACGGTGTCCCTCATCAGGAGGTCATTCCAGAGTATCTTTATAGTTTTGAATTTATCGATATAAAAGAAGAGGATATAAAAACAACTCTACAGCAAGAGATGAAGCATATTTTCAATCTTGAAGAAGCTCCTTTGATGCGACTGCGTTTTTATCGATTGGCCGAAAATAAATATATTTTTTTCTTTCTGGTTCATCATATTATCTGGGATGGATTAAGCAATACATTTTTCTTTCATGAGTTTATCTCACTTTATAAATCCCTAGAACAGAATGTTGAGGCCGATGTTCCGGCCATTCGCTTAAGCTATAAAGAGCATGCTATTAAGGAAATAGAGTACTTAAAATCTGAAGATTTCTTTGAGCAAAAAAAATCGTGGCAAAATATTTTTAACGATAAACTGCCGGTCTTAAATTTACCGACAGATTTTCCTCGTCCTGACAGAATCAATAATGAATCGGAAACTGTTTATTTTGAGATCGACCAAGTTTTGTTGGAAAAACTCGAAGCTTACGTGCAAACAAAATACATCTCACTCTATAACGTTTTTTTTGCGGCCTACTATGTCTTGCTGGCAAAGTTGAGTGGGGACAATGATTTTATCGTCGGTACACCGGTGCATGGAAGAAATAATCGCGATGTTCGCAAAGTCTTGGGTTATTTTATCAATACACTTCCTGTGCGCACCAAACTTGATCCAAGACAAAGTTTCAAAGAGAACCTGAGCATTTTTTTAGAATCACTTAAGCATGCTTTTTACAATCAAGGCGTGCCATTGGATGTTTTA
>JBEIPV010000167.1:0-5254 GCA_040376855.1 Bacteriovorax sp.
CCAACATCCCACATAAGCATGGTATCTAAATTAAATTCCGCTCCCGTTTCTCTGCCAAATTCATTTTTCCCTTTCTTCGCTGTCCACATGACAAAACCTTCAAATGAAAAAGGTAATTCCAAAACAGGAACTCCCCAATTCATCGTCACGGCCGGATGAAGATCATAAGTTTTTCTTGGACGAGCGGCCGGAGCATTCGACTCATGTAATACAAGAACTGCAGTGTTTAAATAACCAGCAGGAAGCTTCCATGAAACCGTCGGACCTAAGACCAGCATACGTTTTTTAGAAGCGTAGGTGTCGTTTTTTGTATTCCAGTCGAAACCAAGAACAACACCTGCTCCATTAATGGGACCTAATTCAACGGCCGATCCTCTGATTTTTCCCATATCAAAAGTGTGGCGGTAAACGACGTACGCTTCCTGCGCGCCATTGCTCGTTCCTGATGCTGCATCTTTGGAATTTGATTGCATTAAATCGGCATTAAAGTAATTACTTCCATATGCATAACCACTCACATGAGACAGTGAATAAATGTTTTTTGTAATTTTGTTGCCGTTAAATGGCTCGCGAAATGTTCTCCCATAGCGCCAGCTTAAAGAAGTATCACTCCAATCAGCGGCTTCTGCAGCAAAACTAATAGTTAAGAGAACAAGAATTTTTTGTAACATGAAGCTGCCTTTAAAAATGTTTTAATAAATTTTAAAGGCAGATAGGATTTTAAACAATGGTCAAATGGGAATAAGAGTAAAAAATAAATATCCGAGTGATTATTTATGATCGGATAAGTTTATTAGTTCATATTTTCGCAAGTCATCTTCACGCCGATTGTTGCTGTCAGCTCTTCATCAATGACAATTTTCCCTCTTAAAATCAGGTTTGGTTTAGTGTAATCAAACATCACAATTCCATCATACTTAGATGAACCATCTGCTGTTGATAATGAAACTGGGCCGCTCATCGTATCACTTGTATTAAGCTGCCCTACCATAAGGCGATTTCCGAAAATCAGGGTTAGGTCATTGACTCTTTTATCGTTACCTTCATCATCAACACCAGCTCTGTGTTCAAGAGAATTCACAACGATATTAAATTTGTCTCCATCAATCGTCATCTGACCTTTGCAAAGAAGCCATGAACTGTCTGCTGCGAATGAAAACGGTGAGATTGAAAAAACGACTAGAGCGATTAAAAATTTCATCAGGAACTCCTAAAAATGTTAAAAATTAACAACGAAATCTTCTATCGCAAAAAAATGCGAAGGAATATTAAATAAAAAAGTAATTTTAATTTGTAGAACTTATGATTAGTGCTGTCTTAGGGCCATATACGAAATGATAAGCTCAAGACCACCGATACGCGCCTTCAATTCTTCCGGATTAGACTTGTATTCAGGAATGGCCAGAAGGATGACTTCTAACTGATCCAGGATGTTTTTAGCAGCTTCTAGATGAGAGTGTGCTTCAGTGCTAATCTTTTCAACATAGGCATTAAAAGGAATCCCTTTTACAGCATCAATGAGATCGACACCACTTTTAAAGCGAGCGAAGTTTTCAGGATTTGCATCGAGCATTTCATAAACAACAGCGTTTACGATTCCATTTTTAAGATCCAGTTCTTGGTCTTTTTGTGAATCACCAGAGTAATCAAGAGTGTCGTCAATTAACTGGAAAGCTAATCCTAAACGTCTCCCGAATTCTCTACATAAATCAATCGTCTTCTTGTCTGCACCACTTAAAATGGCCGGCGCTACTGAGCAGTAACACATAACAGATGACGTTTTTTTCTCAGCGACTTCACGGATAAGCTCACGAGTATAATTTCTATCGTCGATTAAATCTAATTGCAGCCACTCACCTTCTGTCAGGTCTTTGATAACTAGAGACATTTCGCGAACCAGTTCAAGGTTCCCGGCATTTGTCAGGTCAACGATGACACTTGAAAGTAAGTAATCTCCAGCAAGAACGGCCTTTTTATTGCTGGCGAGAATGTTGATCGAGGGTGCCCCTCTTCTCATAGTCGCGTTATCGATAACATCGTCATGAGAAAGTGAAGAAGCGTGAACAAGTTCTGAAGCACGTGCGTAAGGAGTAGCTGTTTTGACGTCGACTCTAAATAAATGGGCCATCAAAAACGTTAAAAGTGGGCGAAGTCTCTTCCCCCCTTTTAGAACTGTTTGAGATAGAATTGCGTCAATCGCCTCGTGAGCTTTCACTGAGCGAATCTGCAAATCCATATTTTTAGAATTCTCGAGAGCTTCTTTTGGAAGGGCATCGAGAAAGTCGTTCATCATAGTGTTTCCCCTAGAGCGACAGCCTAACAAATGTCTAAATTAAAGTAAATCCAAATCTTGCTATGTCTATGATGTTTAAGGTAAAAAGGATACACATAAAAGGACAAAAAAATGACAAATGAACTAGATGCTAGAAAAAAAGAATCTTACAAAATCTTCGACGATATCGCAGGAACATATGACCTGCTTAACCACTCGCTTTCAATGGGGATTGATGTTTACTGGCGCAATAAAATGCTTAAGCATTTACCCAATAAAGAATCCATCAACGCTCTAGACCTGGCAACGGGAACTGGTGACGTCGCTCTAACGTTAGTAAAAGACCAACGTGTAAAAAAAATCACAGGTCTGGATCTTTCAAAAGGAATGATCGACGTTGGAATTAAGAAAGTTCAAAAGAGAGGCCTTGAGAAAAAAATCTTCTTAATGCTTGGAGATGGAGTCAGTATCCCAACTGGTGATGCTGCTTTTGATTTAACGACAATCTCATTTGGTATCAGAAATTTTTCTGACCCTCAAAAATCTCTTCACGACATTCACCGTGTATTAAAAAAAGACGGCCGATTGATGATTATGGAATTTTCAATTCCCACAAACTTCATCATTAGAAATGTTTACTTCTTCTACTTCAGGCATTTGCTACCATTCATTGGTAACATTGTTTCAAAACATAAAGACGCTTACACATATCTAAATAAAAGTGTTGAAGACTTTCCTTATGGAGAAAAGTTTTTAGGGATGATGAGAACTGCTGGTTTTCAAGACTTAAAAATGATCCCACTTACTTTTGGAATCGCGACACTTTACATCGGTGATAAAAAGTAATGACGACGGTAAGTTTCTTAAAAGAGGAACTTCAAAAAATTGACTCGAAAGTTAGTCAAAAAATCACTTCGTTTCATTTTAAAGATATCCCTTTAGTGGACCTGCTTCCTTTTGCGGCCACTGAAGAGGTTTTCTATTATGAGTCCAAGGAAGAAGACTTTTCTTTCTTAGGACTTGGAAAATGCAAAACATTTTTAAGATCACAGCTTCAGGAATTTCTGGACCACAACCCCAATGAGTTTTTGGTTTATCAAGACAGCTTTGAAGCAGACGATACTGACACCATCTGCTATTTACCAGAGTGGTCTTTTATCCAAAAAGGTTCTGATGTCACCTTAAACGTCCATCACTCACTTGAATATCAATCCTATTCGCCAAGTAATATTATTTTCAATCTCGCGACATGGGAGTCTTTTCTTGGCCCATGGGTTTCGTATGAAGAAAAACCTGAAAGCGATGAATGGGCCTCAATGATCAATGATGCCAATCGATTGTTTAACAGACATGAATTGGAAAAAATTGTTTTATCCAGAAAAAAGATTTTTACTTACGACTCACCTATTGAGATGCCGGTTCTATTTCGTGAAGTTTATGAAGCCAACAAAAACAGCTCGCACTTCACTATTTATAATCAGTTTAATTACCTTGAGTCTTTTATCTCGCTAACGCCTGAGAGACTCTTCACTCTTAAAGGACAAAAACTGGAAACGATCTCACTGGCCGGAAGTATTGCGAGAGGGGCCACTCCAGAAGAAGATGCTAAACTGGAATCAGAACTTGCGGCCTCTGATAAACTTACACGTGAACATAATATCGTGACAAAAGCGATTGAAGAAAAACTTCGTCCTATTCTTTCTGAGCTTGTTATCTCGCCTCTTATGACGATGAAGCTGCCTTACATTCAACACCGTCAGGCAAAAATCACGGGAATTCTTAAAGACACGACAACAGTTTTAGAATTGATCGATCTTCTCCACCCAACTCCAGCAGTTGGTGGCATCCCTCATTTAAAAGCAAAAAGCAAAATACTAGAAATAGAAAAAGAAAAGCGTGGCCACTATGCTGGTCCAGTTGGTGTTTTATCTCAACACTTTTCTGAAATCGCCGTGGCCATCAGGTCTGCACTGATTCAAGGTCAGAGTCTGACTGTCTACGGAGGTGCTGGAATTGTCGCAGGATCAGAAGCACAAGAAGAATGGACTGAAACAGGGGCAAAAATGCAGCCCTTTATTAAAGTCATCAACAAGAGTGCTCTTTAGGACATACGTTTATGGAAAAATTATTATCACAAAATATTAATCGTATCTGGTCGAGTTTAATCATTGATGAGTTCATTAAAAATGGAATCACTCAATTCTACCTTTCACCTGGAATGAGAAACGCTCCTTTAATTGCAGCAATGATTCAATTGCAAAAATTCCATAAAGAAGTGGAAATCATTTTGTGTATGGATGAAAGAGGCGCATCTTATCGTGCTCTGGGATACACCAAGGCCACGGGGAAGCCCTCTGTATTAGTTTGTACATCTGGAACGGCCATGGCCAACTATATGCCTGCCGTAGTGGAAGCAAAAAAATCAAGCCTACCTCTGATCATTTTATCTGCAGACCGTCCGGCCGAACTGACTTTCTGTGACGACAATCAAACGATTGATCAAACGAAATTCTTTGGAGACTACATTCAAGGTGAAATGAGCCTGGGTGCTCCAACGGTTGAGATCTCGCCTCTGGCGATGACTTCAAGTTTATCAAACCTGATTCATAAATCGCTTTACCCGCAAAAAGGACCTGTGCATTTTAACTGTGCTTTTAGAGAGCCACTAGAAGACACACTTGTGCCAGTGCCGGCAGATTATTTAAAACTCGCTGAAATTCAAATCGAGAGAACAGCACCATCAACTCGTTATGTGAACCTAGAAACCAGACCTGATAAAATGGCCATTGGTGAAATCGCTCACATTTTAAAAAATTCTAAAACAGGTCTTCTCGTTGTGGGAAGTCTTGCACCCCATGAATCGACGGCATTAGTTGAAGAATTTGCCAAACTTCTTAACTGGCCGACTTACTTTGATGTTTCAAGTTCACTAAAATACGCTTTTAATTTAAGCGACGACACGATCCCGACTTTTGATCACCC
>JBEIPV010000193.1:0-3605 GCA_040376855.1 Bacteriovorax sp.
CATTTTCGTGATTGTCTTTTGGATCAGGTGTTTTTGTCATCATACTCAATTTTGTATCAATCAAACTAAGCAACGTCAATTGGCTAAAAAGCCTACAAAACAAGGCACTTAACTGTGCCTATGCCCCTCCATTTTTGCCCTCTAAACCTATGTTTTTATAAGGGCCATAAACAGATACCTTTTTGCCCAGCGATGAAAGTGGAACTCCGAGGTAAAATAGCCCTATATGAAAAGCTTAAAACTGACCCTAATTCTCGTATTTTTGACTCTGCAAACTCAAGTGGCCTGGTCCATTGTGACGACGACAAATGAAACTGAGACAAACGCAAAGTTATTAGAAAACGCCAGAGCTTCAAGAGAAGCTGTGAATGCTAAAGATCCATCAGCGGCCAAGCAACAGATTCATGGAATCGGAACAGGGCAAGTCACTCCTACTAATTCAATTTCTTCAGGAAATTTAACTGATCAGGAAGTGCAGCTTAAAGATAATTATATTCACCAAGGTTTAGCGAATCAGATCATCACTGAAAAGTGTTCAGGAAAAAATGCCGAGATCTGTAACGGTGAAGCTGCTAAACATAAATTTCTAGGTGTTGATTCGAATATGGTCAAAGCGGTCGCTCAGGCCTACGCACTTTTTGGTGCGATCTCTGGTGATAATTTCGGAGCGATAACAAAAGGAAAAGCTGCTTTAGAAAAAGATGCTGCTGATAAAAAAGCGGCCGATGAAGCTGATGGTAAACCTTCAGACAAAACAGATAAATCAGACAAGGCAGAGACATCACAAGATAAGGCCGATAAAAAGGCCAGCGACTATTGCAAATACATTCCCACTGTCACTGAAGGGGTTGCGACTGCCGTGCAAATGGCAAAGTCAAAAGAGCTTTCAGCTGATGAAGTTGGTAACGGTGATACGGCCCAAAGAGATGCGCTTTTAAAAGCAGCAAAAAGCCATGACTCTCGAGCGAAAATGGCACAAATCCAGGCTGCGGGATGGTTTGGTGGAGCCGCTTGTTACGCCGTCAATGTGGCCACTGGACAATTTGCTCTTGATACAAATTTAGCTATTAAAATGGGAGCGGCCACTTTACTCGGTGGATTCTACCAGTCAGAAGTTTCTGCCAATAAAGAGTACGCGGAAAAAACCAGAAAAATCGCCGATTCACTTCCAGGAAAAGGAGACTGTAACCCGGTTACAGATAATCTTTGTTATTGCTCACAACCATCGAGTGAAAACGATCCTGTTTACTGTGCAAAAGGTTTAAGTAAAAAGGCCATCGCTGCCACTTCATACCGAATCGCTTGTACGAATGATCAATTAAAAATAGACCCAACTTGTGAATGTGAAAAAAACAACACTTGTTTTGATACATATTTAGAAACTCAAGGTGAAGGAACACTGGAACTTGGTGGTTTAGGTTATTCTAACTCTCCCTTTAAATCGATACGCTCTCTGGCCCGTGGAGAATTATTAGGAAGTACAATTAACACTTCTTCAACGGATGGAACTTCAGCGATTGCCAAAAGAGGACTGCGTGAAATTTCAACTAAACTTGGAGACACCGGTAATTTAAACAAAGATCAAAAAGCAATGTCCGATGCCATGTTATCAAAAGGAATTCCTGCCAACGTAGCTTCATTAATTGCTCAAGGGCAACCAAGTCAGAGCTCATTAAACTCTGCTATGGCCAAAATCACAGGTGCCGCAAGCGGTGTGAGACTTGCTTCAGTTGCACCAGCAAAAGGCTCTAATATCGTCGATTTTTCGGGTGGAAATGGACTTGGTTACAAAGGGGCAGTTGCACCTTCTGGATCAAATGGAGCAGAAGATATTCTCGCTAAATTAAAGCCAGGCCAGAAGGCCGCACCGAACTCTAAGATTATCGAGTTTGCTCAAAAGGCAGACGACCAGGCCAGAAAAAATGGTCAGATCAGACAAGGAAACGATACTCCACTTTTTGAAATCATCTCACTTCGCTACCAGACTTCTGGTAGAAGACTTCTGGAAGTGAAAGAAGAAAACTAAAAATTAGCGGACTAATGTTTTACGAGAGAACACTTCTTCGTTAAGTGGGTTGTACATCATCAGCACCAGAATCCAGTAGAATACAAATTCGAAAATAATGTATCTTCTATCTGAAGGAATCAAGCTCATAAGGATTGCTGCCACAACATAGGCTGCCGTCTGAGTGTAACGAGGCAGAGGGATAGCAAAGCGGTTAACGAAGTTTTTAATCTGTTCAAGTCGTGAATAGAAAAATGGCAATACAATGAAATACAAAGTCGCCAGGATCTTGATTCCCAGAGTGAAAATAATATCGGTAATCTCAAATCCTGCAATCACCAGGTGGCGGATGTTCATCTCCCCTAGTGAGTTTCTGACAGCGATAAACTCCGGTGTCTTGTAATCAAAGATAATTTGTCCCCAAGACATTTCATCCATAGCAAACATCAGGAATACAAATCCGGTAAATATTGAGCACGCTGCAAAGACCCCGCCTCTGAAAGGCTTAAGGATGCTGGCGCGGTAAAAACACATGATAGCAGCGAAAAATAATGTTGAAATGATCAGCCATTGAAGTGGTCCGCCCTCGCGAGCTAAAACAGATTCAAAATAAGTAGGATTATTTCTAGCGTGATACATATAGAAAAATATCAATACAACAAGTACTGGATACATTAACTTTTCAAAAATTTTCAACAGTCTTCTCCTAAATCAGAAAATTTGTTAAGACGATCAGCATGTCTGCCACCCTCAAAACTATTTTCAAACCAAGCAGCCAAAATGCTTTTAATTTCTTCTTCAGTATTGAATCTGGCCCCAAGGCATAGAACATTTGCATCGTTATGTTTGCGAGACATTTCTGCGTCTTCAGGAGTTCTGCAAAGAGCAGCTCTTACACCTTTAAAACGATTGGCGACAATTGAGACACCAATTCCCGAACCACAAAGAAGAATTCCCTGGATGTTTTGAGTGACGACTTCGTGACTAAGTTTTTTTGCGTAGTCAGGATAGTCTGCGCGCTCGCTCGAGTGAGTTCCGACATCAACGACATCGAAGTTTTGAGATAGAAGGAGACGTTTAACCGTCTCCTTCATTTCATATGCTGCGTGGTCTGAACCAATAGCAATTTTTTTCATCTTAGTATCTGTAGTGGTCTGGTTTGTATGGACCTTCAGCTTTTACACCTAGGTACTCAGACTGAGCAGATGTAAGAGTATCAAGTTGAACACCAATTTTTGCTAAGTGAAGACGAGCTACTTTTTCATCTAAATGTTTTGGTAGGACGTAAACTTCACACTTGTAGTTAGCGTGGTTAGCCCATAATTCCATTTGTGCCATAACTTGGTTTGTGAACGAGTTAGACATTACGAAAGAAGGGTGACCAGTTCCGCATCCAAGGTTAACAAGACGTCCTTCAGCAAGAACGATTAGTTTCTTTCCTGATGGCATTACGTATTGGTCAACTTGAGGCTTAATGTTGATTTTTTTACCAGTCTTATTTAAGTAAGCAACTTCGATTTCAAGGTCGAAGTGACCGATGTTAGCAACGATTGCTCCATCTTTCATCATTTCCATGTGCTTACCAGTGATAACGTCACGG
>JBEIPV010000217.1:0-2515 GCA_040376855.1 Bacteriovorax sp.
AAAAATCAAAACAGAGAGATGTGCAATTTAATTAAACTGCACATCTCTCTTCAACTATTTCTTCTGGGCTAATTTTAAAATAAAGGCATAGGCCAGTGCTTCTTCATGAAGATATTCAAATCTCCCACTCTTTCCACCATGCCCAACTTCCAATTCAACTTTCATTAAAAGTAATTTTGATTTATCAATTCTTAAATCGCGGATTTTTTGAACCCATTTAGTTGGCTCCCAAAAAGGAACCTGACTGTCATTTAATCCTGTTGTAACAAATAAGTTAGGATAAGCTTCGGCCTTCACGTTGTCATATGGAGAATAACTCTTCATATACTCATAATAGTCTTTTTTGTTCGGGTTCCCCCACTCTTCATATTCGCCAGTTGTCAGAGGAAGAGAGCTATCGAGCATCGTCGTTACAACGTCAACAAAAGGAACGTCAGCAATGATTCCATCATATAGATCAGGACGCATGTTCATCACAGCTCCCATCAATAATCCTCCGGCACTTCCACCATGAGCGTAAACTTTTTTAGGGTTGCCGTATTTTTCTTTCACTAAATACTCTGTTCCAGCGATGAAATCAGTGAAAGTGTTTTTCTTCTTAAAAAACTTTCCATCGTCATACCAAGATCGTCCCATCTCCTGTCCGCCACGAGCATGAATGATCGCAAAAATGAAACCGCGATCCAACAGACTCACTCTGACTGGTGAGAAATACGGATCTGAACTAATTCCATATGAAGCGTAACCATAAACAAACAATGGAGCTGTTCCATCTTTTTTCGTTCCATTTTTGTAAACGATTGAGACTGGAATCTTTGTTCCATCGGTTGCCGTCGCAAAAACGCGCTCTGATGTATAGTTTGAAGACTTATAAGTTGGAACTTCTTTTTCTTTTAAGAGAGTTGATTCATTTTTAGCGATATCAAAATCAAAAACAGAATACGGTCTGTTCATTGAAATAAAATAATAACGAACCTTAGCAGTCTCATATTCAGCATTAGTATCCAATTCTACGGTGTAGGCAGGATCAGGAAAACTAATATACGTTCCACTCTTTTGTCCCTTTTTTATAACATTGATTTTTTGCAGACCGTTTGAGCGCTCACTTAACACCAGGTAATCCTTAAAAACATCCAGTCCATCGATATAAACGTCTGGTCTGTGAGCAACCGTCTCTGTCCATTTTTTCTTTGATGTATCTTTTAGAGTCGTTTCCATAATGCGGAAGTTTTTGGCCTCCCAGTTAGTACGAATGTAAAAGTGATCAACTCCATCAATAACAGAGTATTCAACATTCTTTTGTCTCTTTGCAATTAACTTAAATTTTGAATCTGGTTTATCAGCTGGGATATAGTGAACTTCTGATGATAGTGTGCTGTCACTTGAAATAAAAATATGTTTGCGCGCCTGAGTTTTATAAACCATCGCCTCAAATTTTTCATCTTTTTCATTATAAACTAATGTATGTTTTCCTGTTTCAAGGTCAAATTTGTAAATTTTATCTGCTCTTAAAGTTTTTGGGTCATGTTTAGCGTAGAAAAGAATTTTTCCTGCCTCTGCCCATGTGAAATTGCTGGTTACATTTTCAATTTTTTGATCAAGTACCAATCCCGTATTCATATCCTTAAAGAAGATAGTAAAAACTCGATCCCCTTTTGTATCAACTGCGTAAGCAAAGAGCTGCTCATTCGGATGAAATCTAGGAAAACTCACTCGGATGAAGTCTTTACCTGCTGCCATCTGATTAACGTTTAAAAGAATCTGTTCAAATGAACCTTTAACATCTTTCTTTCTACAATAAATACTGTACTCATCACCTTTTTGTGTACGTGAGTAATAAAGATATCCACCGTCTTTATAAGGAACTGTTTCGTCTTCTTCCTTAATTCTTCCTTTCATTTCTTCATAAAGCTTAGCTTGAAGATCTTTCGTATCACTCATCAATGCTTCTGTATAAGCATTCTCGGCCTTCAAATGATCAATCACTTTAGGATTTTTTTTATCTTTCATCCAAAAATAATTATCGATGCGAGTATCGCCATGCTTTTTAAGTTTAGTAGGAATTTTTTCTGCAATAGGTGCTTGAATGTCTGCTGCCATAAGATTAAACGCCATAAATGTTAGTAGAAGAAATGTCGACTTGATCATTTTCCATCCGTTGGTTAAGAGATAATAACCAATTCTGCTACTAATAATTAGAAATTCAAGGAAAAACTAAAAACTTAAATTTTGCCAGTATGTTTGTGGATTTTGATTCTCATCTTCATCAAGTCTTTGGAATAGGCGATCTTGAAGACTTTGGGAAAGCTCTGAATTCTGAATAACTGAAAGAGCTTCTTCCTTTCTTCCCTGCATTTCTAAGGCCTTCACCATATAAAAATAACCACTCGGTGAAGACGGGAATTGCTCTATAAAAGATTCGGCATTTTCAATGACGCTATCATAATCATTTTTGGCCATCATTCTCATAAAAGGTATTTCAATAACATCTTCATTTATTAATTGATCCGTGCTG
>JBEIPV010000200.1:0-3347 GCA_040376855.1 Bacteriovorax sp.
CCATCAGAACCTAAGAAACGTAAAGGCATCAAAGAAACTTCTGGACTGATTCCAGAGATACCGCCATCAACAACGCCCGTCGCGCCGATGATACCCGCACAGTGTGTACCGTGACCTGGGTTAGCCGATGATGTTTCATCTTGTGGATCTGCGTCGTTTCCGTTGAAATCGTAACCTGGAACCATATTCGGTGCTAAGTTTGAGTGTTTGTAATCAACACCTGTATCGATAACAGCGATTCTCACTGCGCGTGATCCTTTAGTGATATCCCATGCCTTAAGTGCATTGATATCCGCTCCCTCGATCCCCGCTTTCCCTTTTGGCTCATTAGAACCTGTATTTCTCATACCCCATAGTTTTCCAAAATCTGGATCGTCTGGAGTGCTTGCTGTGAAATCAGCAAATGGTGATTTTTGAAGTCTTTTAGTAAGTGCACTTTCCTTAATCGGGTCTACTTTATAAATAAAGTTTGGCTCTGCGAATTCAATATCCGGATTGTTTCTTAATGCTTGTAGTGTAGAAGTCATCGACTTATCATCCGACACTTTTAGTACAGAAAGCTTATCGTATGAAAGGTTGATCTCTCTTTGTCCTTTAATTCCTAATGATGAAAGTGCTCTGCTTTTTAAAAAGCTTTTTTCTCTTCCGGCCTTAAACTTAACAACAATTTCCCCTGGAACGTGTGGTGCTTCTGCTGCAACTAATCCTGTTGCCATAGCAAGAGTCGATAGCCCTAATAGCATTTTCTTCATAAGTCTCCCTCCTTGGAGCAAATAAAACAAAAGAACCTGTAAATCGACGAGCGATATAATCGGCCTTCATTAAAGAAATGTGGTCTATTATTAAGCCTAACGGATGGTGCCAAAATGCACAGAGGTTTTTTCTCAAGGAATATTTTACCGAAATAACCCTCCCTATCTTTTTTATGTAGAAATGCGATAATTCGATCATATGATACACAACAGCTCATCAGATCCTGTTCTAATTAAAAAAATCTCACTTAAAATCTGGTCTCTTAGAGATGAGATTGAAGCACGCATTCAAGACCAAATAGATGCCGGCGAAATGACCAATGAAGAGATGGCCACTAAGGTTAGTGAACTTCAATCGGAGTACACAAAAAAATCTGAAGGTACAGGCAACAACGTTCTTCAACTGAAGTCAGCGGATGATTTAGCTGCTGCTGGTGACGATGATGAAATGGAAAAGGCCATGGCCGCTGCGATGGAAGGTGGCGATGAAGCTGCCGCCGAAAATGTCGAAGCTCCTCCTGCTGACAATGTTGTTTCAATGAATGGTGCTCCTGTTACTGATACTAACGTTATCAGTATCGCTATTGAGTCCCCTGTTAAACTTTCTGAAGATAAAATTTCAAAAGGAAAAACAATTCTTTCTGAAATTGGAATGGAAAAGATGTTTTTCTTTTCTAATAAGGCCTTCACTGAAGGACAATCTATTGTCATTCAGTTTTGTATCCCTAAAACTTTTATCGTGAATGCCGACGTTATCTACTGTCGCCCATTCAACATTAAGAGCAGAATCATCAGCCAAAATAATTACACTCATAGAATGCTTATCAAGTTCAACTTCTTAAAAGAGGGAGAGCGAGCACTTCTAAGACAATTTATTCAGTCGATCGAACCAGATGTTACAAAAATTGTAAAAAAGGCACCTACAGAGGATGCTGATTCTGATGAAGGCGACTTTAATGAATTAGACGATCTGGGACTATAACTCTCATGTCAAAGGTCTTTACCCCCAAAAAAAGAAAATGGTTTTCTAATATTGTATTGGCAAGCTTCCTGATCTTAGTGGTCGGAACCATGTTCTTGTCGAATGTCTTCAAGACACCAGTCAAAGGGCAACAAGAGCTTATTGAGCAGTCGCTGGTCTTTAGCAATAAGGAACTAGAAAACGTCACTCGCCTCTCTTTAAAGAACAAATCCGGCGAATTCACTTTCGAGCGCGCTGACACTGAGTCGGCTTCTGCCTGGCACATGACCAGTCCTCGCGATATTTCCGTGAACTCAGTTTTTGTTGAAAAACTTTTCTCATCTCTCAACGTCATTAAAACGAAGAAACTATTAGATGATGATAAAACCAACAACTCAAACTTCTCACTGGAAAAACCAACGGCCATCCTGACACTCACAGATAGTCAGAATAAAAGTATTATTTTAAGTGTTGGGATTATGAATACGATTGATAACTCAACCTATATGAAGATCTCAGGGAGAACTGGCATCTATCACGTTGAAGCTCCATCTATTTCACTTGAAAATATAACACTGGCCGATTTAGTTGAGTCCTCTGTTTTTGATATCAATTTCAGTACGATGTTAAGTTTCAAAATTTTTAAGAAAAATTCTAATGTCGCCATTTTTGAAATCACAAAAAAAGATGGAATCTGGGTTAACTCTGATGACCTTGCCCTGGATGCAAAACGCCTGGAAGATATGGTGGATGATTTCATCACATTAAAAAGTAGTTTTACCCTGGACTCACCTACTGATGGTCAGAAAAAACAAACTCAGTCGTTATTATCGACGCCGGAGTTCACATTAAAAATTGAAAAGGCAGATAAAGAAGTTCTGCTCTACAGAGTCAGTGCTGTCACGAGAAGCCTGCTGGAAGTTCCTCTTAAAGATGAAGCTCACTTCATCATCAACGAAAATCACTCTCCCGTTATCTATGTTGTGAAAAAAGACTTTTTAAGCCTCTTTGATCTAACAAACGATACACTTAAAACACTGATTGTTGCTCCAGCTAATTAAGAAGCTTTTTTAACCAGTTTAGAATTGGAAGGAAGAACAGTGTCTTTGTTGGCGGCCTTTCCTGGATCTACAAACACTTTAATGAATTTTTCAATCAGGATAGAGTTGTAGCGCTTCACACCTGTTTTATCCATCAGGATCTTTCTTAGGGCCTCAGTCGGCTGAAGTTTTTCATCAATCATAATATGCACAAAATCATCTGCCAGACAGACGATGTTTGCAAGTGTCGGGATCTTGTTGCCTTTTTTCTGAAAAGGAAATCCAGTACCATCAAACGCTTCATGATGATGAAGAATAATTTGTTTTACCGAATGATTAAGTCCGCGGTTGTTTTCTACAATTTGAAACCCAAGCTCTGGATGCTTTTTATAAATTTCATACTGCTCAGGAGTCATGTCTTTTACACTTAGGTTCACAAACTCTTTAGGAAGCAGTGTTTTTCCGATATCGTGAAACATACAGGCCATGGCCGTTGTTTCAATCGTCGCCTTTGACTGCCACTCAAATTGCTTAATAATCGCCGTAGAGTATAAAGTGACTAAAAAAGCATGTGTATAGGCCGAAGGATCAAAA
>JBEIPV010000226.1:0-2142 GCA_040376855.1 Bacteriovorax sp.
AAAACTATCTGAGTCCCAAGTAAAAAAACTTATGACAGAAAAAAAGACTGACCTGATTAAAGGATTTAAATCCAAAGCAGGTAAACCTTTTGAAGCTTACCTGACCATGAATAAAGAAGGGAAAGTGGAGTTTGAGTTTTTACCTAGATAAAATCGTCTACATGCCTTTTAACGTAGTTTTTTAGGAAGAAATTACCCTCAGTTTTAGAAATGATAAGTCATACTTTACTTAGTAAATCTTTTAAATTTAATATGTTATACCTTCATGTATAATCTTGTATTTACTTAATTCTTCTCTTTCGCCTTTAAAGATCAGTTAATAAGAGACAATAGATGTTACCAAATGAATTTGGAGCATCTATGAGTCTGCAGAAACAAGTTAATCAAAAGATATTCTGTACGAGCACTGTACTGATAATAGTGTTCGTGTTTGGTTATGGTTGTATTCCTTCTGAAAAAAGTAAAATCTCTGTTAACCTAAAAAAGAAAGAAATCAATGCGCCGTTAAGTATTACAGTTTCAAACGTTAAAGTTTTCAATCATCAAATTATTATCACAGGGACAAATTTAAGTTCTGTAACGAGTTTTACAATCAAAGAAGGGTCTAATAATACCAACCTTCAGATTGAATCAAAGACAAATACATCCATCGTGGCCAATACGATTTCGAACGTAACATTTGCGGCCGGAAAAGTTTTTGATTTTATTTTATCAAATGCAAACGCGAGCTCTGCTTTTACAGTTGATTTTTCTCTTTGTGATTCTTTACTAGGCGGTAAGGAGATTGATTGTTTAGTCACTCCCAACGATAAAGAAGTTCTCTCTTATGACTCACTCTCAGGAAAGTGGAAACCAAGAGCTATTAATGGTCTTTCATATAAAGGCCCGTGGGATGCTTCAGGTGCAGCACCTGCAGCGACGACGATTGGAGATTATTACATTGTCAGCGTTGCCGGGGCTGGATACGAAGTCGGAGACTGGGCGGTTTATAGAGGTGGCGGAAACTTTGATCGTATCAATAATTCGACTGCGATCGTAAGTGTTTTTGGAAGAACTGGTGCTATCGTTCCGACTAAGGGTGATTACGAGTTAAATGATCTAGCTGATGTAGATTTAACTTCTACGCCACCAGATCCAAATAACGTTTTAACTTTTGTTGGAGGACAGTGGGTTCCAATGCCTGCGAGTGTAGGAAGTGGAGGCACTGTGACTGCTGTTTCTGGGACAGGGCCGATTTCAGTGGCCACTGGAACATCAACACCTGTAATTTCTATCTCTCAATCAAACGCCACGAATGATGGATATTTATCATCGACTGATTGGAGTACTTTTAATAATAAACAAGCGGCGATAACGGCCACTACAGCTAGTGATTATTATCGTGGTGATAAGACTTTTGCGACACTTAATTCTACAGTTGTTCCAGAGGGGACAAATTTATATTTTACGAATGCCAGAGCTTTGGGAATTTTGTTAGCAGGTTTTGATAATACCTTGACTGGACAAGTGACTGCTAGCGATTCAATGTTGCAGGCCTTTGGTCGAGTTCAGAATCAACTTAATTCACTAAACAGTAATGGATCAAATTATTTAATAAAAAATGGTCCGGACACTCTTTCAGGAGCAGTGTCTGTCACAAATGTGATTACGACATCAGGGGCAGGAGATATCATTCTTGGAACTGGGCCTTTTCAAGCGACGTCGGCGATTAATAAAGCGTATGCAGATGGAAAGTTAGACAAGACGACAGGTGGATCAGTTGCAGGAATTGTTACTCTTGATAATGATTTAAAGATTAAAGGTGGGGCAAATTATGTGACAGTAAGAGGTCACGCTACATCTGCTAACTACAACTTGGTTTTACCTTCGAGTGCCGGGACATCAGGGTATGTTTTATCGACAGATGGAAGTGGAAACACTTCATGGATTGTAGCTGGAGGCGTGCCGTCTGGGTCTGCTGGTGGAGATCTCACCGGGACATATCCAAACCCAACAATTGGTGCGAATAAAATTACTGATTCTCATATTGCAAACGCTGCTATTTCTCAAACGAAAATTAATGGTCTGGCCACTTCACTATCTGGAAAAGAGGCAACGATTACGGCGACGACATCGGCCGATTACTACCGTGGTGATAAAACG
>JBEIPV010000163.1:0-5846 GCA_040376855.1 Bacteriovorax sp.
AAAGAAATTTTTAATATCGTCGGTTGGGAGTGAATAAGAATTTGCAATCCAGTACTTGTAATTTTTAACGTTTTTACCAATTTTTTTAATATACTCTTCATCAAGCTTTGTAATAACTGGCTCACCTTTATTAGTTTTATAACCTCTAAAAGATCCATCTTCCCAACGAAGAGGAATGTTGGCACCTTTTGCTGTTCCAATACCAACCACGGCAAGATTGATATTATTTCCAAGGTCTACATCAAATGAACCATCACTTTCTTCAGCATCTGTAAAAACGAGAATGTTTCCTTGGGCGGTTTTTCTGTCTCCATCTGTATCAAAATAACCAACAGCTTCAGCTATGGCCTGTCCAATATTAGATCCTCCTGCAACTGAATTTGTTTTTTCCAGAGCGGCAAGCCTTGAATCTAATAAATCAATATCATCTGTAAATGGAATCAAGCGTTTTTGAATATCTGAAAAAAGGACGACTGAAATCTGGTGTCCTGCCGCATTTTTTACAAAGTGACGGGCCAGCTGAATGGCCTTCCCAAAACGACTTGGACGAATATCTTCAGCAAGCATACTTGATGAGCTATCAAGAATAATAATTGTTTTCTGATCAGGAAGATTGGTTTTAACTTTTTCTTCCGGCCCTCTTAAATCCAACAAAGAAGCCAGCATTAAGAATAAACTTAAAACATAAAGCACTGTTGAAAAACGGCTCAACCAGGTTCTTTCAAAGAACCAGTAAGTCTTCACCCACTTAAAATATTTGTGGTTTAAATAAACAATCAAAATCGAAAAAGCGATACTGCCAATGATAATATGAGGAAGATATTGAGTATTCGTAAAATTCATGGCCCCTCCCTAAGGAGTAAGCGTCTGGATAGCTCTGTACCAATCAAAAGTAAAACTCCAATCAGAAGATATTTAAAATACAATTCTTCGTAGATAATTTTTCCTGATTGCTCAATTTCTGTTCGCTCAAGTTTATTAATATCACCTAAAACGTTTTGCAGGGCCTTATTATCGCGGGCCATATAAAACTTTCCACCAGTTAATTTAGCGATTTCCTGAAGACCTTTTTCATCAACACTTCCACCAGGAATAACCTGATAGCGTTGAACACCAAACATATTAGGTCCTACTGGAATGCGAGCATCTTTGGCCCCTCCAATACCTATCGTATAAATTTTAATCTTTTGTTCAGCCGCCATCTCTGCGGCCTGAAGAGGTGTTAAAGTTCCCACGTTACTCACTCCATCTGTAAGTAAAATGATAACTTTATTTTTTGCCAAAGATTGAATCAGGCGTCCTACTCCTAAAGCAAGAGCATCTCCAATATTGGTCCCATCACCTAAAACTCCCAGCTTAATCTGGGCCACCATTTTATTAATGAGATTTAAATCTGTAGAAAGAGGCAGGAGTGTAAAAACCTTTTCAGCAAAAATAACAATTCCGATTCGATCGCGTGGAAACAATGAAACGAAGTCTTGAATCTTTTGCTTAGCGGCTTCAAATCTATTTGGCTTTAAATCTTCGGCCAACATTGATCTTGATAAATCCAAAACAATGAAAATATCATTGACCTCAATTGTATTTTTATCCATTCCCATCGGTCTTCTGGGACCAGCTAGGGCATACGAAATATAAAGCCAGCTGACCACACCCATAATAAAGATTAAGGATCTTAAAACCGGAATACCTTTCTTTTTATATTTTGAAGGAATAAACAATTGTGGTTTTTTAAACCAGTAAAAAAATCCTATAATCCAAAAGATTAATCCTAGGATTCCAAAAGCTGCGTATTGAATATGTTGAAACTCGTTCATTTCTCAAAGCTCCTTCTGATGATATCAAAAGAAGATTTCACTTCTTCATAATCAGAGCTACCCCATTCTTTTTTAAACTGGTGCTGATTAAGTGTTTTTAGAAACTCAAAATGGGCCGGAGCTTTTTCAATTAAAAGACCCATCCACACATCTCTATCTTTATATAAAGCTTCGTAGTCTTCTCTTTTATCTGCTCTTCTAAAAAGATCATCATACTTCTTTCTAGACTTTTTTACAGAGCCAGGCTTAAGTCCAATCAAATACTCTTTAATCGCCTTTCTCTTAACAATCGCACCAACAATCAAAAGAAGGATAAATCCTAAAACAATGACCCAAACCATCGATCTGTTTAATGATTGATCTAGAATATAAAAATCCTGTGACTGATCCTTAAGCTCATTGATGGCAAGTGCGCCAGACTGTAATTCAATGAGTGAATCATTATACTTAAAACTAAATAGTGGCTGAATCTTTGCTGATTTAATAATATAAAGAGCTTTTAATTCTACAACATCGGCGTTATTTGGCGAAACACCTAAGCTTGTGATCTGGGCCATATAAAGAGCATTAAACAAAACAGTTTTTTCCAATTTTTTAAATTGGAATAAGTCAGCATTCTCAATAGGCCACACTCTAATAGTGGCCTCTAGCAAATCACCTTCTTTAACATGAGTCATTCCTTGCGAGGGAATGAATTCACTTTGAATAGTCTGAGCAAAAGCTGCACTCATCGTTATTAAAAAAGTTATAACAAAAACAGATAAGACTCTCATCTCATCTCCTTTACAAAGTTTTCCAGGTATTTCTCCTGCACTCTTAATCTTTTAAATCTTTTTCCATATTCATGAACTAAGTCTTTTTTCCCTGTAAAATCATATTTGCCAAGCCCCGAAGAAGCTTTTGGCCCTGCCGAAGCATGGAGAGAATAAGGCAATGTTTTAGCTTCATCTAACGGTGACAACAATTGGAAGCAATGAACATTAGACCTTACCAAGAGTTTTTTCATAACATCTGCATCTACAAAGTCATTAAAATCAGAAAGTAGAATAATTTCTCTCTTTCTACTCAAGTGTTTCATAATAGATAGATATTTTTTCTTCTTATCAACATTGTCTTCAAAACGACGATCAAAATTAACTTTGCCTTTCGTTGTTAAGATTTTTTGATCTTCTAGAATCGAAATAAGGTGAGTAATACCTTGATCCCCTGACAACTTTGGCACATTGATAATCTCATCCGTTACGATAAGCGCATGGACAAAGTCATTTGTTTCTTTCGCTAATAAATAAAGAAGGCAGCAGATCTCTATAGCTGCCTGAAGTTTGGAAACTCCATTATACCCAGTCATCATTGTCGTTGAAGCATCAATAACAACTACAATTTCTACATTTCGTTCTTCATTAAACGTTTTCACATAAGGATGGCTAGTTTTAGCTAAAATTTTCCAATCGATGAAACGAATATCATCACCAAAATTATAAACCTGATGCTCTTTAAACTGGAGACCGGTTCCTTTGATGTTTGTTTTCAGCATTCCAATTGAATGAGAATTGGCCTTCTTAAATAGATTGGCCCTTAATCTCCCTACAACTTTTCTGACTTCGTTTATGTTCATATTTTATACAAGCGATTTTGCAATTTTTAATGCAACATCAGATCCCTTAAAATTATCAATTGAAGCTTCATAAGAAAGAATCATTCTATGTCCCAAGATACTTGGAACAATTTTTAAAATATGATCAGGAGTAACAAAATCTTTTCCTTCCATGAAGGCCATAAATTTTGAAACTCTATACAACCAAATAACTGCTCTTGGAGAAGCCCCTGAAACAATCACTCCGTTATACTCTTTAGGAAAATGAGCTGAACCTGGTCTTGTTGCATGAACAATTTTTACGATCAGGTCTTTAATTTTTTCATCCACGTAAATGGCGTCTACTAACTCCTGAGCTACTAAAAGGTCATCAGTTGATAAAACAGCTGAAAGTTTATTAACTGCATTCTTTTTTAAATCAATGATATTTTTTTCTGAGGCAAAAGATGGGTAATCAACGTTTACCTTCATCATAAAGCGATCTAACTGAGCTTCTGGAAGTTGATAAGTTCCTTCCTGCTCAATCGGGTTCTGAGTCGCTAGAACAACGAATGGCGAAGAAAGTCTGTGAGTCTCATCTCCAATAGTCACTTGTTTTTCGGCCATGGCCTCAAGCAATGCTGCCTGAACTTTTGCAGGAGCACGGTTAATCTCATCTGCAAGTAAAAGTTGAGTGAAAATTGGACCAAACTTCGTACTGAATTCTTCATTTTTCTGGCTATAAATCATCGTCCCAATTAAATCTGAGGGAAGTAAATCAGGAGTAAACTGAATTCTTTTGAAAGATAGATCGCATAACTTACTTATCGTTGATACCGATAAAGTTTTACCAAGACCTGGCATACCTTCAATAAGTAAATGCCCTTCACAAATTAAAGAGGCCATAATAGCGTCTAATAAATTGTCTTGCCCAAAGATAACACTTTTAGCCTCTGTTAATGCTTCATTAATACGCGCTCTTACTTCAGTACTCATAATTACCCTCTACTCACAAAATAAACTAAATATTTAATATAAAAACTTTTATCTTTAAATCCGCTAAATGGATGATCCATTCCCTGTACACCTAAATCTAACAAGTGCACTCTCTGTGAATTTTTCAAAGCAGCTTCCTGAACTGTTTTATCCAGCTCTTCATAGTTCACATGATGTGTACAAGACGCAACCACCATTAAAGCTTCGTCACTTAAAAGTCTCATGGCCTTTAAATGAAGTTTTTCATAACCTTGTAGTGCTTGAATTTTATTTTTTTCTGACTTTGTAAAAGCAGGTGGATCACTTACGATGACATCATATTTTTTTCCACTAGCTAAAGCTGTATCTAAGAATTTGAAAACATCAGATCTCGTAAAGTGCCCTCTTCCTTGAAAGTTATTCAATTCAAGGTTGCCCATTGTTACTGCTTCCATATTTCCCTGGTCGACGAACTCAACATTGGCCACTCCGGCCTTAAGCATATGGAGTCCCCAGCTTCCTACATATGAAAAAAGATCTAATCCCGTTTTCTTTGGAAAAGTTGTACGACTTAAAAGTCCGGCCAGCTTACTTCTATTTTCTCTATGGTCATAATAGTAGCCAATTTTCTGCATAACCGTTTGTGAGATTTTGTAACGAATCCCATTTTCTAATACGTCTAAATCTTCTGCTATTTTTTCAGGTTCATGAATAGGAAGAACTTCCGCTTTCCTATACTCAGGATTGTCGAAAAATAATACTTTTTGCTCTGGATACTTTTTTACAATCTCTGCTTTAATGAGATCTCTAAAACGATCCATCCCTGCAGTATTAATCTGTGCGAAAATATACTTTTGATACTTATCAACAATGATCCCTGGTAACGAATCGTTCATTCCGTAAACCAAACGAGCACCATGAGAATAATCTGTTAAATAGTCACGAAGCTTAAATGCTGTCTGCAAATTGGCAACGATCAATTCCTTAGCAACAGTTTCTTCATCGCTTTTTTCATTGTATTTTTTATTTTTATCTTCACAAAGAATTTTTAATTTATAAAAACTTTCTGCAAAGGGATTGATATAGCCGATGTAATTTTTTTTAGCGAGTTGATCTTCTAGAATAATCCACTCACCAGGACGAAGTCCTTTAGACATCTCAAGTAGATCTTTTTCAGATAATTCTCGCTCACCACGAGAGACTTTCGACGAAGACTTATTTTGTAATATTAATGATTTCAGAAAGGGCCTCTAAAGAAGATAAAATACTGTTATCCCTCTAGTATAGAATGAGTTTTTTATTCTTCAATAAAGTAATTTTTTAACGGAGTAAAAGAATCAATTAAACCTTAATGGAGGTTTGACTTCCTTAATCTTTAAGGCCGGAAGCAAGTCATCAATCATTCTGTTTAGTTGATCAAAGTTTTCCACTAATAGCTTCTTAGTGGCCGTCATGAAGTAAGAATCACCAGTCTCTTTCGA
>JBEIPV010000037.1:0-25307 GCA_040376855.1 Bacteriovorax sp.
AAAGTCTTGGGTTATTTTATCAATACACTTCCTGTGCGCACCAAACTTGATCCAAGACAAAGTTTCAAAGAGAACCTGAGCATTTTTTTAGAATCACTTAAGCATGCTTTTTACAATCAAGGCGTGCCATTGGATGTTTTATTGAAACATATCCCATTGGAAAATGATCCTTCAAGAAATCCATTGTTTCAGACCCTTTTTATTTATCTGGATGTCACTAAAGAGTTGGATGTTTTTAAAAGCGAGTCCTTTGAACAGATCAAACTAGAGCGCTATTCAGTTCATACAGAGGTCGATTTTTATCTCTACAAATCTAGAGAGAAAGTGGATGGGGTTATTGAGTTTAGAAAAGATCTTTATTTACCAGTAACAATGAAAAATATGGGGCAGGAGTTTGTCCTTATTTTAGAAAAAATTGTGGCCGACGAAAATCTATGCCTGGTTGATCTGGGACTTAAAGAAACACATTCAATTCCTGAGTTTATTGCGCCGGACATGAGGGCCTATGACGACTTCTCAAGCAGGAAGCCTTTTTATAAGAGTTTTGAAAAACTTGCCAAAGTTTATCATCATAAAGTGGCGCTCAAAACATCCAGGGGAAGCTGGAGTTATGAGGAGCTTAATCGTGAAGCTGACCTTGTGGCCAATGACCTGATTGAAAAGGGTATCAGACCAGGAGATTTTGTAGGTGTTTGTACTGCAAGAAATGAGAGACTGCTCATTGCTCTTTTAGGGGTAATGAAAGCAGGAGCGGCCTATGTACCATTAGATCCTAAGTTTCCTGATGAAAGACTTCATTACATGCTTGAGAGATCTGAGGCAAAAATAGTTCTGGCCGAAAGGGCCCTTGTTAAAAGATTCGTCAATCACTCGAACATTTTTTTAATAGAAGATGTTTTGTCTTCGGTAAAGAAAATCTCTTATGCACCTGTGGCGATACCTCTTAGCAGTACTTGTTATGTGCTCTTTACATCAGGGAGTACTGGAAAACCTAAAGGGGTTGAAGTCTCTCATGAAAATGTGTTGAATTTTTTATTGTCGATGTCTAAGGCACCCGGTCTTGTGGCCGAAGATAAACTTTTATCTGTCACAACATTTAGTTTTGATATTTCAGTACTCGAACTTTTTTTACCATTGATTCAGGGGGCGACAGTTTATCTCGCTGATGAAGACCAAGTTATTGATGGGGATGAACTTGCTCGTGTTATTAAGGCCGAAAACATTACGTGCATGCAGGCAACTCCATCGACGTGGAGGCTTTTACTTGCGGCCGGATGGAAGGGAAGCACTCATTTAAAAATCCTTTGTGGTGGCGAGCCGATGCCTAAAGATCTCGCTCATAAACTTCTGTCTCTTTGTAAAGAAGTCTGGAATATGTACGGTCCGACTGAAACGACGGTCTGGTCTACGATAAAAAAAATCTCTCTTGATGATAAAAAAATATTAATTGGAAGGCCGATTGATAATACCTGCGTCTATATTTTAGATGACAATGGAGATCCTTGTCCTATTGGCGTCGAAGGGAATTTATTCATTGGGGGATTAGGTGTATCCAAAGGATATATCAAAGACCCTGATCAAACTCACAAAAGATTTATAAAAAATCCATTCCGTACAGATGAGCTGATTTACAATACGGGAGACATGGCCCGCTTTGATCAATATGGCGATATCGAGTGCCTGGGACGAAGTGATGACCAGGTAAAAATCCGAGGCTTTAGGATTGAGTTAGGTGAAATTGAAGAAGTGGCCTTGACTCATTCTCATATTTTGGAGTGTGCGGCCAAGGTTTCAGGCAGTAATATTTATGTTTATGTTGTGGCCGATAATGAGCAGTCTTTGTCAGAAGAAAGTTTGAAAAAGCTTTTTAAACAAAAACTTCCGGCCTATATGATTCCGCAAAAAATCATCGTCATGAAGTCTTTGCCTAAAACACTTAATGGTAAAATTGATAAAAAATCACTGGATGAAAAACTTGGAAACAGGATTTCTACGCAGGATAAGCAGCATCATAAAACGGCAAGTTCTGAGACTATTCATTCCATAACAGAAGTCTGGAAAAACATTCTTGGTATTGAGAGCATCGATATTGAAGAAAACTTTTTTAATCTTGGCGGGCATTCTATTTCGGCGGTTGAGATATTCGGCGTGGTTAATGATAAGTTTAATCTTAATCTGCCTCTGTCGGCCATTTTTGAAGCGGGGACAATTAAGTCTCTAAGTGAAGTGATTGATAATCAGATTAGGAAAAATTCGTTCGAGTTGTCTCAATTAAAATGCCTTGTTTCAATCAAACAAGGTAAAAAAAATCAGGAAGCTGTTTTTTGTTTTCATGGAGTCGGGGGGAATGTTTTAAATTATTACCCACTGAGCGAACATGTGGGAGAGCGCTCTTTTTTTGGAGTTCAATCTGTTGGAGTTAATGGTGAAGACCGTTTAGTGGAAACGATCCCAGAGATGGCCGCTATTTACATCGAAGAAATGAAAAAAGTTCAGCCACAAGGTCCTTATATTCTCTCAGGAGGATCAATGGGCGGGATGGTGGCCTTAGAAGTGGCCGCACAGCTAAGAAAAGAAGGTGAAGAAATTAAAGCATTGGTGATGTTTGATACGTTGGGGCCGGACTTAGATTTTAAGACTTATGGAACGGTAAAAACTAATTTTCTCATCAGAGCAAAAAGTTCATTATCTTTTAAGTTTTATAAAACACTTAATTTTATCAAGACCCAATTTTATATCATAAGAAAAATTTCTGTCCCATACTCTCTGAGATATTTTAGCATTGAAGACAAAAACTATGCTGCCCTAAGAAGTTATACTCCAGACCTTTATGAAGGAGGGATCACTCTCATTCGCGCGCCAAAAACGGCCAGTGGTTGGTATGCGGATCCTTATTTGGGTTGGCGTAAAGTTATTAATGGCAAAATTGACATCATTGAGATCAATGGGGACCATGATAATTTTATTGAAGGCCCCGAAATGTCTGAGGCCTTCAGAAGAGTCATTAAAAAATTATAAATGGCGCTCACTTTCACGGATCTTTCTTGGAGAATCCTTGGAAGCAGTGACCTTATTATCTTCGGCAGCTTTAAGATTACTATTGGCCGGGCCTTCGATCACTTTTCCATGGCAATCAAAGCGTGAACCATGGCATGGGCAGTCCCAGGATTTTTCTGAATTGTTCCAGTTAACAATGCCTGCCAGGTGAGGGCAAACAGCGCTCATGTATTCAACAGTGCCATCTTCATTTTTGTAGGCGGCCATCATCTTTCCACCTTTTCTAAAAACGACACCAGAATCATTTTCAAGAGTTTCAAGATTATTTTTAAATTTTGGGTCCAACCAATCTGCATATTGAACGGCGACGTTCAGATTTTCTTTCAAGTATTCTTTAGTCGCACGCAGAGAGACTCTGGAAGGTGAGTAGAGTTTTTCCCATGGATTTTCTCGGCCCATAATTTGATCGGTAATGAGCATCGCCCCAATCGTACAATGAGTCATCCCATTTCCTGAGTCTCCGGTGATGACGTAGACGTTGTCATCATCCATGGGATTTTTTCCCAGGTAAGCGAGCCCATCGACTGGTTCCATGACCTGCCCTGACCATTGATAAGCAACTTCACCTAAAAATGAAAAATGAGCGCGTGCCCAGCTTTCTAGTTTTTGATAACATGTTTCAGGATGATCTTCCTGACCAGTTTTATGATCTTCACCACCGATGATTAAAATGTCTGAGTCAGTGGTGTATTCAAGTCTGATATAGTGATAAGGACGAAGAGTATCCCACAATAAAATATCCGGGAAACTTCCCTTTAGTATTTTAAAGCCCATGACATAGGTTCTATAGGCCGCTTGTTTGGTGTGAATGGCAACCATATCGTTGATAGGAGTGTTGGTCGCAACGACAATGGAGTTGCAATGAATGACACTATTGTTTTTCGTTTTTATATAAGCATTCTCTCCGCCATGAACTTCAACAACGTGGGATTGGGTAAAAATTTGTCCACCTCCATCAATGATTTTTTGAGCAAGCGAGGATAGGTATTTAATAGGGTGAAGCTGCATTTGTCTTGGGAAATGCAAGGAAGGCCCGAGATTAAAGTTAGAAAAAGGGCTAAAGGCCAGGCGTTGAACATCAACTAACCCTGCCTTGTGTGCGGCCTCATATTCTTTTTCAAGAACATCTTCGTCTTTATCATCAAGAGAAAAAAGATAGCCACTAACTTTTTTTAATTCACAGTCTATCTTTTCACGTTTAACGATTTCTTCAACTTTTCTTATCGCTTCACTGTGTGAATTAATGGCCAGTTTTAACCCTTCTTCTCCATGAAATCTTTCAAGCTTATAGAAGCGGTCATCAAGAGCATTTACAAAATGGGCAGTGGTTTTACCGGTTTGTCCGCTGGCAAGATCATTAGACTCTAATACGCATACAGATTTTCCTTCTTTCATGAGTAAGTAAGCTGTCGTGAGACCAGCAATCCCTCCTCCAATAATACAAACATCGGTTCGAAAATCTTCTTTTAGAGTGGGGCAAGAAGGCATAGAGGCATTATCAAACCATACTGAAACACTTTCACCGTGGCGTGCAGTCATAGGAACTCCTTGGTTATGACATCTTAAAGATCCATAAACAGAATGTGCAAGCGTGCGACCATTTTTTGGTAGATTTTAGAGGCACTTTAATGCTTTTTTTGGGAATAGTTCCCCAATGATGGGGCAAAAAAAAAGGCCCGCGAATATCGCGGGCCCGTAAGTCATAAGATCGTATTGATTGAGACTACTTCGCTGGGTTTGGCCCCATAAGAATACCACCACCAAAGTATGAGTAGAAGATCTTGCTTGAATCCGTTGGATCAAACGCCACACTTCTTGCATTTCTTTGAAGAGGAGGTACATTGTTTTTCGACCATGTCAGACCACCATCTTTTGTATAGTTCATACCACCGTTACCCCACGCTCCGTCTAGTTGGAAGTATCCAGCAACGTGAACCTGGTTGTTGTTTTTTGGGTCGATCTTGATATCTGTAGCATGTGTAATTTGCTTCATTCTATTCCAAGTCGCACCACCGTCTGTCGTCTTCCATGCACCAGTCATTAACCAGTTTCCATGGTTTTCATAGTCAACCATCCAGATCGTCGAAGGATTATTAAAATCAATCGCGAAAGCAGTAGGGTAGAACCATAACTTGTATCCAGCATCAGCGTCTTTAGGGTAATTAACAGTTCCTCTTAACAGTTTCCAAGAAGTCGCACCGTTGGCCACATCAAGAAGGTAAACTCCTGTGTATGGTTGATTTGAGAACGTTGGAGCATCACCAGTTAATAAGGCGTATACGTTACCATTGTTCGGGTCTACTTCGATCTGAGGAATAATTTTGCTTCCAGCAGGTAAACCAGCATTCATATAAGTCCAAGTTGCACCTTCGTTTCTAGAAACTGCGATACCAACTTCATGAGAACCAGCGTAGATCACGTTATGGATCGAGTCGTATCCAACAGAAAGGAACTGACGGTTATAGTTCGCATCAACTGGAGTTAGACGTGTAAAGTTTCTACCTCTATCAGTTGATTTATAAATTCCACCGTTACCAGTCGTAGCATTTGCACGCCACTCGTTCGGGTAGTCATGTAAAGATCCTGCAGCAGCATAAACAACTAAGTCATCATTTGGGTCAAATGAATAGTCATAGAAACTGTTGTACTGGTGAGCAGGAACTCTAAAGCTTGCACCATGGTCTTCAGAAATAATACCACCGATATCTGCTGAAGCTCCGTATAGAAGATTCGAGTTTGTCGGGTGAAATTTCATTTTATAGATAGAGATAACTTCAAGACCTCGAGTAATCCATTTCTTTCCTTTTGAAGGTGTTCCAGTGTCAGCGTATTTTGTGAAAGGCGCTAACCAGTTTTCACCAGTGTTAAGTGAAGAGTGTAGGAAGAAGTATCCTGAACCAGCAACGACACTTGAGTTTCTTTGGTTGATAGCAAAGCTTTCATACCCAGAGTCCCACCATCCGATATCAAGAGCAACGGCAGACCACTCAAGTTTATTTGAAGGCCATGGAGCGTACGGAACAACATCGTAGTTGATCTGGTTAAGTTTTAGACCCCAAGTTTGCCCTTTATCACGAGACACATGAACTTTTGTACCGTACTGACGAATCCACTTTCTACCACCTGTTGTGTAGATTGTAGCTGAATCGTTATCGGCCATTTTTAGATGATCACCAACAGCTTGAGATGTTTTAGTGAATCCTGCGCCGTTTTTGTTAGTCCATACGTAACCACAGTTTGTAACAGTGTCGCTGACTGCAGTTGCACCCCAGTCATTTTGGTATGGATAGACCCAACTACATGCATTCGTTCCATCGCTGTCTGACATTGCCAGAGTTACTCCACTAACATCAGATCCACCAGTGAAGAGACGAACACTTCCTGCGGCTGGAGTGAAATATGTCGCAAAACTTACTCCATCATCTGTTGATGAAAGAATCTTTGTTTTAGTTGCATGGTAAACGCGACCGTTTGTATTATGATCGATAAATGTTCCAACTGACTCTTCAGTAATTCCTGAAACTCTCGTCCAAGAAGTTCCTTTGTTGGCAGTTCTCAATAAACCTTTTGTTGTACCAGCATAGATAACGTTTGCATTAGAGCTATCTGAGTACCAGTACTTGATAATCTCACCAGAAGTAAGTCCCATGTTGATTGAAGCAAATGTTGTACCTGCATCTGTACTTCTTTTTGGATTAATACCAGCAGAAGCATGGAAAACAGTTGTACCATCAGCAGAGAACCCAACACTCAATGCTCTTGTAAGATCTGAATCAAATACGGCCTGAAGATGGTTAACAGCGTTCCAGCTTTGTCCAAGGTCAGTCGATTTAAATAGTGTTCCCATATCTGTTCCCACAAACCAAAGATTTGTATACGGGCTGATTGAAACACCACTCATAGCTCCACCACCACCAACACCTAACGGCATATAAGCAGAAGCTGGAGTTGTAGGAGGAACAGTTACAGGTGGATCAACTGGAGGAGGTTCTACAGGAGGAGGCTCTACTGGTGGTGGTGTCACCGGACCAGCTGCAACAGTGATAGAAACAGTTGCTGTATTTGAATCTGCTTTTCCATCGTTCGCTTTATAGGTGAATGATGTTGTTCCAGAAAATGCACTTGCAGGAGTGAATGTACACTCTTGAGATGTTCCACCAACGCAAGCTAGAGTTCCATTTGCAGGAGATGTGACCTTAATATATGAAAGTTTGTCACCATCAACATCAACACCAGCGTTTAAGTTGAACTTTGCAGCTGTATTGAAGGCCGTCGAAACAGCTTGAGTCGCTGGGATGACCGGAGCATCGTTAACTGCTGTTACGGTAATCGTGGCCGTTGCGATGTTTGAGTCCACTTTTCCATCGTTAGCTTTATAAGTAAAAGTTGTTGTGCCATTAAAGTTTGCAACCGGTGTATAAGTACACGTACGGGACGCTCCACCATCACACTTTAGGGAACCAGAGGCCGGGTCGCTGACTTTAATATAAGTCAGAGGATCGTTATTAGAATCAGTCGCCAGGTTTAGGCTGAATGTAACAGGTGCATCCTCATTCGTTGTTATTGTTTGAGTGCTTAAAAGGGCAGGAGCGGCGTTTACAGGAGTTGTTGTTCCACCTTCTGCCGTAAGAGACATGGTATCCAGGTAAAGGTAAGACTTGGCATTATCTTTTACAGCATAAATTTCCACATATGCAGTATTTGCCGGTACCGTAAAAGTTGATGAATAAAGTTTGTAGGCAGTTGTGCCGACAACCATTTTCTTCTCATCAATCCATCCACCACTAGCTGTTTTGAATCTAACGGCCACCATGGATGAAACGGAAGTTGCATCCAGTTTTCCGTAAAGAGATAGGGTCAGTTTCTTTCCGACAAAATTACCCACAATTTTCTGAGTGAGTGATCCAACACCTGTTCCCGCTCGAGCAGCATAAATTCCACTGTGGGCAGTTTTAACTGCAGCGAAACTTCCTGTTGCTGTCCATCCGCTTAAAGATGATTCAAATCCAGGATTGGTAATGAGATTTGCCTCAGCACTAATCGCAGACAGGGAAGAGATAAGGCAAAGCGAGGTCAAAATCTTCTTTTTCATGCTTAGTCCTTGTTCAAATTAATAAATAGAAATAGAAAAACGAGTAACGTAATTTCAAAAAAACGAGAGATAAAATTCGTATTCAAAATGTTATCGAACAAAGGGAGGAAATCTTGATGCGGCAATTTTTGTAAGAGCAAAAAATTCAGAAAATTGAATTCAAGTAGTTAAGAAAAATGCCGATAGATGAAATTATTTAGATACCGTTTCTCTCGGTTGCATGTGACATATGGATCATATTTAAAAATATTATTCTACCAATGAGAGCGGTGACACATTGGCATCACCACTATGGAAAAAAATCGGCCCTCAAAATTAATCTTAAGAGAGCGGCGTTCGTATCTTTTTGCGTCGATGTGTAGTGCACTTGCGGCCCTTTTACTTTTTTACAAACTCTTCCAACACAACCTCTATTTGAAGATCATGGATTACACATGGATTGCTGTTGTTTTAGGATGGTTGATATTGGGGAATATCGTTCATGGGTACTTTGCTTTCAGGAGTTTTAGTTCTCTGGAAGATGATTCAGAAGTGGATGATATAAAGGCCATTAAAATAACTTTTTATAAATCTCTGGCGATTAATTTTTTTCTTCCCTACATCATGTTGATCGTTCTATTTCTGGTCATGAAAGAGTTCTGGGTAGCAACTATTGCGTCTACCTTATTAGTTATGATGAGCAGTGGGTGCTATTACCTGGATTTGCGCCCGATTCTTTCTATTAAAAGTAAAAAATAAAAAAATAGATTTTTAATTTTATTCAGCTTGATCAGTAACCAATTTATTAACCATGACTAGAACATAGATTTCATTTTCTCTACCGATGAATGGAGTCAGTGAATTGCTTTGTGCTTCAAAATAAAATTCCCCTAAAATTTATTTTTATAATACAATCAGAATATTAATTATTTTTTTTTAGGATTCAACATGAGCATTGACTTAAAAGAACCCAAAGACTTTCTTTACAATCGTAAGGGGCCTTGGCCTCAACCCTGTCCGGAGCATCCTTTTGGTGAATCTGCCGGAGTGATTCATCTTCCTTTAAGAGAGGCGATCGACTGGTGGTGGAACATCGGCTCAAGATACGTGTTCACCCTTCTTTATACTCCCATTGCTTATCTGCGAGGGATTATAAATCCGGGAGTGGAAGAAGTGAGTGACGCTGAATTTACCCGGATGCTTACGCACTCCATGCTGTCTAAATTTGTAAAAAATGTTTTTGACCAAAAAGACCGTGAGATTTTTGGGGATAGACTCAATTCAGATCATATCTGGATTTGTGATTTCGAGCCTGTAAGAGTAGTGAAGCCTTTTGATGGGATTTATGTTTCTGCAACTAAAATTCTACTAAGAAAAACTAATCAGGATTTTTCAGTTATTTCTATCTATGTTGATGAAACTAAATCAATATGGAAACCAGGCGACGGGGATGGGTGGGAGTTAGCAAAATATTTTGCTCTTCAAGGTGGGGCCCTTTGCTCAACACTAGTGGTGCATCCACTTCTACATTTTCCAATGGACGCAGTTAATGCGATTACTAAAACTGCTTTGCCAAAAGATCATATTATCTTTCAACTTTTATATCCTCATTTGCGATTCACTCTTTATCTGGAAAAGGCCGTTTTAACTTTTAAATCATCACTCTTGATGGCGAAGTGGTGGATGCCTTATGCTCCATACCCGGGGCCATATGAAGGTCTACGCGATTTATTAGTAGAGGGTTATAAAGGAATTGATCACAATTTTAGTTATCCACCTTTTAAGTTTCAATTTGAGCCGGAGTACATCGAAGGAAAGTATGGTGAATTTCACCAGGCCTACTTTCCGGTTTTCAGAAAATTTGTAGAAAGAGTTTTAGTGGATTTAACTGAGACTGAATTTTTCTATCTTTCTAAATGGGCCGATTACATTACGACATGGGTGCCGGGATTTCCGACGGGGCCAGAGTTGGTGCGCAATCGTGAACTGCTTGTTTCAACAGTGGCCTATTACTTATTTGATGTGACAGTCGGGCATACGGTAGATCATTATGATTATGGAAATATGAATATTAGAAAAATCCCTATGCGTTTAAGACAGGCGCCACCCAAGAGTGGTGAGAAGATCAGGATCGATCGCAAGAAGTTGATGACATTTTGGGATTTTGGAAAATACGAGATGGCACGCAGGCTCTTTTTTAAGGAGTCTACTAAAACCAGACTGATTGATTCTGTTTATGATTTTGGAAGAAGAAATAAAGATCTGCAGAAGGTTGTTTTGGATTTTCAAAATGAATTAAGAGCAGTGGATAAAAAACTGCAGGCCGACAATGCTCAATTTACGCCCATTGATGACATTGCTGCCAGCATACAGTTTTAATTATTTTCCTTTGAATTTAACTTTAAGGCCTTCACCTGTAGCATTATCTTTTCCTGCGAGTTCAAGATATTTACAGCCGTTGGGAACTCCCAACAGGCTGTTGACTTCGCAGAAGGTACGCTGCAGGTTTAGCTTTTTATACTTGGCACTTGCTCCAAGCTGAATGATTGAATTCACTGTGCATGTTCCGTTAACGATTTCAGCACGTGCTTCTATAATATTGCTTTCAAGATCGTGTTTGATTTCACTTAGGTCATTCAGTCGCACTTTAAAAGAGTCGCGTCTGTCATTGATACCGATAAACTGCACTCTTTCTTGAACCTTCGTTCTGATCATAGGGTGGACTTGCTTGATTGTTTTTCCTTCCATTAACCAGTAAAAATCTACATAACCATTAGCCCCTGCTACGAATTTACAATTCTCATCAGTTTGAGTGTGAATGTTAAGAGTGTTTTCTGAGTTTAAACTTTTTTCCAAAGTAAAAAGTCTTCTTTCAATCGACTGAGAAGCCCACGCTGCTTGAGTTAGAAGGAATGCGCTTGTAAGAACCAACAGTGACGTTTTCATTGAGCACCTCTCGATCAAAGATATTTATAGTCAAACTATAACGTGAAAAAGAAGCAGGGGATGAAACCATGGAAAATTTACATTTTTAAAGCTTAATTACCATTGGAGGGACAAGGCCTGATATAAAGGGGGGGATGAAGACTTTATTTAAAATCATATTCTTAACAGGCATGCTTTTAGGTCATGCCCATGGTGCCATCAAATGCCCTAAGGATGCACCTTATTTTTGTATCACGCCGGAGATGGCCCCTGATACTCAAATTGGGATAGTGGATTTTTATAACGTACCTGTGAAAGTGATCTCGCTCTTTAGCGATTCATTAAAAAAGATCCAGGCGAATGTAGTTCTGGATGCCCAATGGGAAAGTCCTTATTTTGGTGCCGGGATTGCTTATTATGATAATTATTTTTACATGAGAATTTTTGGTGGAACCACCAGAGTAGAGGGGATGAGTTTGGATGCCTATGCGGCCTTGGCCTGCCATGAGCTTGGGCATATTATTGGAGGAGCTCCTTATCAAACGATTCTTGGAGCTGAGTGGTCTTCGTCAGAAGGACAGGCCGATTTTTTTGCTGCCAGTGTGTGTCTTCCAAAATATTTTCTGCAAAAAAATATTCCAGCAAGCGCTATTGCAAGTCTTGTCGAAAAGGCCGGATATGAAATGCTAAATTCAGTTGCCCCATATGGTTCACAAAAAGAATTGCCAATCTTGCGACACACTCCTTTGTCGTTTCAAACTCCAGAGACGCTGATTAATCTTTATCCATCATTGCAATGTCGTTATGAAACATTCCGTAATCCATCAAAGAGATCTGAGTGCTGGTTTAAAGAATAAAAATTCCAATGGAAACCCAGGTCTATAGACCTGGGTTCCATCAAGTCCTATGATTTTTTAAAGGACTGATTCGAGTCTTTTTTATTAGAGTTTACTTGTCCCTGTTGTGGTTGTTGCTGACCCGGTTTTAATTGCTGATTACCTTGATTCGTTTGATTGGGCTGATTTTTAGACCAATTTTGTTGCTTATCTTGATTCGGCTGATTTTGTTTTTGATCCGGTTTTGGTTGGATGGCCATAAAAACTCCTTTAATGAGTCAGGCATTATTGCCCAATTGATTATATTTTGAGGAGCAAACAAAGTGCCATTTGATATCACTGCCATTTCAATGCATTTGCGATGCGGGATAATGACGTGAGGGGATTTTTGCCTTGAATTTAATAATCAGGTGCTGAATTCTCAGCACCTGATAGTTTTTTAGTATTATTTTTTACTAGCAATTTCAAAAGCGATTAAACATATAAAAAGTGCGACAAAAACACCAACGATGATAAGTGCTCTTGCATTTGATTCTTTTTGTTCACTTTTATTAACTGTAACTTCGATATCTGGTTTTGTTTCATTTGTCATAATGATCTCACAATAGGTTTAGATCTTTCAGATGTTGAAAGAGCATTTATTAATTAAATGTCAGCTAAAATATTATGAGTGAAGTGGTGGACCACGGGCGAATGAACAGATAATGAAGTGATCTGTTTTACTGAAACTATAAGTAGGTATTGAGTTTTCTAAAGCAATTAATTGGGGCGTCAGTTTTATCGCAGTATCAGGAACGACACTTTCGATAAGTGGAATTTTCTTTAAAACTTTATGTTCAAAATGTCCGTTACTTGGAAGTAAAAATGAGTGAACTTTTGATTGTGAAAGACTGCTAAAAATTGGAGTGTCACGTTCAAGTCCAGCAGGGGCCTTAGGCAAACAGAATATTAAGCTCAGTATGGCGAGCTTGATGATGGAAATAATATTCATTTGTTTTAAGACTTTTGTCATTGGTAAAAGTCTACCTCAAAAGGCCTGGTTTATGAATTTTAAAATAATGATTGGCTTAATCAAGTTCGATTTCTGCTCGATAGCCATTTAGCAAAGGAATCTTGCTGATAAAAGTGACGACAACACGACCCCATCCAGCAGCGGGAACACTTGGATGATAAGTGGCCTCGATTTTTGATTTACCATTTTTTGGAAAAATCATGACCTGATAAGCGTCTTTGAAATTTCTCCATTTGATTCTTTTGATAAATTGCAGTTTCGCATCTTCAATATCGATTGTTCCTTTGGTTTCAAGTTCAAGGTAGCCACGTTCATCTCTAAATTCCGGCGGCAGTTCAATAACGGTTTCACCTTTTAAAACATCATCTGGAACAGGAACAAGAATTTTTTTATGAATTTCATAATTCATCTTTGCTACAAATCTCTCGCTGGTATTTTCAGTGATTAAGACTTGAGCATTTCCACCTGAATGAAGTTTGCCTTTTAAGACGTGATAGGTGGCCTTATTTGAAGAGGCCAGAGTTGTATTAATAAGAAGTAATGACAGGAAAGTTAAGATTATTGTTTTCATAGTTATAAAATTATAACCATTCATTTTAGTCAGTCTAGTGATTACTTCACGCCTTACAAAGTATTACATTCCCGTAAAAATGTTGCACAGAAATTTAAGAGGCATAGTATTGATAACATCAAGGACGGTACAATATGAAAAGATTTCTATCACTATCTCTATTCTCTGCAGCTCTATTAATCAATTCTTCAGCGTCATTCGCAGGACAATCTTCACGCATCGTTGGTGGTGTACTAGTTGATCCAGCTGTGACGGAAACTAGATATATTGTAAGTATCGGTGGTGGATGTGCGGGAAGCATCATCTCTCCAAAGTGGATTCTTACAGCAGCACACTGCTCGTCAATTTTCAAAAGTAAAATCACTGCTGGAAGCGTAGACCTTAAGTCTCCAAACCGCATTACACTTGAAATTAAGAAGTCATACATTCACCCAAAAAATAACTCTAGAACAAACAGCTATGACTTTGCTCTTTTAGAACTTAAAGAACCAATCAATTTCGAAGCAACTGGTCTAACAAGTATTGGTCTGGTAACTCCAGAACTTGCTACAACTGGTGCAACGGATGAAAACGTTATGACAACTGTATTAGGATGGGGAACAATGCGTGAAAACGGATCTGTAACTCCACTTATGAGAATGGTAGACGTTCCAGTTGTAAGCTACGAAAGAGCTAATGCTAAAACTGCATACAACGGAGCTATCACTCAAGATATGCTTGCAGCTGGATACGATGAAGGACAAAAAGATTCATGCCAAGGTGACAGTGGTGGACCACTTACAATTCTTGGGTCAGAAGGTAAGCCAATTCTTGCAGGTGTAGTAAGCTGGGGAAGAGGATGTGCTAGAGCAAACTACTACGGAATCTATGCAAAAGTTTCTGCAGCTCACGACTGGATCATGACAACAACTGGTGCAAACGAATAATTAACGATTCATAGTTTTGAAATAAGAAGGCCCCTTTATGGGGCCTTTTTTTATTTAAGTTCTATGAACTGAAAAACCTGCAAAGGCCTGCTGAGTTGGCATCAGTGAGATCACATTGATATTTACATGGGCAGGACGTGAGATGACCCATTCAATGGTTTCAGCAATGTCATCTGCACTAAGGGCCTTGACACCTTTATAAACGGAGTCAGCTTTTTCCTTGTCGCCTTTAAAGCGCACTTCAGAAAATTCAGTGTGGCACATTCCGGGTTCGATATTGGTTACGCGCACATTTGTTCCAAGCAAGTCTGATCTTAAATTCATACTCAGTTGATGCACGAAGGCCTTAGTTGCTCCATAAACATTTCCACCTTGATATGGATATTCTCCGGCCACTGATCCCAGGTTGATGATCTGACCGTGATTTCTGCTGACCATATCAGGTAAAATTTTATGAGTGCAGTAAAGCAGTCCATTGATATTGGTTTGAATCATCGTGTCCCAATCATCAAGGTTTGCTTTTTGAGCGAGATCAGTTCCCAGAGCAAGCCCTGCGTTGTTAACCAGTACATCAATTTTTTTCCATTCAAGAGGAAGACTGTCGATGGCCTTTCCCACCATCTCTTTATTTTGTACATCGAGAACTAGTGGATAGAGATGATCACCGTATTCTTTTTTCATTTCATTGAGGCGCTCTTGTCTTCTTCCAGTAGCGATCACTTTGTGACCTGAGTGAATAAAGCGCTTGACCATTGCGGCCCCAAAGCCTGCGGTAGCACCTGTAATAAAAATAATCATATGTAACTCCTCTGAAAAGGGGGGATTATTGAATTGCTATTCATTGTACTCAGCGCTTACAGCGTGGTAAAGGTAACTTCATGACAAATTCATTTAATACACTCGCATTAACTAAAGAAATTCTGGAGAATCTTGAAACCTTAGGTTTTACTTCGATGACTCCCATTCAGGAGCAGGCCTTGCCACTTATTTTGGAAGGTTCGGATCTCATTGCACAGGCAAAAACAGGAAGCGGAAAAACGGCCGCTTTTGGTTTAGGAATTTTAAATAAACTCAATCTTGAAAGTAAAAGACTGCAGTCATTAGTTTTATGCCCGACACATGAGTTGGCACTTCAAGTCGCTGAAGAATTAAGACGTCTGGCGCGTTTTACAAAAAATTGTAAAATCCTGGTGATCTGTGGTGGAGTTTCGGAATATCAACAATTGAGTTCACTTGAACATGGTGCTCATATTATTGTCGGGACTCCTGGGCGTGTATTAAAGTTTTTAAAAAAAGACGCCATCAATTTAGACACGATTAATTTTTTAGTTTTAGATGAAGCTGACCGCATGCTTGATATGGGCTTTCAGGAAGAGATGGAGGCCATCCTTTCTTTTGCACCTAAGAAAATTCAATCGCTGCTATTTTCTGCCACATTTCCGCCGGAGATTGAAGAGTTGAGCCGCGTGTTTCAGCACAATCCAAAGCGTGTAACTGTTGATACCAAACACGAAAAAAATATTATCCGTCAGGTTTTTATTGAGCTTCATGATCACAGTGAAAAATTAGACGCTTTAATAAAGCTATTGGGAAATTATAAACCACAATCAGTTGTTGTTTTTTGTAAAACAAAACAGCTTTGTGGCGAAGTGGCCCGCGCTTTAGTCAGACAAGGGATTCCTGCTCTGCCATTTCATGGGGACCTGGAGCAAAACGAGCGCACAGTTGTTTTAACAAAATTCTCCAATCAAAGCTGCCTGATCCTGGTGGCCACTGATGTGGCCGCAAGAGGATTGGACATAAAAGACTTGGAAGCTGTCGTAAACTTCGATCTGCCAACAGATGCTGAAGTCTACACCCACCGTATCGGAAGAACGGCGAGGGCAGGTAAAGAAGGATTGGCCTTTTCATTTTTTGTTCAAAGAGAAAAAGAAAAACTTCACGATATTGAAAACTATCAAGGGCACATCAATGAGTACCTGAAAGTTGAGGCGCTCTCAGCAACCGCCAGATACGATTTAAAGGCGCCGATGAAAACCATGTACATCAATGGTGGGAAAAAAGAAAAAGTCCGTCCAGGGGACATCCTGGGAGCTTTGGTGAATGAAGCAGGACTGGTGGCAAGCGAAGTTGGAAATATTAATATTCAGGAACACCAAAGTTTTGTGGCGATTGAAGCTTCTAAAATAAGTCAGACAATTACTAAACTTCTCAATGGAAAGATTAAAGGAAGAAGGTTTAAAGTAGGGGAAGCTTAATGAAAAAAAATCCTCTGCTGGGAAAACACTCACATAATAATCGTGAAAGCCTTGAAGGGATGGCCTTAAGACTTATTCGAGAAGCAAAAAAATTATCACTAAAAGATGTCGCGGAAAGAATGAATCTAAAAGTCGCAGTGATTGACCATTTCGAAAATGGACGAAAGTTTTATACCGAAGAAGACATTCAACTCTTCTTAAAATGTTATGACTTCACTCAAGAGGATTTTAAGGCCCTGATGGGAATTAAGCCCCTAAATAAGCAAATAGTTAACCACTACCTTATGAATTTAGAGGCCTTAAGGGTCAAATAACACTCAGTTTTCTCTCTCATTGTGCCGATAAGTGAAGTATGAAAACAACACTAAAAGCACTTTTTACGTTCTCTCTTATAACTTCATCTGTCGGGGCCATGGCCGCTAATTGTCCTGAGGCCATAGGCAAGTACGGTGATGGAATCCAGTATCAGAATATGTTTTGCCGAATCATGGTCTCTGCAGATAAGGTCGATTCAAAAAGTTATAGGAATATAACGTTTACCGATGAAGGACAAATTCAAGTCTTCAGCAACTTTCCAGGGACAACCAATTCTAATTCAACTGGTGCCCGCGTTTATTTTTTATTTCCTTTCAAAGAAAAAAAATCCATCACTGAGGCCAATGCTCAAGGTTTGACTGTGAAGCATCCAAGCGGTGTTATGTTTAATTTTGATAAAACAGGGAGAGTGAGTTCTCCTGATTTAAAAATGAAAGTCTCAAAAGAAATCAATTCGCAAAATAAAAGTGGTATTGAGATTGAAAATTTCTCGAAAGGATTGGTGGTTGATTTAGGTTACCGCATGGGGGCCTCTCCGATTAATAATAAAAATGCGGCCGTGACGATAACAGATAAGAATAATAAAAAATGCTCAATGCTAAACAGTGACCTTAATAAAATTACAAAAGATGATGTAGAACTTATCTACAAAACCAATGAAGAGCTTCATAAGTTTCTGGCAAAAAAATGCCCGAAACTCGATATCTCTGATCTTTTAAAACCTATGAAGCAGGAATTGGATGCAGTGATGGCCACAAAAAAGGTGGGAAGTGCACCCAAGAAAGCAGTAGACACTAAAGAAAATGATTCTAAGAGAGATGCAAAAAATGTTGATGGCTATGACACGATGGAAGATTTGCTTCAAGATATAGAAAAAGGTGCTGTGCAGAGATAAAATTCGTGATGTTGTTGTTGTAAAAATTATATGTAGGTTGTTCAAATAAATTTTTTAGTCTATTAATTATTTCAAATTTGTAGATTGGGGAGTTTTGATGAAATTTTTAGTAGCGTTAATTGCGGCCACTTTTACTCTTAGTGTTTATGCCAATGAAAACTATGAGTGTGAGTTTATTGGTCCCAACTACAATTTGAATATTCAAGAAGACGGCTCAATCACACTTTCAAATAAATTCAAAAGTTATGAGTGCAAAAAAGGGTATGTGAATTTACCTGGTACAGAAGCCATTCTTTCAAAAATTTTCTGTGTTTCACAAAGCGGTTCAGTGTCGTATTTTGCCAATGAAAACGCTGATGGAAATATCGTTTTATCAAAAGAGTTGTTGTTCTCAAGAGACATTCTTTGTAAAAAAATCTAATAGATGTGAGCTTTGCATTTTTAATGACTCAATGCCCATGTATCCTTATTACATTAGTTACTTATTTGATGCTTCTGTGAAAACCTCATCTTTGTTGTGAAACATATTATGACAACACTAAGTAGCTTTTTATTTAAATGCCGCACGCTGCTTTAATTGACCGAGTGGTTTAGTAAGACTAATTTTTTTCAACAAAATAATTCTTTGGAGGAATTTATGAAAAAAATGATCGCAATCGTAACTGTTCTAGTTTCACTTTCAGCTTCAGCTGGATGGGTAAAAACAATCAACGGAAAACTTTCTGGAACTTCTAGATTCACATGTACTCTTACAAACAACACTGGAAGAGACCTTGACGTGAAAAGAGTTTCTTTCAACCTAGAAAGAAGAGCAGGAAAAGGAGATAGCCGTGATGTTACTCTTACTCAATCTGTAAACAACGTAATCTACTCTGGAGAAACTTCATCAGTTACTCTATCTGGAGCAATTGGAAACTACATTGGTCACTCATGCCAATTCGTAGTTCGTAACTAATTTCCAAAAGAAATTCTTTATAACTAGAGGCCTCATGAAAATGGGGCCTTTTTTATTCTAGAATGGACCGAAACCCTAAAAATGTATGTAAAAATTATAGGTCTTTAAATGGACTATTCTAAATAACATTTGCATTTGATACACCTGCACAGTTTTAAAATGTCATATTTTTATTGGAGCAGTTATGTTTTCGAGATCGCATCTTTTATTTCTTCTTACGTTCGCAGCAGTTTCAAATGGAGCTATGGCCAACACAAAAAAGCCCCTGGCGTGGCAGGTGAAAAACCTTACATGGACCAAGTCATATGAAAAAGGCTACGAAGAGTTTGTGGCCTCAATTGGAAAAGCAAAACAAGCGGGAGTTTGTCATACAACGGCAGCTTGTATTAAAAGTCCGGTAGCTAATCCACAATTTTATAATTTAAACCCAGCTCAGCTTCAGGATGTTTTTTCTGACTGCGCAGACCTTCCATACATTCTTCGTGCATACTACAGTTGGATGAATGACCTGCCTTTTACTTATCCGGTAGAGTTAACACAGGCCCCGTTAAAAACAGCTGAAGCAGAAGCTTTAATGGCCCAGCTTAATGATTTATACGCTCAACTTGATAGAGCAGGTTTTCTAAAAAAGCAGGTGATTAAAAGACAAATTAAAGAGCTTAGAAAGAAAATTTTCGGTGGATCGGGAACTGATATCCGTTATAACAGCGGTGGAAATAAAATCGTCAGCAAGGTTTATATTAAAACCGGCGATAACATCAATAAAGTTTTAGTCGATGTATCCAATTCTATTTCAACAGCGACTTTCCGTACGGACGCAGCTAACAATACAATTTCAAAAAATTTCCGCGATACTTATCCGGTTGGAGTGACAAAGACAGCGATTAAGCCAGGAACAGTTCTCTATGATCCAAATGGGCATATTGCCGTGGTTTATTCTGTAACAAAAAATGGTAAGGTTCATTTAATTGATGCTCACCCGGACAATAGCTTAACGGCCATCACATACGGAGAGAAATTTTCTCAGACGAACGTGGAAATAGGTGGAGGTTTTTCTAACTGGAGACCTTTTAGTATGGAAGGTGGAGTGGTTGAAGCGACTCCTAATCAAGATCTACCGGATTACTCGCTTGAGCAATTTGAAAGAAAGAAGCCTTTCGAATTTAATAATGTGACTATGAGTTTCCATGAGTATGTACGTAATAAACTTTCTGATGGAACACTGATTTATTATCCGGTTATTGAACTAAATGAATTGATGGAAGAGATCTGTCACGATGTGAAAGAGCGCGAGATGGCGGTTAATGCTTCTCTCGTTACTGGCCTTCAAAATCAAAGTCACCCGGATGTTTTACCAAGCAATATTTACGGAACAGACGGAGACTGGGAGAGTTACTCTTCACCATCGAGAGATGCCCGTTTAAAAGCATCTATCAGAGAAGGTCGCCAGTTAATGCTTAAAATGATCCAAGGTCATAGAGACGGCGATAAAAATGTTCAGTACACGGGTTCTGACTTAGAAGGCGATCTTAAAAAAGCTTACGAAGTGGCGGCCAATAAATGTACGATTGATGTCAAGAAGACCAATGGATCAGTTGAGACGCTGGCACTGGGGACAATTTTAAACAACATCTTCAAACTTTCTTTTGATCCATACCACTGTGTGGAATTGAGATGGGGATTAACAGATGCTGAGAGTTTAAAATCTTGTAACCAAAATAAAGAAAAAATTGACTGGTACAATGCTGAACAAGGATTGCGTAACCTGATTGACCGCGATTACTCGGTTAAGATGGATTACTCATTGAGAGAATTGCCTTCAATGCCATTATCGAAAACTCCTCAGGAGAATATTTCGATTCTGGATGCTTTAAACTAATTGAGAATTAACGGTGAAGGCACAGCGCTTTCACCGTTATTAGTAAATTTCGCAAAGAGTTAGTTGTTTTAACTTTTCAATATTTAAGTGAGATATGAATTAAAAAACAAGCAACGCATTGAAGTGGCCTAGATAAACAAAAACATCGCTATAAATTCTATGAAGTCACAGTCACTTCTTCGTGATAAAGATACATTATGAATTATTTTGACCATGCGGCCTCAACTCCACTTTATTCAGAAGTCCTGGATACATTGTTTGTATCAATGCGAACTGATTTTGCAAATCCAAGTGCTCTCCATATTCTCGGTCATGACCTTGCTGAAAAAATTGCTTTGTATAAAGAAAATTTTTTAAAAGTTTTAGGCGGAAGTAAAAACGACTCATTTATTTTTACCTCTTCAGCGACTGAATCTAATAACACCGTTATTAGAGGCCTGCGTTTTGAAGAAGGGGATGTGGTTGTTTACTGTCGTGCAGATCATCCCAGTGTGACTGCTCCTGTGGAGAGTTTGAAGGGCGTTTTGTTACGGGAGATTGTTTTAAGTGCCGATGGATCAGTTGATCTTGAATTGTTTAAAAATCTGATTGATGAAAAAGTAAAGCTAGTTGTTATAACAAGCGTGAACAATCAAAGTGGTGTGATTTTTGATGTTGCCGCCATGTCGGCCATCGTTAAGTCACAATCAAAGGCCCATGTGCATATTGATGCTGTTCAATCTTTTGGTAAAACTCATTTTAAATTAACTCCCGATATTGATTCTGTCAGTTTGACCTCACATAAAATTGGTGGACCTAAAGGGATTGCCGGGCTTTTTTTAAAGCATGGACACCAGGTGAGGCCTCTCCTTTTAGGAGGTGGACAAGAAGAGGGGATTCGTTCAAGTACTCAGGCGTATCCTTTGATTTCGGGTTTTCATCAGGCGATGAGAATGTCGGTTGCTGCCCAGAGCGTCTCGCTTGAAAACGTGAGTCACTTTTCAGAGATGATTAAAACTCATTTGGGAAAATCTATTCCAACGATCCTGATGCCATTTACAAATACATCTGCTTATATTGTTTCTTTTATTCTTCCGGGTATTTCTTCTGACATTATTTTAAGACACCTGGAGATGCGTGGAGTTTATATTTCATCGACATCTGCCTGTTCTTCAAGACTCTCAGGAATTAATCCCACACTTTCTGCTATGAATATCTCTGAGCGCTATCACAAAAACTTTTTGAGAATTTCACTTAGTTCAAGAACGACTGAAGAAGAGGTGAACAATCTCCTGAAAGAATTTGTATCAGTCTGGGATAGCGTCAAACACATGCAGAAAAGGTAAGGTCTTAATGTATTCTCATTTAGTTATTTCATTTGATGAATTATGGTTAAAAGGTAAAAATCGCATTATCTATATGCGAGCGGCGATTGCTCATATCAATGCGGTTTTTAAAAATTATCATCAGGATAAATTCAATTATAAGATTCAGTCGGAAAGACTGTATTACACTTCTCATACATTTTTTTCAGAAGAACTTATTGAGGCGCTTACTCGTGTCCCCGGACTGGCCTACATTTCACCATGCAAGGTTTTAAGCAGACTTCCAGATGAAAATTTAGAAAATGTTTACGAAGAAATAGTGAACGAACTTAAAAGCTTTGAGACAAAAGCAGTGGTCTTCAGGGCCTTGGTAAGAAGAGTCGATAAGTCTTTTTCAGAAACTTCAGTCGCCGTTGCCCGTGAAATTGGTCATCGAATTGTGACTAGATATCCTCTAGCAACAGTCGATCTAAAAAAGGCCGATATGGTCGTTGATGTGCGAATTCTTCCAAAGCATGTCAGTATCTCTACTGAGTCTAGAAAAGGGATTGGCGGTCTTCCGTGGGGGACGACAGGAAATGCAGTGACTTTGCTTTCTGGTGGATTTGATTCACCGGTGGCCAGTTACTTGATGGCAAAAAGAGGAGTGAGACAGGCCTTCGTTTTCTTTCATGCTTATCCTTTTGTCGGAAGAGAGGTTGTCGCCAAGATAAAAACATTGGCGTCCATTCTGGGCAAGTATCAAAGACAAAGCCATCTTTATATTGTTCCCTTTGGAGAGATACAAAATTTGATCAGTAAAGAGTGCAGGGAAGAGTACCGCACTTTGGTCTTCAGACGTTACATGATTGAAATCTCCAATATGATTTGTGAAAAAGTTAAAGCAGATGCACTGATCACAGGAGATTGTATCGGACAGGTTTCAAGTCAAACTATGCCGAATTTACACTTGATGGATAAAGCCTCAGAGCGAATGATTTTGCGTCCTTTAATCGGATTTAACAAACTTGAAATTATGAATCTGGCGACAGCGATTAACACTCATGATGTTTCCATTATTCCTCATGATGATGCCTGCTCACTTTTTGCTCCTAAAAATCCTATTATCATTCCTAATCTTGAATACTGGAATAACTGGGATGCAGAGTTTGATATCAGTGCTGAATTAAAATCGGCCGTAGAAAAAACAGAAGCATTTTCAGTGAATCTAAAAGGTGAGTTGTATAAAAAAGATTTTTTCTCTTTTGATTCTTAGTAGTAGCTTGAAATAAAAATGATGACGAAGGCGACGATCTACATCGGGATGCCTGCTTTTTTAAAGTTATCTTAATCCTAAGTACTAAATATTATTGGAAAATATAAAGAAAAAACACTTGTTTGATTGACCAAACACATGTTTCTTATTAAAAACTTTGTAAGCAAATCACGTACAAACTTTGGAGTTTTTATGAAAAAAATTATTCTTGCTAGCGCATTCGCAGCACTTTCTCTAACGACAGCTATCGCAAACGACGGTGACCTGACTCTTCCAGGTGAGCGTTGGAATTCAAAATTTACTGCATTCGTATGCGGTGATGGAAACGTTCAAGCAGCAGCAGTTCCAACTGACTTCGCAGCTTACGGAATCCAAATGGGACGTATGACGACTGATTACAGTCTGGACAACTACCTTATCAGAGCGACATTTACTGAAGACAATGTAACTTGTAACTACAGTGCAATTCTTCTTGCTGACAACGCAGCTTGGGGAATTAAGCTTGTTGAATCAAAAGCATACGCAGCTGTTGGTGGATCTGAGTGTCTTGGTGGTAAAGCTGTTATCGATTCAGCTTTAGCTGACAACAAGTACGCTTACCTACACGGTCGCGCAGCTATCTGGGCACCAGTTGCTGGAGCAGAAGCTTCTTGTGGAGCTGGGGCAACGACAGTGGGTCTACACTTCCAGGTAACTGGTAAACTTTAATCTTCAAATGAGATGAGATATGAGAAGGGGAGTCGTAAGATTCCCCTTCTTTTTAATGTAATAAAAAAGATCGGCATTTATTAAGGTATTCAATCCTCATCTCGTCCATCTCAGCTTCGTTGAGATTTTTTTTAGCAACACGAAACATTACAGACTCTTCTTCTTTGATGTGATTTTTTACTAAAATAGCGAGAACTTTTGCTTTAGCGGCAATTTCATCATTCCATTGTGTTTTATAATTCATAGCGATTAATTCATCTCTAATTTTAAAAGCAATCTCATGCTCATCTTGTCCGGCAAGACCTTCAAGGCGTGCGTCCTCTTCGATATTTTGTTGCAAATGAATGTAGAGAGTTTCTTGTTCCGCTTGTGCATGCATTTCAAACAAGCTTAAAAAGCGACTCAGGTGTGAGCGCTTCTCAGGAATTGTGGCGGTAGGGTCTATGATGACAATGATGGATTCTTCCAGAAAATAGTGGTGCTCTTTTAAAATGGCAACAAAACCAGTTTCTTTTTTTAGGTCTGTGTCTATAGAGGCATGAACTTGATCCAGAGTGTGAGGTTCTGTAATTCCTAATTTTTGAAATATATTCTCCATACAGTTCTCCTTGATTGATTACAACCGGTCGCTCTCTGAAAAGAGCTGCAACCAGGGGGCCATAAGAGTCTATTAAGATTAGTGAACTAAACTTGATATTTTTGCTTATGCGTAAATAGCTGTGTAAAAAATACATCATTGCTTGGCATCGCTACGTGTATAGGGGAAAAAGACCCATCAATTTAACTTGGAGAATTCATGAAAACGCTAATCATTGCACTAGCTTTATCTGCGTCTGCAACATCGGCCAGAGCTACTGACTGGGGTGACTTTACAGTAAAAGTTTCTCTTGCTCAAACAATCGCTGTTGTTGTTAACCAAACGCTTTATGCTACATCTAACTTTACTTCAAACAGAAAAGCAGTAGCAAAACAAATTCAAAATGACGTTCAAGACTACAACCAAACAGGTGTTGCTTCAGTATTTCTTGCTGAAAAAATCGCTATGGTTCAAGCTGAAAATGCTGACATGTCTGAACAAGACTCAATTGATGTTCTTTTACTTACTTCAGACCTATTACTTAAATAGTCAAATAAGACCCTGGCCGAGGTCAGGGTCTTGCTTTTTAAACTTTCGGTAATTCAATAACAAATTTTGTATTGGTCGAATTGGAGTCGTAATAAAGGCGGCCTCCAACTTTTTCTATCATGCTATTTGAAATACTCAGGCCAAGGCCGGTGCCTTTTCCTGGATCTTTAGTGGTGAAAAAAGGGTGCATGATTTTTTGGGCCACTTCTTTGGG
>JBEIPV010000102.1:0-10435 GCA_040376855.1 Bacteriovorax sp.
TAAAATAGGCCATCTTTTTAGCCTTTGATCAAAACCCAAATCCCTTCTATAATGATTGCTGCCTTAAATAATTCTATGGAATTTTAATATGTCATACTACGCTGTCGACTTCGGAACATCGAACTCACTTTTAAGCCACGTTTCCCGTGATGGAGTCATCACTCCGATACGCCTTGAAAAGGACGATGGACTGGTTTTACGCTCGCTTCTTTACACACCTGAACCCAATGTATGGTTCTTTGGTAAAGAGGCCATTAAAGAGTATGTCAACAACGATGGCGAAGGCCGATTTTTCCGCTCAGTTAAAAAGTTTTTACCTGAAAGTAATTATGCAGGAACAACAGTCTTTAATAAAACAATGAACATTTCTGAAATCATCGCCGTCTTTGTAGGCGAGATGAGAAAGCGCGCCAATAAAATTATTGGCGAAAATGTTGAAAAGATTGTCATGGGAAGACCTGCTCTCTATTCAATGAACAAAGCAGATGATCAGCTGGCCCAAGATAGAATGCAAAAGGCCTGTGAGATTGCCGGATTTAAAGAAGTCGTCTTTTGTCCCGAACCGATTGCGGCCGGTCTTGATTACAATACAAACTCTAACGGTCAAAAAATTGTTCTTATTGCTGACTTTGGTGGAGGGACCTCAGATTTCACTCTGATGAAAGTTCACAATGAAGCTTACTCTCAGGATGATATTTTAGGTTTAAGTGGAATCTTCAAGGCGGGAGATGCTCTCGACGGCGTGATGATGAAAGACTTTATCGCTCCTCACTTTGGATCGCGCTTTGAATATAAGATCCCGGGTGGAAATAATATTTTAACTTTTCCAAGACAGCTCTTAACTAAAATCTGCTCTCCTGCTCACATCACTCACTTGCGAGAGCGCGATACGTGGGAATTTTTACAACACATTCAAAAATTTGCTCTGTCTTCAGATGGCGAACGCCATATGAGTCAACTCTTTACATTGGTTGAATGCCAGCTTGGCTTTCCATTATTTGATGAGATTGAAAAAACAAAAGTGAAGTTAGGAAAAGAAGCAGAGGCCGTCTTTCATTACCGATATCCGGGAATTTCAATTGATCAGAGTCTAACAAAAAAAACTTACGAAGACAGTCTGGACCCAACAGTAGATGAGATTATGTCAACCATGATGGAAGTGTTTGCGCAATCAGGTCTGAAAGTCACAGATGTCAACCAGGTATGCTTAACTGGAGGAACCTCACAGCTTCCTCTACTAAGACAGCGCTTAACTGAAACTTTTGGTGCTGAAAAATTAATTGAATATAATATTTATCAATCTGTCGTTAACGGTCTCGCTCAATTTGCAAAACGTTTAAAATAGATTTATTTTTTTAAGTTATCTGAATCGACTGGGAGTTCTGCGATAAACTTAGCGCCCTTTCCGATTGCACTCTCAACCCATATTTTACCACCATGGGCCTCAACTATTTCTTTAGAAATAAACAATCCTATCCCCAGACCTGAAACTTCATCTGCTGAAACGACTCGTTCATATTTTTTAAAAATAATTTCGAAATTTTCCGGACTAATCCCCATACCGTGATCCAGGATTTCAAGACGAGCAGTTTTATTGATTCTCTCCAGTCTTATAAAAACCGCTTTTCCTTCACCGTATTTGAGAGCATTCGTTAAAAGATTTACCAAGACCTGTTCAATCCTATCGCGGTCAAAATAACCCTCAACAGAATCAATACACTGATTCACCAGTTCTGTTTCAGCATTTTCAAACTGCTCTTTAAAGCGATCGTAGACGTCAACGACAATGTCACGCAGATCGCACTTTTCAAAATTGTAAGAGAGCTTCCCTGATTGAATGCGAGTTAAATCCAACATGTCATCGACCAGTCTGGTAACCCGATTGATCTGGCTCTCATTTTTATCAAAAAGAATTGAAAGTTTGTCTGAGGTCAAATCGCTTGTATTCCCTTTTCTAATTTTTCGTAGGGCAGATTGGTTTTGCAATTTTAAACTAGTAAGAGGCGTCTTTAATTCATGAGAAATAATCGATAAGAATTCATCTCGTGAATTGATGGCCTTCTTCAAGTCTTGTTCAAAAATAATTCTCGAAGTAACATCCCTAATAGTTAAAACAGCAAGAACGAGATTGCCATTTTCATCAAAGACAGGCGAACCGTTATAGCTTCCAATCCAGCGATAGCTATTATCAAGATGCTCAACAATGACTTCTCTCCCTGTAAAAGACTCCCCTCTTAAAACTTGCGAGATAGGCCAGTCTTTAAGATCCAGGACATCTCCTTCAGTCGTATAAAGTTGGAATAACTCAGAGTAGTTATGAATCTCATCATAAGAGGCCTCCAGATTTTCAAAACCATGCATCTTACAGGCCGCTGGATTCCAAATCAGCATCTTTCCATTGTGATCAGCAAGAATTAATCCTTCGGCCATATTCTGAACAATCGCTTGTAGATTTCTATTGAGCTCCTCGCGCGCCATCCTATCTTTTACCTGATCAGTAACATCATCACCAATGACGATAACACCTTCTGCTTCACCTTTGGAGTTGTTAATTCGTTGAACTGCAAAACTGTAATAAACGTCATCTCGATGATCGAGCGATGTAGATTTAAATTCCTTTGCCACAAAGGGCTCCCCCGTAGCAAAAACCCGCTCAAAAATACGGTGACTCTCCTCTGCGACCTGGGGAAGTGCTACACGCATAGGTTTTCCAATCAAAGATTCATCTTTTCCAAATATTTCCCGATAGCGCGAATTGGCCAGACTATAAATTAACTCAGGCCCTTTTAAGAAAGCCACAGCTGAAGGAGCCTGCATAAGCACACGATATAAATCTCTACGCGATTCAATTAACGCTTCTTCAGCAAGTTTTTTTTCATGAACATCAAAGACAGTTCCGGCCATTCCAAGATATTCGCCATGGGGGCCAAAACGCGGATTTCCTGCATCAATCGACCAACGGTACACACCATCTTTATTTCTAAGACGGTATTCTAATTCGAAACTGATATGTTTTGTATTGGCCTCCTCAAAGGCCTTGGCCGATTTTTCTTTATCATCTGGATGAGTCGCATCCAACCATCCATAACCCAAACCTTGATCAACTCTTTGCCCGGTCATTTGATACCACTGATTACTTAAGTAGATGCAGTAACCATTAGGTTCGGTAATCCAAAGCATAGCTGGGGAAAGGTCGACATTTTTTTCATAATTTAATTGCTGTTGTTTTGTATCATCGATATCCGTGCAGGTTCCAAACCAGATAATCGTTTTACCTTGATTATTTTTATAAGGAGATCCTCTGACTTTAAACCAACGATACACTCCATCGTACCTCTTAATTCTATATTCAACATCGTATGGATGCAGGCCTTTTACGGCCCCTATCCAATGGGCCTTTGTCATAGCACGATCATCTGGATGAACCGCCATATCGATCCATTTATAACCGAGCTGGCTTTCCTCTGATCTACCAGTGTAATCCACCCATTGCTTATTTAAATAATTGCACTCTCCATTAGGCAAGCTCGTCCAAACAAGCTGTGGAAGTGAGTCACTCATTAATTTAAATTGCTCAAGGGCCTCGAATAATTCTTCTTGAGTCGCTATAAGTTTTTTCTCAGAGTTCACTTTGTCAGTATTTTCTATACCAATCACTAAGACGCCGCAGTTTTTTCCATCTTCATCAATTATCGGAGAGCAATTATAAGTAAAATAAGCCTTACTTGTTTCTCCATTTCTATAAATTGGAATGCACTGATCCGCATGCCATGAAGCCTCTCCAGTTTTTCGAATGCCCTCTATTTTCGGCAAGAATAAATCCCAAACTTCAGACCAGACAACCGCTCCAGGCTTCCCCATAGAATGAGGGTGCTTTGTTTTTCCCATCATCGGTATATAAGCATCATTGTAAAAAAAGTAGTTTTGATCACCCCAGAATAAGCTCAGAGCTTGCCTGGTAGTAAAAAGTGTATTCAGAGTTAATCTTAATGAAACTGGCCATGTACTCGGATGACCTAATGGATGATTCGACCAATTCAATTCTTTTACAATCCGCGCAGTGATTTGATTATCTGGAAAAAAGAATAATTTATCTATAACCATATAATCCTTCAGGACTCTATTGCTCTCTAGCTATTAATACACTTCTTGCATTTTTGAGTCCAAATAATTTCTGACTAATATAATCTATAGGTTTCTATATCAATGCTAAGTGTCTTCACTTTAAAAATATTTAAAACTAATGCATACTCTAATAGTCCATTTATGAAGGGAGATATTATGTCTATAAGTATTAAGTTTGTTACTGTGATTGCCTTAATGAGTTCATTTGGGATTCATGCAAAAACGTTTGTAAATTGTTCCGAAGCATCTCCTGCCTCTTTTAATCCACAAGTTGTCACAGATGCCCCATCATACAATGCTTCGGCAATTACTATGTATAGCAAACTTTTAAGATTTGAATTGGGGACAACGAAAATGATCCCTGGTCTTGCAGAGTCTTATACTATTTCAAAAGATGAAAAAACTTATACCTTCACGCTTCGTCGTGGAGTCAAATTCCACACAACAAGCTACTTTAAACCAACTCGCGATTTTAATGCAGACGATGTGATTTTCTCAATTAATAGACAAAGACTGAAAGATCATCCCTTTCACGGCGTGAGTGGCGGGATTTACACTCAATACGAAAATAATATTAAAGACAATATCAAAGACGTCGTGGCCCTTGATCCTTACAAAGTTCAAATCACTTTAAATGAAGTCCAAGCGCCTTTTCTTGCTTATATGGCCGGCAACTACATGAGTATTTTATCTGCTGAATACGGTGACAAACTGGCAAAAGAAAACCGTAAACAGGATATGGACCAATTCCCGATTGGAACAGGACCTTTTGCTTTTGTCTCTTATGTAAAAGATGGTCTTATCAGATACGTTGCTCATGAACAGTACTGGGATGCTAAAAGTTACAAAGGTAAAAAAGAAAATAAAATCGACAAACTTATTTTTGCTATCACTCCGGACCAAACCGTCAGATATCAAAAGTTAAAAGCAAAAGAATGCCAGTTTGTTACATTGCCTTCAATTGTTGACCTGGATGATATGCGCGCCAATAAAGAAGTCACTGTCCTTAGTCAGGATGGACTGAATGTTGGCTATCTTGCCATGAACGTAACGAAGAAGCCTTTTGACAACGTACTTGTCAGACAAGCAGTAAACCATGCACTTAATCGCAAATTTTACATCGATGCCATTTATCATGGAACAGGAACAGTGGCCTCAAATCCGGTACCACCAGCGCTATGGTCATACGACAAAAATTTAAAAGATTACGATTACAATATCGAAAAAGCGAAAGCACTTTTAAAGCAAGCTGGTTATGCCAATGGTTTTGAAACTGAAATGATCACCTTGCCTGTCACTCGTCCCTACAATCCAGATGGAAAAAAGATGGGAGAACTTATGCAGGCCGATCTTGCTAAAGTTGGAATCAAAGTAAAACTGGTAACTTTTGACTGGCCGACATTTTTAAAGACATCACGTTCTGGAACTCAACAAATGATTCAGTTTGGATGGACAGGAAATAATGACCCCGATACTTTTTTAAACGATCTATTAAGCTGTGCAAGCGTGGAATCTGGAAACAACACGGCAAGATGGTGTGATAAAAACTTCAATGATCTGGTTGTTCAGGCAAGGCGTGTAACAAATCAGGCAAAGCGCGCTGACCTTTATAAAAAAGCACAACGAATCTTCAAAGAGCAAGCTCCATGGGTGACCATTGCTCACGCTAAAGTTTTCAGAGTGATGGATAAAAAAGTTAAAAATTTCAAAATCGATCCTTTTGGGTATGATTATTTTGATCAGGTTGAGCTTGAATAAAAGGAGAATCCAATGAGTCAGTTACCAGCTTTTAATCCGGAATTGGATATTCAAATTGAGCGAATTATTAAAACTCCTCGCTCAAAAGTTTTTAAGGCGTGGACTACACCAGCTTTACTTAAAGAATGGTTTTGTCCGGCACCATGGCGTGTAACTGAGGCCGAAGTTGATCTTCGTCCCGGAGGAAACTTCTACACACTGATGAAGGGTCCAAACCCTGGCGAAGAAAATGGAATTCACGGTTGTTTTCTTGAAGTTGTAAAAGATGAAAAATTAGTCTGGACTGACGCTTTAACCGCTGACTTCCGCCCATCTGGAAATGCTTTCATGACAGGTATGTTATTATTGGAAGATCATCCTGAAGGAACAAAATACACGGCAAGAGCATGCCATAAAGATGCGGACACTCGTAAGATGCACGCTGATATGGGGTTTGAGCAAGGATGGAATGCCGTCTTAGATCAATTAATCGTTTTAATGGAAAATAAATAGGTATACATGAAAAAATTTGCCATCGTCCTTGGAGTCTTGTGTGTTATTGCTCTTGGTTTTTTCTTCTACGCCGCTAGAACAAGCTCTAGCATTGTTGTTGAAACAACCTTTAATGCTCCAGTGGAAAAAGTCTGGCAAATCTGGACTGAGCCAGCTTCTATTCAAAAATGGTGGGGGCCCAATCATTACACTGCTCCCATCATTCAAAATGATTTAAGAGTTGGCGCAACTTTTTTGTACTCAATGAAATCACCTAAAGATCAAACGACATGGAACACGGGAAGATATACAGAAATCGTTCAGCATAAAAGAATTGTTTCAAAAATGTCTTTTTCAGATGAAACCGGAACACCTATTTCTGCGGAACAGGCAGGTCTTCCAGGAAACTGGCGAGATGAAGTAACAGTGATTGTAGACTTCACTTCTCAGGGAGAAAGAACCCATGTAAGAGTTCAAGAAGATGGCATCCCACTTCTGATGTCATTATTTGCAAAAATGGGATGGGAGCAACAATTCGTAAAGTTTGAAAAGCTATTATAAATAGCTTTTAGTCTTTAACTTGAATGGGCGTAAAAATTTCTTCTTTATTATCAAACGTTAACTTTGCACCATAAACTTTGGTTTTTTGAATAGGTTTTGGTGCATCGAAAACCATCACATGCAATCCACCCGATTTAAGCTCTGTCGTCGAATGGCCCTTTATTAAAATAGAATCCACAGGACGCATCACCATCTTTCCTTCACTCATTTCCATATTATGAAGCTCAAATGTTGGCGCAAAATCTCCTGTGATTTTAGTCAGACGAATATCTTTTGTGCTATTATTTTTAATCTTCATATAAATGGCCGTCACACTCATTCCGGGTAATGTCGGTCTAATACGAGCGTCTTGAATCTCAATGTCCGCTGCAAAAAGATTAAACGATAAAAGAGCAATAAGAGTTAAAGTCATTTTTTTCATTGAGCACCTTTCCCATTAAATAATTTATTAATTTGATCTAAAATAACAACTTTAGGAGATCCATGAGCGATTGGCTGAAGGATTTTTCCTTCTGGCGAGACTACAATGATATCGGTTGAGTGATCAATTGTGTAGCCCATCGTAGATTTTAGCGGCATCTTCATGAAGGCCACTCCAAAATACCTGGTAAACAAATCAAGCTCTTTTAAGTTAAGCATAACTGGTCTAATTTTCGGATGAAAATAAGACGAATACTTTACCATCCTCTCCATCGTATCTTTTTCGGGATCCAGGTCAATAAAGAGGAACTCAATTTTATCCAATTGTTCTTTAGGTAGCGATTTAAAAACGCCGGCCATCGAACTCAGGGTGGTCGGACAAACATCGGGGCAGCTTAAAAATCCAAAATACATGAATATGAATTTATTTTCAGATCTGAGCTGACTGAGAGTTAAGACTCCATTAGAAGTCTTTAAAGGCTGAGAAAATGGATTATAGTTTCTCTCTCCTCTAATTTGCAGATAAGAGAAAATCAAGACCGCCATTAAGGCCAATGTGCTAGCAATAAATTTTAAATTTTTCATCATTGATTAATCCAATCTCAAGCGAAGACAGCTTCTTCCAGGATCATAAAAAGAATCAGGCTTATTAACAAGACTGGCAACATTAATCCTAAAGCTAAAAAAACTAACACTAGAAGTAATAAATTAGCTTTTGGTTGAGTTTTCAATTCTTTAAATAAAGTGTTCTGTTTGGATTTAGTGATCTTCCACCCATTTCTTTTTACCCACATCCAATACCCAGTTAGTCCGAGAAACGAAATTCCTAAAGATAAAACGACAAGTAAAATTTGATTAATCAATCCAAACAATGATCCCATATGAAGATCAATTCCCCATCTCGTTAACTTTGCCATAAGAGGAAACTTAGCAAATTCTACTTTATCAACGACTGATAACTGATCGGGGTCTATAGACACTGAATCCACTTGAGATGGATAACTTCTATCGATTTCGCTAACTAACCATGCTTCATTCATTTTCCTGCCTGGTCTGATTTCCAATTTGCTTGAGTCAATGCCATTTTTTCTTGCAGCGGCGACAACTTCATCAAATAAATGCAAATCATCTTTTATTGGAGCAGTAAGTTTTGAGGGAAGCTCTCTATTAACAGAAGGCGTACGCCAATCCATGAACGAGCGCAGTTTATCAATATTATCCCCAGCGTACTGAGACCATGTAAGTCCTGTAATCGATAGCATCAGAAGACCTAAGAGACAAAATAGTCCTAACGAAACATGTTTATTAACAAGTTTTTGATAAGGATTTTTACTTTGATGAGACTTGCTTTTTCTTCTATTGAAATAAAGAAATAATCCGCTGACGCCTGTAATCCACAACCATGTAGCGGCTAATTCACTGTACCAGCGTCCAGATTCACCAAATAATAAATCGCGATGAAGTTTATCAATTGTGGTTCTTAAAGGCAGAGCACCTGTTGATCCGTAAGTCACAATATCCGCTTTTACTTCCAGAGTCGCTGGATCGAGAAAAATCGTTCGGTACTCACTGCTGCCTAATTTTTCTGACGTATAAAGAATCCTGCTGGTTTCATTTTGAGTTGGTGCAGGTCTTATGGCCAATAACTTCCCTTCACTTCCTACAATGCCATTAGCTCTTTCCACTTGGGAAGCCAGGCCTTGGTGAGTTTTACTCTCTGAGACAGTTAAAATGTCTTGATAAAGCCAGTTTTCAATCGCAAAAGAAACTCCATAGAGTGCACCTGTGATGCTGGCGATAATGATAAATGGACCGATAAAAATTCCCACGAAAGCGTGGAGCCTACGCAAAAACTGTAACAAGAGAACTGCTTGAAAATTATTTTTTGAAATCATGATAAGTTCATTTTTAGGGTATTTACCTACTCTGGTAAATGCATCAAGATGTTGCGCCCCATATAGGGACTATTTCGTATAAACGCGTTAGAAAACCAAGTTCACGGCACTTAAAGATAGGCCATTGACCGTCGCTATGTTCATAAATAAAAACTTATCAAAGATGTCATATATTTTAAGCATAATTTAACTGACAATAGGCCTCTAAATCTTCATTCTAATGCTCCACACATTCACACACACAGACATTTTGGAGACGCACAAGTGCAAGTACAAACTGAGACAAGAAGGCTTAATGACCTTAAAGCGACAAATGCTTATTTAAGATTAGGAACAGACGTATCAGATCTTGAAAAATCAATTTCAACAGTGGGACTCATTGCTCCTCTGGTTATCTCTACTGACGATGTTATTTTAGCAGGTGCTCGCCGTTACCAGGCGCTTTTAAACCTGGGTTACACTCACGCACCAGTTGTGGTGATCAATAAAGGTGAGCTGGAAAAAGAGCTTATTTCAATCGATGAAAACTTAGTCAGAAAAGACTTAAATAAAGTGGAAATCGAAGGTCACCTAAGACGCGCTAAAGAAATTTATCAGGCCATCAATCCTCACGAAGAAAGTGCTCCGGCAGAAGTTGTGGGAATGGATTCGAACGATGAAGAAATCCAAAAAAAGAAAGTTGTTTTACCTGCTGAAAAATTCTTAAATATTGTTGCAGAAAAAACAGGTTTATCTCCTAAGCAAATTCACGAAGCGATCAACCGCGATGAAATGGCATCTGAAGAAGTTAAAGAGGCCAGACAAGCTGGTGAGCTTTCAATTTCTCAGACTAATGAATTTGTTAAACTGACAAAAGATGAGCAAAAGAAATCTCTTAATCACATCAAGACACTTCCGGTAAGAGAGATTAGAAGTTTTGTTAAGCTTGCTAAAACTCAAGGTGTAGAAGAGGCCTTAAGAGGAACTCCAAAACTACCTCACGCTCGTGAATTTAACGAGATTGAAATGACTTTAAAGAAGCTTACGAAAAAATTAAAACAACTAGAACTTGAAGGAATCACTCTTGAGCACTTTCCTGCAAATGTTCAAAAGGCCTTCAATGAAGTGATTCATTTTTCAAAGCCGATGGATGAAGAAGAATTAGCTGCTCACAAGTTTTATAAAGAAAATGGTTACCACCAAGAAAGTAGTTACCAGGCCTAAGA
>JBEIPV010000149.1:0-6553 GCA_040376855.1 Bacteriovorax sp.
CGATCTTTCGTTCATAAAAAACCAGGCCATCACGATCACGAATAAGGCCGCAAGAGCTGCCAGGATGACTCTTGGTTGGTTTAGTGAAAAAGAGCTTTGAGGTTTATGAAAAACTCGTCCTTTTGGATTTAAAATAGCATCAAGAGGAATCGGAGGTGGCTCGTCCCCTAAATCTTTGGCCGGCAGTACTGGCGCTGATTTTTTGGCAGCTGGTGCCGGTGGTGGCAGTTCATCCTCTTCATCCATCGGGATGGGCGGAAGCGGAGGGAGCTTAACTTTAGTGACTAAAAATGAAAGTTCACGGGTTTTGCCAAGTGCTTCCCATTTTTCGGCGCCTTCGCGCCACACCAATGACTGTGCATTGATTTCGCCCACAGCGAAAAACTCTTCCATTTCCGCTACAGAAAATGGACCGAGATGGTGAGTGCTTTTAAATATAAACCATTCTTTATTCATTTGATCTTTTAATGATATACTCACGAGGCCTTTAAGGTAAACCGCAAATTAAGGATGACCTGTGAAAAAAGATTTAATTCTTGAAAACGCCAGCACTCGAGACAGTGAACGAGTGATTAAAAATAGAACAAAGCCTTCTGAGGCCGATATACTTTTTTTCAAATCCTCTTCTGATATAGGAACAATCAGGAATTTTGGACGTCGTGGATCTGGCTTTGCTCCTGAAGCGATTTTAAACATTGTCAAAAAACTGGCCCTGCATAACGATCAGACTTGGTCCGACATAGAAGTGGCAAAACCAGAGCTTGAAGAGGAAGAATTTTCTTACGCTCAAAGTGAATATGCGACGACGCTTTCGACGGCCCTGCAAAGTTATACCAAAGCACAGAAATTTATTTACCTGGGCGGTGGTCACGACCATGTCTACCCGCTTTTAAAAGCTCTCAATACACGCTCAAAAAAAATAAAAGTCATCAACATCGACGCCCATCTGGACACGCGTATTGATGAGTTCCACAATTCGGGCACTCCTTTCAGGCAATTTGCCAACGAATTTGAAGGATCATTTGAACTCATTCAGTTGGGGATTCATGACTTCGCTAATTCAAAAACAACTATGAATGAACTGGGAAGGGCAAAAGAAGTTGTGGCCACTTATGATGACTTAAAACACCTGACTCAGAATTTTACGAATAACAGAAAACTCTTTGAGCGCATGATCCCTTACGATCATGAGGCCCTTTATCTTTTTAGCCTGGATGCTGACGCTCTTGATGCTGGACTAATGGAAGGAGTGAGTGCCGTTAATCACCGCGGTCTTCCCTACCATTTCATTGAAGAAATTTTATCATACGCTCAGGATGTCTTGAGGGTTAAGCATTACGGATTTTATGAATACAATCCGGTGTACGACAATCTTTCTCAAAAAGGTGCACGTGTACTTGCTGGGTTAATTTATAAAATTATGGACCATTAATTAAGCACTGACTGGCAACTCAATAACAAAACATGTGTTGGGATGTTTATGATCCAGATAAAGCCTTCCGTTGTGGTCTTCAATGATCCCTACCGAGATACTTAGACCTAAGCCTGTCCCCTTGCCTGTTTCTTTGGTCGTGAAAAATGGCTCCAGGACTTTTTTAGCGACTTCTTCAGGAATTCCATTTCCGCAGTCAATAACACGGATAATAATTTTTCCGTTAACGATTTTATCTTCTTCTACTTGCAGCTTGACCCACTTATCTTTTACATCGATTTCAGTCACAGCATCAAAAGCATTGTTTAAGAGATTTAAAAAGACCTGTGAAATCTGAGACTCTCTACAAAGAATCTTTGTTTTAAGCTGAGTGCTTGTTTCCAGAGCGATCTCTCCATGCTTGAATCTCTCAAAACACATCTCCAGAGTTTCAGAAAGAATTTTTTCAAGATCAACACTTGCCATAGGATCGTTATGGCCATTGCGGGCAAAAATTCTCAAACCAGAAACAATTTTTGCAACTCGCATAACTCCATTGATCGCCTTTTCAACAGGCACTGAAATTTCTGAGTATTTTTCCAGGTCACCATGAACTGTTTTTTGAATTTTATCTAAATATCCTCTGGTAATCATCAATGGATTGTTGATTTCATGGGCAACACCTGCGGCCATTTCCCCTAGGGAAGACATCTTGCTAATGTTGATCATTTTTAACTGTTGGGCATTAATAATACTTGCACTATGTCTTTGCTCTTCACCCATTTTATTAAATGTTTTGGTAAGACTCGCGATTTCAAAAATATGATTTTGATTCACTGGCAGTCGGATATCTCCAGATGAGTTCATCTTGCCAATGGCCTGTTCTAAATCTGACAATGGCTTAATCAGTAAAGTTCTTAAATACAAATACTGAAAAAGGAAAAATAGTAAAAAGATAAAGAGGGACACGCCAATAATGATCAAAGCATTAACACTGGCCTCTTTTTTTAAATCATCATAATGATAAAGAACATGCAGGAATCCCAGTTTTTCCACTTTATCATCGTTCTTTTTTGACAGTGAAATCAAAACGTAATTGCTGATAGCTTGATCATCAGTAATGATCTTTACTTCATCGTTTACCGCAGTAAGATTTTTTAAATACTCTTCTTTCTTTTTTTCTAACTCACGACTCACCGGCAGTGTATGGCGTCCCTTTGAAGTCAGGTCCATTACCTCTTTCATATTCTCATCAACTAAACTAACCTTCGCCACACCATCGTCATAAGACAAAGAGTTCAGCATTTGTTTTGTGTAAGGATAATCGCCATACCAAAGAGCTTCGCTCAAAGCTCCTTTGAAGCTTAATATGTGCTTTACGATCGCTTGTTCACGTTCACTTTTTGATTTACTTAAAGTGTAATTAAACGCAAAAAAATAGGCAGGAAGCGAGATCGCAACTAAAAAAATGCACGCATCTTTTACAAGCTTACTGGTCAACTTCATTTTAGGTTCGCCAGCGTAAGTTTCTCAATCTCCTCTGGAGTTATCTGAGATTGTTTATTCAACATGATTCTTAACTGATAAGTCTGGTCTTTTTTTGTACTAATCAATAATTTATCTTTAAGAGTTTTGTCTTCCTTCAATTTTTTATCTATCACAAATGAGTTCATGACAATGATATCGATTCTCCCATCTAGTAAATCTTTTAAATTCTCTTCATTGCTTCGGCCAAGACTGATTCCTTTTTTTCTCAAGACTTCTGGATCAGTTTTCATATTGGCAAAATTGTAATGATAACCAAAAATCCCGCGGATTTTTTTGCGAGTAAAAGAATCAAAAAAACTTTGATTGCGGGAGTCTTTATTAAGGGCAACGAACATCTCGCCGCCATTTATAATGATTCCTGTTTTTAAATGAGGCACCTCTGGATCATTCCAGCTCCAACTCTCATCTTCAAAGAAGATCACATCCATTTTCTTATCTTTTAAATCACGGTATCTACGATTTGCACTTGTGTTGACAAAAACAAAGTTAAACTTTTCTTGTGAATGATTAAATTTTTTTATCAACTCACTTACAAGTCCGGCCTGGCCATCTTGCTCAACAAAAGGTGGGAAATTGTATCCACCGACCTTGATGTTAATTTTTTCTGTTGCAGAAACAAAACTGCCACAAAAACAGAAGACCAAAAAAGATGAGATCACGATTTTTTTGAATTTTTTAAAATGATATAAACGCATAATGAATATTATGCTCGATGAAAAAATTTAAGCAAAACTTCTCTAATGAGACTCTTCTGCCTAGTGGACGATTACTCGATAACAATGTCCAGCGAAGTTAGCAGAGTAAGAGCTTCAGGCATACTGAACTTTGCCTTTTTAATGTTTGTGTGCCTAACATCAATAAAATATTCGGTTGAACCACGTAGATCTGCTTCATTCAGATTGGCCTTGTTAAAAGAGGCCCCTCTTAACATACATCCAGTGATAGTAGACTTCACTAACTGGGTCTCGGAAAACTCCACTTCCATCATTTTGCAATCAATGAAAGAAAAACTCTTCAAGTTCATTGAATGAAAAACGCTATAATCTAAAATGCAGTCAGAAAAAGAGCAACTGGCCAGCGTCGCCACTTCGGCCCAGTTCAGTCCTATGAGTTTTGATTTTTTAAAAGCACACCCACGGAAGCTGGCACTTTTTAAACTGGTATTGCTTAAGTTACACTCGACAAATTCACAGTCTAAAAATTTTAAGCGGCTGAAATTAAGCATGCTCATATCAATGCCAATAAAATGGCATCCGACAAACTCCGCTGACTCTTTCGAGTCAAAGGAGAAGTCTTCTGCATTAAAAATACTGTTTTCGAAGTACTTGCTCATTAAAAGAAGAATCTTCCGCCGATCCCAGCTTGAAAATCTCCATCCGTGCTTTTAATAATTCTTAAAGCAGGAACAAGCTCAGCAAACAAAGTCACCGGAACTTCCGGTGCCACCCACTCAACCCCTAGCGGTATTCGTACACCAAGTGCCAGGTCATCGTTGTGCTTGTGATCTTCAATTTTTAAGAAGGCCCCTAGACCAATATAAGGAGTCACAGGAACCTGGCCGTCAAAAAGCCCATGAAGACGGTATTTATAGTCACCCATAAAAACCCACTCTTCATCCCATGTGTAAGCGAAGTAAAAATCAGTAAACTGTTTTGCATCGATTTTGTGTTGGAAAGTTAATCCAGACGGATCACCAAAAACAATCCCGACTCCATTGTTACCGCCAACGGCCCAAACATTTGTTGCTAAAACTAAAGAAAGAAGACAAATTAATTTTTTCATTGTGGTTCCCAATGTTGATTCAATTGCTAAGAGCTGTGATTATTGTAATGACAAAAGAAGAGTCCTAAAACAAAAAAGCCCAGTGCATATTTCAGCAATGGGCTTTTTGAGAGACATTCACAGGAGAGCTAAAAAAATCCTTTTAATAGATTCTCCACACACACACTAATACCAATTGCATGACCCGTGCCAAGTTTAAAACGTGCCATTAGCAAGCCTAATAGTGTGAATAAGTCTATTAAGTACCTGATATATCGAAACTAAACTTACATTGTCTAAGTCACTAAATTGACGATAGAGCACTTTAGTAAGTCATTAAAATGACGGATTAGTCTTACTGTTTCTTACATATGCTGTGGGATTTTGACGAGAGAATAAAAAGGCCAACTCCAAGTTCGACTGGTCCCCGAATTCCCAGGGTCCAGTCAATCTTGAAATGTTGTTGTTAGATCTTAACTTGTCCGCGTTTTTGAAGCTCTTCAATTAATGAAACAAAATATTCGGCAGGGTACGCCCCTCTTACTGGCACTCCATTAATCAAGAACCCTGGAGTCCCCGACATTCCGAATTTACCTGCTTCTGCGACGTCAGCTGCAATTCTATTTTTTACAGCGTCAGAGTTTAGATCTTTTTTAAGTTTAACCATATCGGCACCGGCCTTCTTGGCTGCAGAATCCAAGAACGCAGTCCCTTCTTTTAACTTGGACTGATTTTTAAAAATTTCATCGTGAAAAGCAAAAGCTTTGTCACTGCTTTGAATTCTGATCGCTTCAAAGTATTGAGCAGAAATCATCGCTTTATCATGGAAGCTTAATGGAAGGTGTTTGTACACAAAACGAATCTTCCCTTCATACTTCTTCATAAGTTTTTCAACTGTCTCATTTCCGCGTGAGCAAAATGGACACTCAAAATCTGAATATTCTACCAATGTAATAGGAGCATCTTTAGGACCACGGATCGCCTCATCAGAACGAATTTCGGCGACCAATGGCTTACTGAAAGATTCTTCCAGTTGTTTCTTTTCTTCTTCTTCTTTTACTTTCGCCATCGATTCCTGAGCATTTTTAGCTGCATTTTGGAGGGCAGTAATGAACTCGGCCGGGTGTTGCTCGATTGCTTTTGTGAGAATTGTCGGGTCTTCTTGTAAGGCCTTCGAGATCTGTGCCTTCATGTCCTTGTCCGTTGTACAGCCCATTAACAATGTTGTGCTGATAACAGCAAGTGAGAGTGTGATTTTGTTCATTAGGTCCTCCTGATGGTAATCTCATCGTAGCAGAGGACTAAATATATGAGTCAGCTTTAGGTAAAATGATTGTCAATTCGACTTGACAATAGCTCGAGCTGGCCGAAATTCTACGACATAGTTCCCAGACGGTAACCAAGGCCTCGGATGGTTTCAATAATATCATCGGCCGTTTTTTGTCTGATTTGTAAAACATGAGTGTCGACCGTTCTAGTGGTAGGAAAATTTTCATAACCCCACACCTTATCCAAAAGATTTTCGCGTGAAAAAGTCTGCCTTGGATTTTCGGCCAGAAGTTTCACCAGCTCATACTCCATCTTAGTGAAGGTTATTTTTTTTCCATCATAGAGAATTTCTTTTTCAAAACCATTGATCACCAACTTCCCTACCGAGATCTTTTCATCGCGAGGTTTCGCTGACATTTTTTCACGCAACTGAACGCGCACTCGCGCCACTAATTCGCGCGACTCAAAAGGCTTAGTCATATAATCATTAGCACCTGTTTCAAGGCCTAAAACTTTATCAATTAAATCCGTTCTCGCTGTCAGCATAATAACCGGCATAACAAA
>JBEIPV010000210.1:0-2910 GCA_040376855.1 Bacteriovorax sp.
AAGACCTTTCCTTTTTGGACATTTAAATTAATGCCTTTTAAAGAAAAATCCATTCCATACGATTTAGAAATATCCTTAATCTGAATAATATCCATTAAAACCTCTGTATAAGCGAAAATCACTAGCTTCTATGGTATTCTTCCCCTACGATTTTTCAAAGAAAATTCATGCGATAAAGGGAGAATTTATGAGCAAGAGTATCTACGATTTCAGTGTGATTGATATTAACGGTCAGACACAATCGCTAAAAAAATACGAAGGAAAAACGCTTCTTATTGTGAATGTGGCCTCTAAGTGTGGATTCACTTCGCAATACACCGAACTAGAGCAAATGTATAAAGAGTATAAAGATTCTGGTTTGGAAATCCTGGCCTTCCCTTGTAATCAATTCGGAGCTCAGGAGCCGGGAGACGCGGAAGAGATAAAATCGTTTTGTTCATTAACCTACGATGTAACATTCCCAATGTTTTCTAAAGTAGATGTTAATGGCGACCAGGCCGCTCCGGTTTATAATTATTTAAAAGACTCACTTCCAGGGCTTTTAGGAATTAAAGCTGTGAAATGGAATTTTACAAAATTCTTAGTTGATAAATCAGGGCATCCAGTAGCGAGATACGCTCCGACAGATAAGCCACTTTCGATTTTAAAAGACATCAAAAAAATTCTTTAGTGATTTTTTCTCGAGAGATATTCATCAACAGCGTCCAGTGTTTTTAAAACCATGAGGCGCTTTGATGGGATCTTATCCAAATCAAGTTCTGATTTTCCGGCCACAATTAATTCAGTCGTAGGGTTTAATTTCCCTGAGAGTTTTTCAATGTAACTTTGGAAATAAGATTTTCCGAGTTGATTATGAACATTTGAAGGGCCAACAATCACCAGATTCGCTTCCAGAGATTTTGCCGTATCACTTAGGGCCTCATATGAGATGTCTGCGCCCAGGTAAGTATAGTGTAAACCGTAATGCCCACATAAAAGTCCGACAGAGCCCAGAGCGAGATCGTTTAAATCCCCTTCCATTCCGCTGACGATGACATTAATGTTAACTTTATCTTTTCTATCAGTCGGATGATAAAGATTATAACCCATGTGAAATTTTAAAAGAGACCTCACCGCTTGCTCCTGTGAAGAAGTGAAAGCTCCGCTTGAGTAGGCCTCCGCCAGTGAGTAAGAAAGTGGCTGAAGTACTTGTAGGGCAAACTCTTTAGGAGATAAGAGAGTTTTAAGTTTCCCTAACTCCTGGGAGATAACATCGAGTTTGTAGCTTTTTAGAGCAAAGTTCAAAATCGGCAGCGACTGGGCCGGATCAATTGTAAGCTTTGTGTCATTAATAAGGTTAAAGTCCGTCCCTTCAAAGCTCGCCTCAGTTTTCCCCAAGTCCATCAATAAATCTTTAAGTTCAGGGATACTCATGCCTGCAACTTTAGAAATAGTATAGCCCAGCAAGCAAAGCTCGCTTAGCAACATCAGTTTTTCAACATCTGTTTTAGAATAGGTCCTATGTCCAGAAGCATCACGAACCGGCACTAAGGCCTTATATCGCTTTTCCCAGGCACGAATGGTGTGAACACCGACCCCTGAAATTTTTGACGCCATCTGAATTGTATAAGTTGTGCTGTTCAAATTTAAAAATCCTTATCGCGTCTACTTAATGTCTCAGAGATTATAACATCATCATGCAGACTAAAACAAAACATAAACCTATAATAGAGCTAAGTTTCTAATAGACAGGGGTAAAACAAATGAAAATTTTAATAACTGGGGCCACAGGATTCGTTGGAACCGCATTAACCAAAAAGCTACTTGGCCAAGGCCATGAGATTCACATCCTCACTCGCAGCACTGAAAGACTTGGCAGCGTTTTTCAAGATCCACGCGTTTCTGCCTTTGAATGGAAGGACACTTCGACTCCTCCGCCGCTTGCATCTATTGCTGGAATCAACGGAGTTATTAACCTGATGGGCGAAAACATCGCTGCTAAACGCTGGAGTAAAGAGCAAAAGAAAAAGCTGCACACTTCAAGAGTTGAATCGACGATCAATCTTACAACATTATTGAATCAAAACTTAACTGCACCTCTTGATTTTTTCATCTCGGCAAGTGCTGTGGGTATTTATCCTGTGAATCTTAAGGACTGCCTAACTGAAGACGCAAGGCCTGCTCAAAACTTTCTGGCGACGCTTTGTAAAGATTGGGAAGCCGCTGCTCATACCGTTCAAAAAGTAAACCGCGTGGTGATTCTTAGAACTGGTGTTGTTCTTGAACAACACGGTGGAGCTCTGGCAAAAATGCTTCCACCTTTTAAAATTGGTTTAGGAGGCCCTATTGGCGATGGCAATCACTTCATGAGCTGGATTCACCTGGATGACCTAGTCAATCTTTACTCTGCAGCGGTCAATAATAAAGAGATGAATGGTGTCTACAATGCCACAGCTCCTCACCCTACTGATAATTTCCATTTCACAAAGGCCTTAGGCCATGCACTTCATAGACCGACGCTTGTCCCTGTTCCAGCGACAGCGCTTAAACTTGCTTTTGGTGAAATGTCTTCGGTGATTTTAGACTCGCAAAAAATTATTTCAAAAAGACTGCCTGATCCTCATTTTGGATTTCAGTATGAAACGATTGAGTCTGCTGTCAATAAAATTTTTGAACACAATCACTAAGAGATAATAAATGAAACGTGCTCTATGCTGGGTCAGAAGAGACTTAAGGCTTCATGACCACTTTGCTCTGTCAGAATCATTAAAAAATGCAGATGAGACAATCGTCGCTTTTATTTTTGATGAATTGATTTTAGGAAAGCTTCATAACAAAAATGATCCGAGAGTCTCTATCATTATGGACTCTCTGAAAGAAATGGAGAAAACTCTCCAAAAAATGGGCTCGAGTTTGATCATTCGATATGGT
>JBEIPV010000068.1:0-16476 GCA_040376855.1 Bacteriovorax sp.
CCAAAACCGAGCATTTTACTAGGCATTCACTTTGCACTTCAGTTTCTGCTGGTGTTCTTCCGGCTTTTTTCTGAGGGGGAAAAATGAATTTCAAAAGATTAGTGCTTTCGTCACTTCTCATTCTTTCAACATCGCTACATGCAGACACTGGACGTCGCGGAGATCATTCTCCAGGACGCGATCCATGGGGTGGAAATCGTGACACTCGAGATCCATGGGAAAACTCAGGTTCAGAACGTGATGTAGAACTTCAACTTAATCGTTATTTCGAAGGACAGACTCGTTTAGATTTATTACAAGATCCTTATACTCGCGCTCAACTTCAAGGTAAGCGCATTAGAGAGATCACAATCACGGCTTCAACAGAAGCAGGTCAAGGTCAGGCCCGAATCCTTACGAATCAACAATCACTTGAACAGCCCCGAATCGTGGCCCGTCAAATGGCACGATACACTTTTCAAATTGATCCTTTTGCCAATTCAATCAATCAAAACCTAAGAACATTAGAACTAGAAATGAGAGGAAGATTCTATGTTGAGAAAGTTGTCTTCACTATGCTTCAAAATAGTACTCCTACTAATCCTAATTACCCTGGCCCAGGTACACCATCTCAGCCGCAAACTGAGGTTGTCAGACAACAGTTCAATGAATCTATTAACCAAGAAGGTGGGTTAAACCTATTTAGAAATTTCAATCTTGGTGTTGAAAGACAAGGTCAATCTTTAAGAAGAGTCACTGTTCTTGCGAGATCTCAAAGAGGATACGCACAAGGACAATTACTAGTTAACGATCAAGGATCAAGCCAAGCTCAATCAATCGGAACGTCATCAACACGTTTATCTTTTGAATTAAGTGGTCAGAGAATTGGAAGAGAAATCCAAGGCCTAAGATTACAATTTAGAGGTTACTTAATCGTAGAAGAAGTCACATTAGAATTTGAAAGAGGATCATCTATTCCAGGGCCAATTTTAGAAAGAAGAATTGAGCAAACAATTAACCAGAGAATTTACGATACAAGCGGAGTTAATTTAACAGCTCTTATGAGAGTTGATAGAAGACATGAAGATCGCGTTGTTGATTCAGTTGAACTTTTCCTAAGAGGAAGTGACTACGGTGTTAACTTAAAATTATGCCAGCAGGTTTTATCAGGGCCATACCAGTCAGTGACTTGTGCCAATAATACAATGGTAACTCCAGGCATGTACGTGGTGAGATTGAGTTCATTGAACTACGCAAAACTCGCAGAACTAAGTTTATCAGTCAGAATGGGAATGATTGAGATCGATAGAATCGCTATTAATTTCAGATAATCATTTTCATATTTGAGCACACACATTAAAAAAAGGCCGACATTAAGTCGGCCTTTTCATTTTTAAAATTTTAAGTTCAAACCTACTGAAGGCTGAAGTTCATAATCTTTTAGATTAGGGTCATCAGTTGGTGTGTAGGTCGCAAGAATGTTAGCTGACACAGAAAGGAATCTTCCCAAGCTTAGACTTACGCCTGTCCCAACATAAGGTTGAACTTTACTTGAAGTATCTTCAGTTGTCGTAGTCGAGTTCACCGTTTTAGTCGTCTTATTTTTTCTGTACTGAGCCCCTCCACGAATGTATGAACTCATGAAGTTCGCCATTGTAAAAGATCCACGTAATCCCAAACGCAATTTATCTTCGCTGTCTTTGTACTCAGTATTATTAACAGTATCAGAACTCGTGTCTTGAGCATGAGTGTACTCTGTTTCAAGTGCACTGATAGGAAATTTATAAACAACAGTTACACCATAAATGGCACGCGTCTTCATAGAAGTCGTAGGCTGAAATTTCTGTACGCGCTCCAACCCAATAATCGGAGTGATGCTCAAGCGATCTTTTGTATCAACAGCAAAAGCACTCAAGGGCAAAATTCCAGCAATCAATAATAACTTCTTCATTAGTATCTCCTATAACTTGAAGTTGAGGTGAATCTGATCCACAACCTGATTCATCTCATACATCTCTCTTACTTCATCCATGACGTAATATTTAATGGGTGCTTCGTGGGTAAATTGAACTCTTTGCGGGCGGTATCTAAAGTATTCGTAATTCGGCCAGTTTTCTTTATTATCAAAAAATGACAATGCATCTACTCCGACATAGTTACACAGTCCTTCTGCCCAGATGTTATTGACAATAACACCTTTAACTTTTGTAAAGAGATAGATCATTTCTTTGATGTTTGCTCCTCTTTGCATGAAAAGATCATTATGACCTAAATCAATGCTGGCAAATAAATCAGAAATAACATCCTCATCTTCCTGACTCCAGATCACAAACTTTTGTTTCTGAAAGCTATCAAAGAACATTTTCCAGGTATCAATTTGTTTTGAAGTATTGGCAAAATTATCAAGCATGATCATGATAAATTTTGGAGGTTCTGGTTCTTGAAATAATTTTTCAATGTTTGAAATCGCCTGTCCTGTCTCTCTATTTTTTGCGATTCGAACATCTTTTAAATCTTTATTCAAATAAAGCTCTAAAAGTCTCATCGCTCTTTTTTCTACAGACAAATTAGCAGGCTCAGGGAATTTTTTAGTGAGTAAATACTTGTTCCATTTTACTTCGTAACCAACTCTTTCTTTTGCTCTAAAGTTAAATCCTAAAAAAGCCGAATTCAGTGAACTCTCTAAATCCAAAAATAAATCGATATTAAAAATGTCATGCGTATTGGCGCAGTAGTGATGAGTTTCAATTAAACTTAATTTATTGGCCGGACGCTCAAAAAATTTCACCTTAAAAGGTAAAAACGATAAAATCAAAGAGCAATTCTCTTCAACAATAATATTGATTTCTGCTTTAGGAAACTCCTCACTCAAAGTCACGATGAAAGGCAAACACTGCACAACATCTTCTTTGCTTCTTGGAAATTTAACTAAGATTTTTCTGATTTCCATGTCCATAAACTTGGGTCCTTAAATCGAAACTCATATAATTTTTCAAAATCACTTAATACTGGTTCTGCTGGCACGGCCCTGACCATTTTTTTTAACTCAGTCCATGACAGCTCAGATCGTAGCAAATCGCTTTCGACGTTGAATTGCTCGCAACGGTCGAATTTTTGTTTTGCTTTGTAGATCAGTCCACGAGCACCTGTAAGATTACTTTCACGATAATGGATCATGGCCGCGGCCACTTGAATCACTGCCCAATACACATTTCGCAAAGGCCCTGGCTCTTCCAACCAATGGTGCTCTAGGTCTTCATGACATTCCCAGTATTTCTGGGCATTAAAAAGGAGAATTCCCTCTTCAATTACCTCTAAATGGGACTGATCAAATTGACTCATTTTTTGCCTGTATGTGAGAAAGTTGTTATCTTCTTAAGCATCTAATCTATTCTACCTTTTAATGGAAATAATGTTATGTCGGAAATTTCTGATCAAATTCAAACCCTAGTACCTGACTATGTTCGTAATCTAACTCTTTATCAAGCAGGTAAACCGATAGAAGAACTGGCCCGCGAACGCGGTTTAACCCGCATTTCGAAGCTTGCCAGTAACGAAAACCCACTTGGGCCTTCACCTGAAGCTATCAAAAAAATGACTAATGCACTCTGGGATGTTCACCGTTACCCGGACATGCATGCCTATATGCTGAAATCATCCCTGGCAAAAATGTACAGGCTAAAAAGAGAAAATATCATTTTAGGAAATGGCTCTGAAGGAATCATGGCCTATATTGCCCGTGCTTTCATTCAACCGGAACAAGAAATCCTGACGGCTGAAAATACTTTCATTGGATTTTATATTATCGCCAGAAGTGTTGGTGCTCATATTAAAACTGTTCCGTTAACTCCTGATTACAGATTTGACGTAAAGGCCTTGGCAAAAGGGATTACAGAAAAAACAAAAGTTATCTATATCTGCAATCCAAACAATCCAACTGGAACCTACATCACTAAAAAAGAATTTGATTATTTAATGGAACACGTTCCTTCTCACGTTCTGGTTATTTTAGATGAAGCGTATTTTGAATTCGCTCAAGCTCAACCAGACTATCCGGATTCAATGGACTACCGTTACGACAACGTTTTAACTCTTAGAACATTCTCTAAAGCTTACGGTCTGTCTGGAATTCGTATTGGATACGGCTGTGGTCATGAAGATCTGATTGCTAACCTTACAAAAGTAAAACTTCCTTTTGAGCCGGGAGTGATTGCTCAGATGGGAGCGGCCGGTGCTATTCATGATAAATCTCACTTAAAAAGAACGATCGTGAACAACCGCCTTCGTTATAAAGAAACTTTTGATTTCTTAACCAAACATAATTTTAAACCAATTCCATCTGCGGCTAACTTCATTGCTTTTAAAACTGGATCAGATGAAGCTTCGAGTGCTTTATTTGAAATGTTGCTAGACTATGGAGTTATCATCAGACAGTTAAAGGCCAATGAAATGCCTGAATACGTTCGCGTGTCTTTAGGGACACAAAAAGAAATGAGACATTTCTTTAAAGCGATGGATGCTATCCTTCCTGAGTACACACGCAGATATGGGAGACCAGAATAATGAAGATCGTAACATACGTACACCGTCATGCTCTTGGGACTGAAAAACGTTTAGGTATTCTGGTTGGTGAAAATTCTATCCTCGATCCAAACTTAGCATTTGCCTGCGACTTCGAAAGAGAAGGCCGCTTCAATCCACGTGAACGTGCCAATGCTCACTGCCCTTCTTCACTTAACCAACTTCTTCGTTTAAAAGAAAACCCTCTTGAGATTCTTCAGGAAGCATGGGGACTGATGTTGTTTTTTGAAAAGTGCGGAACCTTCGAAATGAAAGATGGAACTCGTTATTTAATCGAGAGATCAAAAAACATTTCACTAGCAGCACCACTTGATAAGATTGAAACTTACCGCGACTTCTTTGCTCATGAAAAACACGTGGCCACTGGATTCAAAAAAAGAAATGAACCTATTCCACCAGCTTGGTTTGAGCTCCCTGTTTATTACAAAGGAGCGACTGCTGGATTCATTGGCCATGAAGAAGAAATCCTATGGCCTTCATACACTGACGTGCTTGATTATGAACTAGAACTTGGAATGGTCGTTGGTCTTGATGGATACAACATCAAAGCAAAAGACGCTCACAAGCACATTTTTGGTTTCACAATCTTAAACGATGTTTCTGCTCGCGATATTCAAAAGAAAGAAATGACGGTTCGCCTGGGACCTGCCAAAGCAAAAGATTTTTGCTCTGTGATTGGGCCAGTTATCGTAACAGCTGATGAATTCGATTCCGTTGAGCCTGATCTTCTTATGACGGCCAAAATTAACGGCAAAGAATGGTCGAGAGGACGCTCTGGTGACTCACACTTCACTTGGGGGCAAATGCTTGAGCATGCTTCTCGCGACGAATGGGTTTTAGCTGGGGATTTCTTTGGTTCAGGAACTGTGGGAACAGGATGCGGACTTGAACTTGATCAATGGATTAAATCAGGTGACATCATCGAACTTGAAATTGAACAGATCGGAAAATTAATTAATAAAGTTGGAAAAAAAGTTAAAAAATAAAACAGGATTTGTATGGAAAGTTTTAAATCATCAGGCCTTTTTACTAAACAAGCTCACGTAAAAATTCCCGAAGGTCACTTCGAAGAAGAGCATGGAAGAAATGGATTTTTCGGAAGAGTGTCACATTTATACCACGCGATTGCGCCGGTATCTTGGACGAACATTGAAGGTGATCTAAAGCCTCAGTGCCAACCGCCTATGTTCAACGACAATCTAAAAAGAAATCAGTTTGAAACTATTCTTTCAAACGATGACCTTGTTATTAATATTGGTTTTTATACGAAATCATTTGAGAACTTTTATAGAAGTGCTGACTTTGATGAAATGTATTTCATTCACGATGGAACTGGTCGATTTGAAACATCATACGGTCCACTTGAATACACCAAAGGTGATTATATCGTTATCCCTCGTGGAACAACTTATAAAATGTACCTGACAACTGAAACGAAAATCTTGAAAGTCGAATCAAGATCTGAATTTGAGCAACCCGACCGCGGGATGCTGGGGCCAAACGCTCTTTACGATCAAACGGCCATCGTCACTCCAGAAGCTGCTCATGGAACTGAACAAGATAAAAAAGAGTACAAAGTTGAAATCAAACGCCTGGGAAAAATTACAACTGTGACCTACCCACATAACCCATTAACAGTTTCTGGATGGAAAGGGTCTGTTTACCCCACTAAACTTTCTATTTACGATTTCTGTCCGGTAACGAGCCATCGCTACCACATGCCACCAAGTGTTCACACAACTTACGTTGCAAAGAATTTTGTTATCTGCTCATTTGTTGAAAGACCTCTTGAAGAGCACGAAACGGGAGCGCTAAAAGTTCCTTTCTATCATTCAAATATTGATTTTGATGAAGTGCTTTTTTACCATCAAGGAAACTTCTTCTCGCGCGACAATATCGATGCAGGAGCTCTAACTTTCCATCCACAAGGGATTCACCACGGTCCACACCCGAAAGCTTTTAAAAACAGTGTTGCTAAAACTCGCACTGATGAATTTGCGGTGATGATTGATACTAAAAGACCATTGATCCCAAGTGAGTGGTTCAGCAACAACGAAAATAAAAATTACTGGAAATCTTGGCTATAAATTAAACGGCGTGAGTGATGACTTGATACTCGTCACTCACCAGCTTATAACAAGCGTCTGTAAGTTCGTTTTTATCTGCAAAATCCACTGAATTAAGACTCGGCATAATCGTCATCTCAGCGACAATATCTTTGTGAGAAAATAAAGTCAGAGCATGCCCTAAAAACCCCATATCTCCATACCAAAAAATTTTATCGCGATTTTTAAGAGTTAATTTTTCACCATCAAGTGTTCTGTAGTTTAAACAGACAGGTAAAACCTTAGCGCATGAATTAATAGCAGATTGAAAAAGTGGACGCCTGAACTTAATAACCGCTTCACCATTGGTGCTTGTTGCTTCCGGAAAAATAACTACACTTAACCCATCATCAAGAGCATTACTCAACTCTTTGATCTCATCATTGAGTCCGGCCTTACTTCTTCTTTCTACGAATAGACATCCACCTAAAAGACAAAGCTGTCCCAAAAAAGGCGTCTCTTTCATTTCTTTTGAAGTGACAAAACAAGTTGGTAAATGAGAGCTGATGATTAAAATATCCAGGTACGACAAATGGTTAGAAACGATAAGATAATTAGTCTTCATATCAACAGGAGCAAATGTCTTGCGTACTTTGATATTGAAAATTTTCAAGCCAACTTTAGAGGTGATAGAGATGACTTTAGTTAAGTAAGGCCTCGCTCTTTCAAAATCAAAAGTGCACCACAGTACAATCAGCGATGAAACAATTAAATATAAAACAATTGCGATAGCAAATAAGAACGTACGGACAATTTGGCGAACTAAAGACATTAACTTTCCATTTTTTTAAAATATCTTTTCTCATATGAAGAATTAACTTCTGTGAGATTAAGTATAGTAAAAAAATCTATACATTGAAACTCTTTATCTAAGGCCGGTTTCCCAAAAACTCTTGCACCTGCATTAATATAGCTGCGTAAAAGTGAAGGAATCTGGCCCATGAGGAATTTTTCTTCAAACAGATCTTCACCTGTTACCTTGGCGAAACTCATTTTGTACTTAGATCTTGGTCTGATTCCAAATTCCTCAGAGGTCATTTGATTATTAGTCATCGTCTTATAGATGGCCTTGGCCATAACCGGAGACACTGTCATAATACTGCTGCATCCAAAGAGGTAAGTTGCATTGGTTTTTTTAGCGTATTCGCCAATCCCTTTCCATAAAAGATCGATCACGGCGCCATTTCTGTGCTGCGGATGAATGCAGGCCCTGCCTAATTCGAGTTTTACACCTGGGGCACTCAAAAAAGAATCCAGATTAAACTCACCTTGTGAGTAAAATTGAGAAGTGTTTTCGCTTGAGAGCATTCTATAAGTACCACAAATCTCTCCTGTCTCATTTGAGCGGATAACTAAGTGGTCACATAAAGAATCAAACTGGTCCAAATCCAGATTATGATCATCCGTAATTCCTGTTTCATTAAAGAAAATATGATGTCTCATTCTAAAGAGTTCAACTAACTCAGAAATATGATTGGCCGTTTTTAATGTATAGTTTTGAGTTTTAATAAAAAGAGGATGTTTTGGAGTGTATGTTAAAAATCTTGGAGAAATGTAGAGCATCCATTCATCATGCAACTTGTGATCAGAATTAATACAAGCGATTTGATAGTTAGCAGTCATAAACATCTCCTGAGATAAATTGAGGCGTTTTATTTAAAAATTCTAAGATTTCAGTTAAAGCATATTGGCGAGAGTAAAAACTTTTAAGATCCATCACTTCATTTACTGTGTGCATCCCTTTAGTCTTGGGTCCCAGTCCATCAATATAAATAAGTCCTGGCCTTGAAAAATAATTAATGTCAGCCGCACCACCCGAGTGTTCTGCAGAACATTTTTTTTCTTCAAGCGAGGAAATGATCTCAAGGTAGCGGTTAAGTAAAGGATGAGGTTGATCCTGGAGAGGAAGGGGTGGGCAATCATCAACAACTTCAATCGTTGTTTTGCATGAATCACCCGTGTAAAAACAATGAACCGAAGAATTATCAATCAGACTCTTAATTGCCTGATCAATCTCATCTCGTTTTTCTAAAGTAGGAAATCTTGTGTCTAATTTGATTTCTACTGATTCACAAATAACATTGTATCGATCTACACCACCCATCATTGAACCGACATTCACTTTTACTTTATTGTTAATATCGTTCAGAGGATTTAATTTATAGATAAACTCGGCCGCATGGTGAGCAGCATTGATGAAGGGTTCACCAAATCTTCCCGCATGGCTCGACTTTCCCTGAATATTGATTTTATACCAGCGGTTCCCATTTCTCGAAGTAATCAATGATCCATTATATAAAGCAGGCTCAAGGCCTAAAACGACAAGAGACTTCTCTCCCACTTCTTTGAAAAGCGGATGAAAGCCGATTGAGCCGGTCTCTTCACAAGGAGATGAAATAAAAACGTAGGTAAAATGATGAACAGGATGATTTTCTAAAAATGCTTCCAAAGAATGAAGGGCCATAACCAGACTGCCCTTATCATCGCCAATTCCCGGGCCTGCCACTGTCTGGGAATTAAAATCAATTTCAAAACGTAAATCTTTTCCAGGAGAACAAACTGTATCGGCGTGGCCAATAAAGCTTATTTGTTCATCGCTCATTCCTTTTTTAACGGCGTATAACAAATCCCCCGTCTTCATCTCAAGATTAGGGATAAAAGTGCATTCAAAGCCCAAATGAGAGAGTCTCCCGGCCAGTAAATGTTGAACGCGGTTTACACCTTCAATATTTTGGGTCTGAGAATCAATTTCAACTAACTGCTCGAGGAAATCGAGCCCCTGTAGCCTCATTTGATTAACGTAAGACGAAAGAAACTTTGTTTCTAAATCCAACAATTGAACACCCTTTGTAAGATATTAATAAGATTTAATCACAAGGATTTCACAATTGACTGTTATATATCTGGTAGAACTTTGTTAGAGTTGTATTAGGATTAATTATTATTGAGGTTTAAAGTGACAATGAAATCGTTTGATACTGATGGTGCGTTTGCTGACAATTACAAAATTCTTATTGGATCAATACTTCCGCGCCCCATAGCAGTTGTGTCAACTTTAAACGAAGATGGATCAAACAACCTGGCCCCTTTTTCATTTTTCACGGCCGTTTCAGCAAGCCCGATGATTATTGCCTTTTCACCAATGATCAGATCAAGCACTGGTGAAATTAAAGATACGACGAGAAACATTCTGCGCGAAAAAGAATTCGTCATTAATATTCTAAGCGAAGACATCCTTGAGCAAGTGAATATGTGCTCAACTGAACTTCCTTACGGAGAAGATGAATTTGTTCTTTCAGGACTGACTCCTATCCCCTCAGATAAAATTAAAGCAAGAAGAGTTAAAGAAAGCCGCATTCATTTTGAATGTATTTTCAGAGACAGACTTAACTACGGCGATCAACCAGGATCAGGTCAGATCATTACAGGTGAAGTTGTCCGCGTACATATTTCAGAAGAAGTTTTAGAAGGTGGAAGAATTATTACGTCGAAGTTAAAACCTATCGGTCGTGGTGTAGGTAACGACTATTTCAGATGTACGGATGTATTTGAGCTCGCACGTTTAATGAAAGCTCAAATCCAAAAATAAATTTATTCGCTAACTGTGAAGACGCTGTCTTTAAAGAAATCTTTTAACTCTACATACAGCTCAAGGTTACAGCCTTCAGCTAATTGAGCACCAATCTTTTGTATTCTTGGTGTCGTTGGCACTTCTACAATCGAAAGCTCTGCTGTTAAATCAGGATTTTTACAATTGACTTGGTGTAATCCAAAATATGCCACCGGCACTCCACCAGAAATAAAATCGAACATATCAAACTGTTCACCAGCTTTAAAACTCATCCCATTTTCAAAGACAATATCTTGTCTAAGCGTGTAGCGAGAATAAAGTTCCATGTCATACCAGTTAGTCACAACATCTGCCGCGAAAATGTTTGATGAAACAAGAGAAAGAATAGCGATAAGGATTAATTTTTTCATATAGACCTCTTAGGTCTATTTTAACAATGTAAAAAATTTTGGAAAGGACTTTTCAACACAGTCAGTTTCATACAATTCCCCACCGGCATTTTTTGTCATAAAAAGTGCTGCGGCCATCACAATACGATGGTCTCTTGCTGGTTTAATAGTACTCTGTTGGTATTTCTTTTGACTCGATCCAGTGATAGTTAAAGCATCTTCTATTGGGGAATATTGCATTTCTACGCCAAATTTCTTCATCAAATCAGTCATCTCTTGTAGACGATCACTTTCTTTGAATTTCAGAATCTCCATATTTGAAAAATGGCTCATACCATCCACATGGGCAGCAAAAAATGCCAGTGTGGGAAACAAATCAGGGGCCGTCGAAACATCAAAAGTAATCGGATTTAGCTTCTCACCTTTTTTTATTTCCAACCCGGAAGATGTAAACTCGCAATTTGCTCCACTCTTTTTTAAAACGTCAATAAAGACAGAATCTGCTTGATACAAATCCAGCTCATGACAATTCGTAATCAACACTCGACCTGTGAGCGCAGCAAGTGCCGCAGGATAACCAAGTGAGCTGAAATCAACAGGAACAGTATATGAATTACTCTCCAGCGATTTTTTAATCACCATCGAAGTCATTTTTAAATAAGCTTCGGAAGCATGCAGATTGATAAATTCAAACTGCAGAGGAATCTTTGAAAATGCCAACATCATGGCCGAAGCAAACTGCGTACTCTTCTGACAGTCAATTTCCAGTTTCGTTGTATTGTACATCGAAGCTGGCCCTTTTATCGTAATCCAAGGAGTGTTTGCATCACTTAAGATATTGTGAACAATGTTCACGCTTAACTTCTTTAAAGGCCTAATAAGATCTTCTATTGGCCTCTCACTCATCTTCTCAGTTGGAAAAATTTGGTATTCTTTCTTTCCGCGAGACAAAAGCGCCATTAAAAAACGATTAGTCGTTCCACCGTCTCCAGTGTGAAGCTCAATAACATTTCCTTCAGTGTTTTTTTCACACTCAGGAAATGAATTTAAAAAAGTCACAGTCGATCCTTCATGGTGAAGTGAAAGCCCGATTTTTTTAAAAGCGTTTAAAAGATTAGTGACATCAGTGGAATCGGAAATATTGCGGACTTTGAAATTCTCTCCTCTAACCGCACCTAAAATAAGAGCGCGATTAGAGTGAGACTTACTGGTAGGAATAGTAACTTCTTTATCGAAAGCTAAAAGAGACTGAACCTTAAATGGTGAATTTTCTAAGTTCATCTTTATTTGCTTCCAATGCGGCCTGAATTTCATCAAAAGACTTTGTTTCGATTTCAGCGTTTCCGATATCCTTGATAAGAATCATATCAAGTGAGCTTAGTGCACTGATCTTTTTATCTTTTGATAAGTACATCATGATTTTATCAATCGGGAACTCTTTATTAAACCATGGAGAGCTGTCTCCCGGAATTTCTAGAGCTTTTTTAAGAGCTGCAATATCGTTTAAGTTTTTTTCTGTTCCAAACAGTTTAAACAATAGTGCCGTTCCCCACATCACAGCTTCTCCGTGAGGGATGTTGTAAATAAACTCAACTGCGTGACCAAAAGAGTGGCCAAGATTTAAAGTCTTTCTAACACCAACTTCTTTTAAGTCTTCATTAACTAGTTTTTCTTTGAATCTTGCACAAGCATCAATGATTGATGACATGTCGGCCTTTTTGATGACTAGATCGTAGATCGTGTAATCAAGAAAGCTGTATTTTAAAACTTCACCCATACCACTATTTTTTTCAACAGCAGGAAGTGTTTCAATGAACTTCGGACAGATCCATACATTTGTTGGAAGGTGAAAAGCACCAATCAGATTTTTACCTGATTTTGAGTTGATTGCCACTTTACCGCCGATACTAGCATCTACCATCGACAACAAAGTTGTCGGAACAATACTCCATGGAATACCACGAAGAATTGTAGAAGCAACAAACCCACCAAAGTCAGAAGTGGCACCACCACCGATAACAACCAGGTGAGCATTTCTATGGATACCTTTATCTAAGAAAAACTCCATCGCATTCTGGAAGTCAGTAATGTTTTTTACTTTCTCTCCGTCAGCAGCTTTCCAAAATAGAACTTTTTTATTTTCGATTTGCTCTAACACTAAATCTTTTGAATAAAGACTCCATACCTGATGATCAGCAATAATTAAAACTGTGTCAGTTTGAAGTTTGTTGATTTCTGAAATGATGTTCTCTAGCTCTACGTGCTTAATGTCTGTCTTCATGTCCACTCTTTTTATCTTGATAGTTATCTATTACTTAATTTGATATGCGTTCTGTCTTAAAAAATGATCTGCTAATACTATCTTCACCATAGCTTCCACTACAGGAATAGCTCTGGGGATAATACACGGATCATGGCGACCCTCTTTAGCCTTATCCCCCACTGTAGAAGTTGGCTTAAAAGTAATGGTCATTACCATGCGCTCACCATTCGAGATCCCGCCTTCCATTCCGCCAAAAGCATTTGGAGTTTTAGTCACTTCACTTCCAAGCATAGTGGCCATATCTTCCCCTAGTCCGTAAGAGAAAGAGACAACTGCACCAATTGAAAGAAGTGCTTTTGCAAAATCTGCCTTCAATTTATCAAAGGCCGGCTCCCCTAATCCCACCGGAGAATGATCCACTACAATGCGAACTCTTCCACCGACAGACTCACCATCTTTTTTTAGATTTTCCAGGTAGTTTTTGATTTCTTCATTCTTACTCACTTCTGGAAACGAGTATGGTGATAAATCAGTATTTAAGTCCTGTAAAATGTTTTTATATTCAAATGGGCCTAATAAACTCACATAAGCTTTTACCTTCACCTGAGGAATAATTAATCCTGCGAAGTATCCGGCAATAACACGAGAGAGAGTCTCTCTTCCTGAAGAGCGCCCACCACCACGGTGATCGCGAACCCCATACTTCATAATCGTCGTTTTATCGGCATGTCCGGGACGAGGTTCAGTTTTTATTTTGTGGTAATCATCACTTTTTTGATTTGTATTATGAACTATGATGGCAATTGGTGTACCTAAGCTTACCCCTTCAAAGACACCAGAAAGGATAATGGCCTTATCGTCTTCATTTCTTGATGTGGTTCCTGCAATTTTTCCAGGAGCCCTTCTATCGAGTTCTTTTTGTAGGTCGTCTAATGAGACTTTTAGGCCACCTGGAACGCCGTCAACCACCACACCCATAGCAGGTCCGTGAGACTCGCCAAAGCTCGTTAGAGAAAACATTTTACCAAAGCTATTTCCACGCATATGATCACCATTATACTCAAAACCACTAGGCATTAACAAGGAAGGATCGGTCATGTTCCTCGAGAGCTTTAGGCATTTAATCGAAATTGAGGCCCTTAAGAAGGAAAACCTAACAAATCAGCTTAGAATTGCCAGTGAAAACAAGAGAATATCCGACTTAGAAGAGCGTCGTAAAAAAACTCTGGTGTTAAATGAGAATTTGGCCCTAGAAGAAAAAGGTTTAAAGCTTACTGAGTCACAAAATAAAATTGAAGATATGCAGCTTCGCTTATCAAAACTAACAGCGCAACTCTCCCTTGCTGTGACCGAAAAAGAACAAATCGCCTTCGAAAATCAAATCAAATTAGTTAAAGAAGAAATTGAAAAATCAGAGACGCTATACTTTGAAGCTTTAGAAAAAAGTGAAGAGATCCTAACTTTGATCCAAGAAAATAACGAATTTATAAAAGGCTCAGTATCGACCCTTGAAGACATTAAAAAAGAAGTTCTGGAAAATATCCAAAAAGAAGAAGACCTGATTACAAATCGTAATAAACGAATTCAATCGTTGATGGATCAATGCCGGCCAGAGCTTACAAGTCTCTATCTGGACTTAGAAAAAAGATTCGCTCCTAAAAGTCCTGTAAGCTTTTTAATCGCTAAAAAATGTACGGCCTGCCACATGCAAGTGGATGCCATTTTAAGCCAATCCTTGGACGAAGGACGCTCTTTAGAGACTTGTCCATCGTGCTCTCGCTTGCTTATCCCCGATAGTGCCCGTCTTTATTAAGTAGAAATTATACACCCCCTGTTCAGGGACGCTGTTTTTGAGTAAACAGTCGCTATGAAGAACACCAAAATTATCCTATTTTTGTTTTCCATTATTACTTCTCTGACTGCAAAAGCAGCGGTCGAGGTTGATGATAAGGGCTATCGCCTTTCAGGTGATGCTGTCATAAAAGATTATACTTTGATGAAGCTCAATCCTACTCAAAGTCACCTTGCTAATCACATTGTAAAAATCAACCCTAGAGTTAAGCGCCATGAAGCCAATGAAATTGCTGAAAACGTTATAACTGTTTCATCTTGCTTTAATGTTGACCCATGGATTTTGACAGCACTTATTCAAAAAGAATCTACATTCCAAAAAGATGCCGTTAGCCCGACAAATGCAGCAGGCTTAACTCAATTTACAACAATAGGATTCAAAGAAGTTCACGATCAATTAGGTTATAGAGGACGCGAAGGCGCCACTGAAAACGCGACTCTTTATTTCACTTCAAAAATTAGAAACTGCATTGATGCGAGCTGGGTTGATTTATGGGCCCGCGTAGATGCTCCAGACACAGACCCAAATTATTATAATTTGTTAAAAGAAGAAATCAAAAGAGACATTCCAACGGCCATTACCTATGGTGCGATTTTACTTAAAACCTACGTGGCCTTTGTCGACAGCAGAACTGAAGTTGAGCTATCAAGAAGTGAACTTTACTATCAGGCCCTGCAAATCTATAACGGTGAACCAGGTGAAGCTAAAGTTAGATATGCTAAAAACATCTTCAGAAACCTGCAAGGTGTTTACCCAGCTCCCATTAAATTCCCATTTCTCTAGATTAAAATTTCACAGCACTTGACGAAACTTCAGGAAAAGTCGATAACCCTCCTACCGAGAAGAGGAGATCATCGCTGGCCTTTATAGCAATATAAAGACGGGAGGAAAGTCCGGACACCACATGGTAACGTAGCGGATAACGTCCGCCCATCGCGAGGTGAGGACAAGTGCAACAGAAAGTATGTACAGGTAATGCTGTAGTGAAACCAGGTAAACTCTACGTGGTGCAAGCTCAAATAGGCTTAGGCGTTTCCCGGTAACACGGTCGACTAGGAAGGACCACTTCCGATGCTAAGCGGGTAGAGTGCTCGAGCCATTGGGTAACTAATGGCCTAGATGAATGATGATTTAATACAGGATCCGGCTTAAACCTTTTCTCGGTTTTTATCCAAGGTCTTAAAAACTTTCTGAGTCGCTGTCGACATATTAAGTTTTACATCATTCGTCTTGAACTCATACTCTACTTCAATCTTCTTCGTCATTTTTTCAAACTCTTCCAAAGAAACTTCTAAAATATAATTATGAATATCGTACTTCGTGATTCCCGTTTTTACGTAAGGAAGTTTTTCGAAGTTCTGTTTGATTTTAATATGAGGGTATTGTTTTAATTTATCATCATTAGTTTCAAGAATAAAAGTCGGCAATTCCCATTGGCCAGAAAGCCATTCTTTAGCACCTTTTTGATACACCAGAATTTTCTTTTTATCCTTCACCACCACTCTTAAAAGTCTGATGTATAAATCTTCTGATTCTTTTTTAGCACCTTCCACCGGATACTGAAGTGGATCTCCACTCGCTTTTGCCTTACATCCAGAAGCTAACGGACAAAGCACACAAGAAGCTTTTCTCGCCTGGCAAATGATTCTTCCCAAATCCATCATCGCTTCGTTGATCGCTCTTGCTGAAAGGCCATCCATCTCTGCCATAATTTTCTTATGAGCAAAGTCACTCCA
>JBEIPV010000218.1:0-2459 GCA_040376855.1 Bacteriovorax sp.
GTGGCCTGCTCTTCAATGGTTTCGATTGAATGAGAAAGAAGTCCATAAAGTCTTAGTTCATGTCTTTCTTCTGCAGAAAAAGCATTCCCTTTATTTAAAAGAGACATCTCAAGAAGCGATGTACCTGAGTAGGGAATTGCAACTGCTCGTGTATTATTTGTCATGATCCGGCCTTCACTTAAAATTGTATCGATTGGAGCTATTATAGTCCTTTGGTTGTATGTGACAATGGCATTTTCATAGTCTTAGCAATGTCTAACTTACTGGAACCTTAGATAAAAATAAGATGAGGGAATCTTTGAATATTAAATTTTGCGCTTAATAAAATCGAAGTGGATGTTCTGTCCAATTTTTACATAACCAATCTTTTGATAAATAGAATTAGATGTGGGGTTGGTAAGATCCGTGAATAAACAGGAAAACTTTTTTCCACTTTTTAAAATTTTCTCAGATAGAAATGCAACAACACAACTTGCATACCCTAGGCCTCTAAGCTCTGGTGGGGTGTAGACTAGTGAAATCGTTCCACCATTTATGGTTGATCTGGTATTGGCCGCCATCGAAATAATTTCATTGTTACTATTTTTAAGAAGAAAAAGAGATTTGTTTTTAAGAAACAGGCCCATCATCTTTTCAATATCTTCATTAACGACAGGCTGATGAGGAAAACATTCTTGAAAAAATCCAATGATAAAACTCTTGATAATAGTCTGATGATCTTGAGTGCCTTCTATTAGCTCTCCAGATATATTTTTTGGAAAAATGACATTAGAACATTCATATACACCTAAGTGTAGATTAATTTTATAATCAAGATTTTTCAAATTGATCCATTTATCTCTAAAATAGATCGCAGTTTTTTCTTCTGTTACAACGCCTTCAATGTCTATTTTTTTATCAATCAAATCTTTAATGAGTAAATCGACCAGCTCGAATGGGATCTCAGTGATGATGAGAGGCTTGTCATGATGAGATCTCAATGCACCTCCAATAATTTCACCATTCATTTCAATTGAATAATAAAGAGGCGCAGTCGGTTCAACTTTTTTGTCTCTTATATTATAGGCCAGACCTAATATAAGATTATGAAAGCTTTCTTTTTTTACTAAAAGCTCTTCATTGTTTGATAAGAAATCGCTTACGTTGTCGTGTTTAACTATTTTCATAAAAGTTTAGAGAGCTCTCAACATCAATCTTGATCCTTCACCGTAGTTGGCAACGATCGCGTTCTTTTTTTCGATGGGAATATCTAAGTGTTCCTGGAAATTATTTTTATCCCAATAATCTCCCGATTGAGCAACTGCAACTAAAGATATTGTCTTAAATCCTAAAGAGCGTCCTGTTTCACAGGCCTTTTCAATCATGGCACGGGCCAAACCAGTTCCGCGGGCCTCTGGAAGTAATGTGATGTCATGAATATAAAAGCAATCTGGCGCCTGAAGTGAGGCCGGGAAATTTTGATTGTTGACAGGTGTATGTCCGGATTTCCATGGGAAAGAAATCATGTAACCAATAATGGTGTTTCCATTTTTTGCTACATAAAAATATTGCCCGAATGTTTCAAAACGATTCAGCATGACAGAGTGGTGTTCACATAGGTTTTGCGTAAAAGTTTTTTTTTGTACTTCCGTTACACCTTCTAAGTCTTGAAGAATCATTGGGAGGATTTTAATCGACATAAATAACCTTATTTTTTACAAATACCTTTTGCCACTGAGAAATTTCCAAGTGAACTTGGCTCTTTACAAGAAAAACCATATTGGCTTTCTGTGCAGTATTTATCGGCCTTTATTTGATTGCATAATTCAAGATTATGTTTTTTCCAAAACTGTGCATCAAGATAAAAACCTAATCCCGTAAGAAAATAAGGAATAAAAATGAACTTAATATACTTATCACGCCAAAGAGAAAGGGCACTTATGATAAAAATCCCAAGATAACCAATGCCAGCAATTAGAAAATTAGATTTATCAGAACCTGCAAGTCCAAAAAGTAGCATGATACCAATAACTGGCAGTGATAAAGTAAAGGCAACAATATTTGTTATGATAAAAGCTTTTTTCATTGGGAAATCTTGGTTAATTGAACAAGTTTGTGAGAGTTATGTCGAGCTAAGAATGAGATGCATTCCGGATAGTTGTTTATAGAAATGATCTCTCTAAATATCGCCCATTCTAAAAATGAAATAATAGACATTGTATGAAAATTCCATTGAGAGAATTTATCACTTAAAAGAAAAGGTTTTAGATAATTTAGAGTAGACTCCATTCGTTCTCTCGATCGAGTATTCAGAAAAAAATCTGAATGAGCTTCTAACCCAGAACGTTTAAGTTGCATCAGGGTTACACCAGCACTCATCATCCCATCAATAACAGTTAAAAGGTTTTCATCATCTAAAGTCATTTCTTGAAATTTATGAATGGAATTTAAATAATTAAATATTTGGCGTGAATCCCAGA
>JBEIPV010000136.1:0-7273 GCA_040376855.1 Bacteriovorax sp.
GGCCTTTACCGTTTCTCTTGCAACTATTTTAGCACCAATTGCGGCTTGGACCGCAACATCAAATTGCTGACGATCAATTAATTTTTGAAGTTTCTGCACTAGGTCGCGACCTTTATAGAAAGAATTGTCGCGGTGACAAATAATTGAAAGTGCATCAACTTTATCCCCGTTTAATAAAATATCTACTTTTACCAGATCTGCGACAGCGTAGTCTTTGAATTCATAATCCATTGACGCATAACCTTTAGTTAGACCCTTTAGTTTGTCATAAAAGTCGAACACCATTTCACTTAATGGAAGATTGTAAATAACTTGAACCCTGTCTGCCGTGATGTACTTAATCTCTTTTTGGAATCCACGACGTTCTTCACATAGTGTGATCATACGTCCAACGTATTCGTTAGGAACGTGGATTGAAAGTTCCACCATCGGCTCACTTACAGAATCAATTTCACCTGGTTCAGGCATTTCACTTGGATTTGAAATCGTAAGTTCTGTCCCGTCAGTTTTCTTAACTTTGAAACTTACCGAAGGTGCAGTTGAAATTAAAAGAAGACCGAACTCGCGCTCTAATCTTTCCTGAACAATGTTCATGTGCAGAAGACCCAAGAATCCACAACGGAAACCAAATCCAAGTGCAGCTGAACTTTCTGGCTCATAAGTAAATGAGGCATCGTTAAGAGCAAGCTTCTCAAGAGCGTCGCGAAGGTTTTCGTAATCCGTCGATTCTACCGGGAAGATCCCGCAGAATACCATCGGTTTTACTTCCACATATCCCGGAACATTCGGAGTCGCTTTTTTGTCGGCATGAACAATAGTGTCACCAACAGAAACATCACGAATAGTTTTAATACCACAGATGACCATCCCTACTTCACCTGCTGTAAGCTCATCCACTTCTGTAAAAAATGGCGAGTTCACCGCAAGTTTTAAAACTTCATATTCCATTCCTGCATTTTTCAGGAACACTTTCTCACGTTTTTTTAAAGTCCCTTCAACAACTCTTACTAAGATGACTACACCCTGGTATGAATCAAACCATGAATCGAAAATCAGGGCCTGAAGGTCATTTTTTGGAGTCCCTTTTGGAGGTGGAATTTTTAAAACAATTTGCTCTAAAAGATTCTCAATCCCAAGTCCGGACTTGGCCGAAACCTCACAAGCTTCACTTGTATCGATCCCGATAATATCTTCCACTTCTTTCTTCACTCTTGGGACATCAGCGTGGGGTAAATCAATTTTGTTAATAACCGGAAGGATTTCCAGGTTGTTTTCGATGGCCATATAAACGTTGGCCAGAGTCTGGGCCTCAACCCCTTGAGAAGCATCAACGACCAGTAAAGCTCCGTCACATGATGCTAAAGAGCGCGAAACTTCATAAGAGAAATCCACGTGGCCCGGAGTATCTATCAAATTAAAATAATAGGTATTGCCATCCTGCGCCTTATAAGGGATACGAACAGCTTGAGCTTTAATTGTAATACCGCGTTCGCGCTCGAGATCCATGTTGTCGAGTAAGCGGTCTTTTTTCTCACGGTTTGAAACCGCGTTCGTTGCTTCCATAATACGGTCAGCGAGTGTCGATTTACCGTGATCGATGTGAGCGATGATTGAAAAATTGCGAATAAATTTTTGATCCATAAAACCCTAAAATAAAAGATAGAAATCACGATAGCATTAGAAACTTAAAAATTGAATTTATATATACAAGACCAAAGGTACCTTTCATGAAAATAGACTTCCGCATCGAACATATTGACCCAATTGGACAAGGCGTATCTAAACAAGATGCTGTTGTCACATTTATTAAAAAAACTCTTCCAGGTGAAGAAGTCACTGCTGAGGTGTTTTCAAAGAAAAAAGGGGTACAATTCGCTGTTTTAGACGAAGTGAAAACTCCGTCGGCCGACAGAAAGGCTCCGGATTGTCCGCACTATGCTCAATGCAATGGCTGCGATTATCAGCACACGACTTATGAAAAAGAGCTGGAATTCAAAAAGAACGCACTGACTCGTCACATGTTCAAATTCCCGGCCATCGATATCACAGTTCACGGTGCAAAAAGACGCCTGAGCTACAGAAATAGAATCCAGCTTCATTACGATAAAAAGAAGAGAGTTCTGGGTTTAATGAACTACAAAAATCAAATCATCCCGGTTCCTGAGTGTAAAATTATCGACCCAAGTGTCGCTTATGAATTGCGTGCTATTTACACGAACAATGCCTGGCTTCGCCTGGTTGAAAAAGAACCTGCGACTGGACATTTAGAGTTATATTCAAAAGACAACAACACTGGCGGACACAATGTAAAAGTGTCTGTTAACCGTCCATATGCCAATGGTGGGTTCACTCAAGTGAACGCAGAAATGAACGAAAGACTCCGCCACTGGGTAGAGAAAAAAGCACAAGAACTTATCCCGCATAAAGCTGTGGTTTACGATCTTTTTGGTGGAAATGGAAACCTGTCAGTTAAATTTAAAAACCCTACTTTGGTAGTGGATAAATACCGTACGACTCCTCAGCCATCAGGCCATCAGAAGTTTTATTCTATTGATTTGTACGACCCAACGGCCATTAAAAAGTTAATTGCTCTGAAAGCTGAAGGATATCCTCGTCCAAACTGGCTTATTATCGACCCACCACGCTCGGGATTAAAAAATCTCAATGAATTTCTAAATGAATTTAAGCCAGATGGATTTATTTTCATTGCTTGTGAAGCTACTAGTTTTACTCGCGATACATTGGGGATTTTGAATAACTACGAGCTAAAAAGCGTGGAAATCTTCGATCTTTTCCCTTCAACACAGCATTTTGAAACCATTGGTATATTTACAAGAAGACCCAATAACGCTTAAAATATAATCATATCTTAATGGATTGGGATGTGAGGATCTTTATATGGAAATCAAAGCGTTTTTGATAACACTCTTAGTGTTAAGTATTTCTTCTTGTTCAAGCAATCAATTAAAAGACCAGACTCCTGAAGAAAAAAAAGCAGAAGTTTATTATGGCCAGGGCACAACTGAACTGGTGAGAAAGAACTATGCTCAGGCGCTGGGTTATTTAACTAAAGCAAAAGAACTTAACTCAAAAGATAGCAAAATCAGAAATAACTTAGGAATGGCCTACTATTTCAGAGATCAACACGATCTTGCGGAACAGGAATTAAAGGCGGCCATCAGTCTTGATTCAAAAAACAGCGACGCTCATTTAAACCTGGGCTCGATGTACATGGAAAAAAATCGTCTGAAAGATGCGCGCATTCAATTTGAATATGCGTTAAGCGATTTAACTTTTCCTAATCAGTACAGAAACTTTTACAACCTTGGAATCTTGTCACTTAAAGAAGGCGACCGCCGTGAAGCTTTCGAGTACCTGGCAAAATCAATTAAAGAAAAACTAGACTACTGCCCTGCTCATTATAAACTTGGCGAAATGTACTCAGAAGAATTCCGCTACAAACAAGCTCTTGATGCTTTTAAAGAAGCAGGAAAAGGGACTTGTATCAGCGACCCTGCTCCTCAGTATCAACAAGCGATGATGCTTGTGAACTTAAACAGAACCACAGAAGCAAAAAGAAAGTTTCAAGAAGTGATGGAGAAATTCTCTTCAACTCGTTTTGGAACAATGGCCGGCATACAAATTAAAAAACTTAATAACAACGACGATACTCCAACAACAAGGGCAACTCAGACTGAAGTGATCAGACAGACACAATCAGTTGAGACTCCAAATTTTTAAAAATTATGACAGAAAACAATAACGACACACCGACAGAAGAAACTAACTCTACTCCAGTTGAAACAGCAACTCCCTCACAACAAATTGATGAGACGTTGACGATTGGCCGTTTGATTAAAATTAAGAGAGAAGAAAAAAACTTAAGTTTAAAAGTTATTTCTCAACAAACTAAAATCCATATTGGACTGCTGGAAAATCTTGAGGCAGATCAATTTGATAAACTTCCAAGCAAAACTTATGTAAGAGGCTTTATTAAGTCGACGAGTAAGATTTTAAACATGGACCAGGAACTCGCTTTACACTTACTTGATATGGCCTATGCCAAAACAGATCCAAAAGCGACGTACACTTCTGCCAATAAAGAAATCAGAACTGAAACGGCAAGAAATACTCTTTCTACAATCACGTCGACTCCACTTGAAACTGTTAAGTCAGTAACTGCTTCTTCAACAATTTTCTTAGCGAAAACTGCCGTTGTCGTTCTAATCATCGGAGTTGTTGGATTCAATGTTAAAAACTACATTCAAAAATCATCTGAAGAATCAGAAGTAAAACTTCCTGAAGTTCTAACGACACTACATAAGAAAAAAGACCCGGCACCAAAACCAGCTCCTAAACCAGTGGTAACTGAACCTAAGGTGGAAGAACCGATTCAAGTTAATCTTATCCAGGATAAAAACGTAAAAACTGATGTCACTGTTAACGACATCAACCTGAAGACGATTTCTATTGGTGAAAAACAATACGTTGAAGATAATTCTCTTTCTGAAGAGGCCCAAAAAGAGCTTCTGCCGGCAAAATACAGATTCCCGCCGAAAAAAGGAACTGAGACAGTTTTTATCAATGCTGCCGAAGGTGAATCATGGCTGACTTATAAAGTTGATGATAAAGAAATCAAAAAGTTTGTTTTACGTCAGGGAAGAACTCTTTTCCTTAGTGGTTCAGTCATCCGTTTATTCATGGGAAATACTCATTCATTAAGAGTTTTCTATAACAATAAACTAATCAACCTGAATGCGACTAATAAGTCAGGTGTAAAAAACTTAGTCCTTCCTGAAGAATTAAAAACGAAATACCTTGCTCCACTTTTTGTTTTCCAGGAAGACGGTACAGTTGTAACAAGTGATGAGTTCTTAAAAGAAAACCAAGCTAAGACAAAAACTCCTCCACCAGCTCCAGCTGCTGAAGGTCTAAAACCTCAGGTTAAAACTAAGAATCTTTAGTTTTAACCGACCCAGTCCAGCTTTCGAAAATAATAAATTGAAATTAAACCTAAAAGGACACTAGGTGTGAAACTCGCAAGAGACGCACTTAGTACTCCTCTTTGGGCAAGACTTAAGAAGAAAAAATAAAGACCGTAGTAGCTCAGAAGAATGATGATCGCACGGATAGAGTTATTACTTGTTGCCCCTCTTCCCTTTTTAATTCCCAATGAAAATCCCAGTAAAACAAAAAAGACAATCTGAGGAACAACAATAAACCTTCCGAAGTATTCAATCTGAGATTTTGTTAATGATTTTCTTGCTTCTTTCCTATCCTTTTTTTCAAGATCATTTTTAGGCGGATTCCTTTCAACGTAGACAATGTTTTTGCGACGGGCCTCTATGACCGATACCAGTTCAGAATTGGTTTTCATACTGTCTTTATCTAATGTCGATCCTGACATTTCAGAACTAAAAACTGGAAAATCATATTCATGGAAAAGAATTTTTTCGATCTGATCACCTTCAGCATTAATCTTTACGATGTTTCCATCAGTCAGGTGAAGCCTCAAGCTTGGTGCTGTTTTGGCATCAGCAAAGAGCTTAATTAACGATCCCTGGTTAGCAAAAATAATTCTTTGTTCGACACTGTCTTTATCTTTTACGTGAAGGAAAACTTCTTCAAAGTTGTCTCCATCTTCAGAAACTTTTTCAGCAAATAATGTCGCATTCGGGATATCTGTGAAGAATTGTCCTGATTTAATACTGGTTAACATCCCAGTAGAAGTCAGCTTTAGGATAGTGTTTTTAAAGTTAGCATTGGCCTTAGGGATATAAACACTATTTAAAGAAAAGATCGTTCCGCCAATTAAGAGACTCACAATTAAAAATGGAAGATAGATGCGAAACTTTGTCATCCCAAATGAGCGCATTGCAATGATCTCAGAGTCATCACTTAATTTATTGAGAGTGTAAATTGTCGCAAAGAACACAGCCAATGGAGTGGCCAAAGGAAAGAAGGAAACACTTAAATTTAGTACCATTTCCAGGACAACGCCTATTTCTATACTTTTAGTAACTATGAGAGAGATGATCCTGAACATGTAAAACGTAATCAGGAAAGCAACGAAGAAAACGAACCCTATTACGAAGGGTGGGATAAAATTAGACGCTAAATACCTGGTAGTTACTTTTATCATAGACTGTGCTATTTTAGCTCGAATACAATTTTTTAAACATCAAAAAACATAGGAAGTAATGATGAAAATCAATTTAAGCTTTGCGCCAAGTCAAACAATGACTGAACTAAACATCTACGCATGTTTCAATAAGACTCAAGACGCAAAAGAAGCTAAAGAAACTAAGACAACTAAAAAAGCGGCGGCAAAAGCTGCTCCAGCTAAAAAACCAGGGAAAGTTCTGGTAAATAACCACTGGCCGGAAGAAGTTACTGAAGCTTTCGCTCACGCTGTAGCTTCAAAACACTTTAAAGGTGATGTTGGAGAAACTTTCGCACTTACACTGGTTAACGGACAAAGTGCTATTATCCTGGGTCTTGGTGATAGAGCTAAGGTAACGAAAGAAACTCTTAGACGCCAAATCGCTCATATCTACAAAGCAGTGTCTGGAAGATATGAAGATGCAACAATCCACCTTGATGGATTCATGATCAAAGGACAAGCTGAAGAATCTCTATCAGCTATCGTTGAATCACTTCACATGACATCTTACGTTTTTGACCGTCACCTATCTGTTAAGAAAACGGCAAAACTTCAATCAATCACTCTTTTCACAAACGAGAAGAAAACTGCTGCAAAGAAATTTGAAGCTGCTATCAACGAAGCTAATAAAATCGGTGAATCAATCACTGTAGCTAAAAACTTCGTTAACGAAGCACCAAACATTCTTAACTCTGAAGTTTACGCAAAAGAAATCGAGAAAGACGCTAAAACACTTAAAGGTGTAAAAGTGAAAGTTCTTGGTGTTCCAGAACTTAAAAAAGAAAAAATGGGAATGTTCCTTTCAGTAAACGCAGGATCTGCTCATGGAGCTCGCCTGGTTCACTTAACTTACACTCCATCAAAAGCGACAGCTAAAACTCGTCACATCGCCCTTGTAGGAAAAGGATTAACTTTCGATACAGGTGGATACTCATTAAAGCCAGGTGCTTCAATGATGAACATGAAATTCGACATGGCCGGATCTGCAACTGTATACGCTGCTTTCAGAGCTGCAGTTCTACTTCAACTTCCAGTTAAAATTTCTTGTTACCTTGGTATGACAGACAACGCAGTTAATGAGCACGCAACTATGCCAGACTCAATCGTTAC
>JBEIPV010000220.1:0-2361 GCA_040376855.1 Bacteriovorax sp.
CAGAAACGCCTTATCACAATGGCAATACAGAGCCGCGCGGTTTTGGCCATATCTGCTTTAGTGTTCCTGATATCAAAGCTGCTTGTGAGCGTTTTGAAAAATTAGGAGTTCCCTTTCAAAAACGTTTAGGGGAAGGTGGTATGAAGAATATTGCTTTCATCAAGGACCCGGACCATTATTGGGTAGAAATCATTGAAGCCTAAATTACGTAATCCCTATAAAATCTGGATTGATGCTGATGCTTGCCCAAAGGCGATTAAGGAAATCCTTTTTAAAACATCAGCTCGACTTAAAATTGAGTTATGCCTGGTGGCCAATGCCTACCAGGCAATCCCACATTCTCCTTTGATTACCCTGACGATTGTCGGGAGAAAATTAGATGAGGCCGATCAGTACATCGTCGATCACCTGCAGTCCGGTGAGCTGGTGATTACGGCCGATATTCCCCTGGCCGCAAAAGTGGTTGAAAAAGATGCCTTTGCTCTAAATCCCAGAGGAGAACTTTATACTGAAGAAAACATTGGAGAGATTCTTTCCATGAGGGATTTTATGAAAGAGCTCCGCGATGGCGGGGCCATCACCGGGGGCCCTAGTTCTTTTAGTCCAAAGGATGTTGAGTACTTCGCAAACGCTCTTAACAAACTTTTTCAGTAGTCTTTTTGAGACCACCTCTTTTTTAATTATTACATTTGTAAAAAAAATCTTACAAACGGCCTTTTTTTAAAGGTTGCTTAAACTAGGCCCTCGTCATTGTTTAAAGATTTATCCTAGATTGGATTATTAATGAAATTGAGTAGGAAGTTTTATGAGCAGCAAGTTTATTCATGCCAAGTATCTGGCCGTCTTGTTACTGGGGATTGTTTTTCTTGTTTTAGCATCGGTTGACGCTTTTTCTCAATCTGAAAGAAGCTATCTATGGCCCCGGGCTAACGAATGCACTATCAGCTAGTTTGATCACCAATCATGAGAATTTATTGATCTTTTTGTGTAAAAATTTCACCAACTTAAAAGATCTGTGGAAGATTTTTAAAAGTGATTTATAAAGACCTCATGAAAAAAACATTACAACTTTCTTTTGTTCTCTCAATACTAGCTGTCTTTGCTGTTGAAAGCGCGATTGCGGCCGGATACCCTAAAGGGCCACAGCTATCGATTACACCTGGTAAGCTTTGTGACAGGCCAGATGCTCACAGGTACCCAGAGAACATCAATTACTGCGAGCGTGATGTTACATACGAAACTAAAGAGGCCATTATCAATGAATACGACCAAAAATTTGGGTATTCAATTGCGAGCTTACCAAGAGCTGATTTTAAAATTGACCACCTTGTTCCACTTTGTGCTGGTGGATCTAACGATGTTGTTAACCTATGGCCTCAGCATAAAAGTGTTTACGCTATCACTGATCCACTAGAGCCAGTTATTTGTTCTAAGATGGCCCAAGGTCGCTTAAAACAGGTCGATGCAGTCAGGTTAGTGATTGAAGGGAAGACTAATTTATCCCGTACAAATGCTATCATCCAGTACGTAAACGGCCTATAATATTTAAGTAGATATTTGCGTTGAATTTGTTACAGTGGTTCATAAGTTATTAATTTAATTTTTGGACAGTGAATGCCTCAGTTTGGCGCAGAATTTTTCAATCTCTCTCCTGAAATGCTTTGTGTATTTAATGTACGCGGAGAGTTTCATGACCTTAATCCATCTTGGGAAAAAAATCTTGGATGGGACATCAATGATCTTCGTTCTACTAAATTTTCAACCTTACTCCACACCGATGACGTTGACCTTTTTAATAAAGAGCTAGAGAAGCTTGTTTTGTTTGATGGCCATGTGACCACTGCATTTGAAAGTCGCTATAGACATAGAGATGGTGGATACCGTTGGTTACAATGGAGTGCTTCTCCGATAGAAAATGAAAGACTCATTTTTTGTGTCGTTAGAGATATCACGCTTGCTAAAAGAGAATCATTAATTCTTGCTGAAACTCAGGAAGTCTCGCGAGTAGGCAGTTGGGAAATTGATCTTGGCACTAATGAACTTCACTGGTCTAAGATGACTCATGAAATCCATGAAACAGATCCTGAAAGTTATACGCCGATGTTAAAAGATGGCCTAAGTTTTTATTCTGATGAATCTAAAAACATAATAAGCGAGTGTATAGAGAGACTGTTAAAAAACGGTGAAGGTTATAGTCTGGAGCTTCCCTTTATTACGGCCAAAAAAAGAAAAACATGGGTTCGTTGTGTGGCCAGAGCTTCGATGAGAGATGGTGTGGTCATCAGAGTGTTTGGGACTATTGAAGACATCAGTTTAAAGATGCGTGAAAAAAGTCGTTACGAGACGATTATTGAAAATGGA
>JBEIPV010000096.1:0-11141 GCA_040376855.1 Bacteriovorax sp.
AAGATCAGGTCGATACGGATTAAAAGATAAGTAAACAGGAGAACTGAGATCGTACATAAAACTGAAACACCAAGGAACTTCAGCCCCATACCGATTTTAAACATTTCCTCATCATCGCTAAGGAATTTAGTTGCTCTATCTTTGTACTGCATCCAAGGTTTCATTATCATCCTTAACTGTAGGACAGTTCATGTATAATTGATCTTTATTAAAATTATTATCGTCTAAATCCCGAAAATTCTTCAATATATCTGACTTTTTTTATTCACTACTCAAGAATCGCTAAAGTGTTTTGGTTAATTATCCGATCAGACAATAGACATAAATCCTACTCATGGAGTCCGGAGATGAAAGTGAATTTTAAACATTCTTTAAACCTTTGCCTTATCGTAAGTGCACTCGTGCTTACTTCATGTGGAAAGAAAGAAAACAAAGTGAGTAGCGGAATCTCTGGTTCCTCGCCATTTTATACAGGTAATGACTCATTAAATACGAACGCTGGATCGACTATCATCAATCAGGTTCAAAGTATTAAAGCTGGTATGCCTTGTATGAACGGATACCGCTTAACTAAAGACGTAAGTTTTTATGTTCAAAATGGTATCAGAGGATCTAACAGAATCGGTGGAAACTGGACACCTGGATTCTCACCTCAAGGTGGATCAATTAATAAAATGTGGATTGGGGTAAGTGCTTACCGAGATTTAATGTTCGTGACACAGGTTATGAACGGTTCAAGTGTTATGGGATTTAACGTAACGTTGTCTTTCTGTGAGATGAAAAACTCTTACGCTGGACTTCCTTCAGTTATCTCAAATCAGCGCGAACTTACTAACTTCTCTACTCCATTCGATATCGTTGTTGAGAGTACTGCGAGATGTGGATACAACCTGGTTAGCTTAGCTCAAAATACACAAATCGTTTCTCAAAGAGATTTGAGTAACCCGTACACGACGACAGCAGCTGGACTGAGCACTTCATTCGCTGCACCTTCTTGTAAGTAAAAAATTCTGACATAGATAAAAAAGGCCTGCTTCAAGCAGGCCTTTTTATTTTTTAAGGTATTTTCTGGGTGTGGTCCGCGCCTTTCGGGCCTTGATATAGTTTTCTATTCCTTTCACGACGGCCCTGGCATATGAATCCTGAAACTTTGGATCCATCATTCTTATTCTTTCTTTTTGAGTTGAAATGAAGCCTACTTCCAGTAACACTCCAGGCCTCTTAGATAAGGCAAGAACATAAAATAATCCTGGCTTCACACCACGACTTGGAATCTTATATTTTTTTCCTACAGAGCCTTTTAGCTCTGAATGAATACTCATCGCCAGTGGCTTCGATGTACTCACTGTTTGATCGACAACCAGATCAACGAGAATCTGTTGAACGACAATATTTTCACCATCGCTTTGAATGTTTTCTGTCTTTTCTACTTTTTTAATCGCCACATCGTCGTGGTTATCCAGGTAATACGTTTCAAATCCTACGGCCCCACTTTCTGGACTCGAATTGATATGAACTGAAATGAATAAATCTGCTCTGGTCTTTTCAGCGATCGCTGCACGTTCCGGAAGTGTTACTGTGCGGTCTATACTTCTGGTTAAGTAGACACTGTAGTTTTTTGCTTTTAAAAGTTCGTGAATTCTTTTAGAGATTTCCAGCGCAATATCTTTTTCCTTAATCGTGCGTGGAACTGCTTCACCTTGAGTCATGGCGACAGCACCATCTTCTTCTCCACCATGTCCTGGATCGATAAGAATGGTTAATGCTTCTGCTCGGGTAAGCATTAAGCAAAAGCTTAAAATAAAAAGTGATTTCAAGAACGTCATTAGGAATAGTCTAATACATCTTTTTCAGAACGTGATCAGGAAAGTAGTGAGAAAGGATTTTTTTATACGACCAACCTCTTTTGGCCATCGCAAATGCACCCATCTGACACAAACCTACTCCATGCCCAAGTCCTTCACCATAGGCAGTGAAGTTACCGTGCTTAACTTCCAGAGAAAAAGAGTTTGATGGAAAGAGAACATTTCCAAAGTATCTACGAAGGGCCGCTTTCTCAACGATGTAGGGCCTGTCGTTGATATAGAAATTCACAGTGAATCTATCAATATTATCCGGCACCATAACAACTGAAGTAAATTTCGGATCCAATCTTTCCTGAATGACTTTTTTCTCACTGGCCCATCTGAAGAAGTCTTTCATGCGATCCTGACTGATCCACTTGCTCCATCCTTTCGGGCCGATGTTATGACAAAAAGGGCAATTCACAGATTGATAACTTGGTTCGCGGTTATGCCAAACCTGATCAGGTCTCAGTGTTTTTCCGCCACATTTCGCATTAAAGAAAATCGGGCGAAGCTGTCCATCACCAGTTAAGAGAACTTCTCCTCTTGTTTCTGCCGATGCTTTATTAGTTGAATCAGTCGTATCAAAAAAAGCTCCACTCACTTGGTGTTTTTCAGAACTCTCCAGATCATAAAAAGCTTCGTTACCAAGCTCCTTACTCACTTGCTGACTTTTCATTTTATGAAGAGCATAACTTCTAGCTGCCACTGCCTGTGCTTTAAGCGCTTCAATTGGCCACTTAGAATTCATCTCTTTTGTTAGAAGTGAGCTGATATAAGCTTCCATTGGAACGTCGTTAACAATGTCACAGCTATCACCTTTAGGATTTGTGACAACTTTAAAAAGGCCCTGATACTTTACGTTCTCATAAGACAAGAGTCCTGTAGGAGACTCAAGTGTGGCCAGAAGAATAGGTTTATTTTTTTGATTGTTTAACGTCGTGTAAGTTTCACAATTAAACTTCACTGTTTTTTTACCAGTATAAGTTTTAAAATCGTTGTTAAAAAGAAGATGCCTTTTGAGATCCAGCCCAGTGACATGGATATTTTTAAGCGACTTCCCAATACGTACACTAACTACCGGGCCGCTTATGGCCTCTTGAAATGAACTAACTATGATTAGTAGTGTGATGAAAAAAAGTTTGAGCATCCTACTCGATTTATCCAAAAAAATTTATTTGATTTCTAACTTCCGTCCTAGAAGCTATCTATATATAGTATCGGGAAAAAGACCCACTCTACAAGTCGATCAAATTTTCCCTACACGCTCCATTACTTTTTGCAGATCAATCCACGCAGTACGTTTCATGTTGGGATTAATGACCAGGAAGTCCGGATGGAAGATGGGCATTAACTGATAAGTGTATGATTCATTATTAAGTGAGACTGATTTTTCAAAAAACTGCCCGTGAATACCCGACAATTTCTCTCTCTTGCCCAATAAAATATTAGTGACCGTCGCTCCAAGGCTTACGACGATATTTGGCTTAAATTTTTTAATTTGCTCTAGCAGCTCAACTGTCTCAGTTGATGGCACCGTTAAGTTCCCAGCTAAATCATTCACATCTTCTAACTTTTCATTAAAAGGAACGCGGTTGAATTCTCCGGGGCGCAACTTCATAGCAACAATCATTTTCCCCAGGAGATCGTCCCCTTCGGTATAGGAGTCGCCAACGAATAACACCAAGGAAAGTGCATCTGACTTTAAAGTGGCCTTTGGTTCAATTTTCGCTGGAGATTTAGCTGCAGGCTGAGGTGCCTGAGCGCCTGCTGTAGCAGGAGATTTCATTTCCAATGCAGACTCAGTTGTTACTGATTCATCAAAGGCAAACGGCCAGTGAGAGTCCTTAAAAAGGGCCCCTTCAAAAGTATGGGCCAGAGGTTCAGTCCCCTGATTCCAAGCTTTAGTTTTTTGAATAATTTTTTTAAATTGTTGGTCCATAAGCAAATTTATCCCTAAGTTCCCATTTTTAGAACTGAGTGTAAAGACGCGCAAAAAAAATCCGAAAAAGAATTTGTAACAGCAAACAGGAGCCCCTGCATGTCAATGGAAACAGACTATAAATTCGAAAACTTTCAAGAATATTATGGTGATATTAAGAACGTAAAAAAGATCATTAATGACTGCCAAATCTGTGGAGCTAAGTTGGTTCTGACACATTTGTCTGACTATAAGAATCTTTTAATGCAAGAGTCTGCGAGATGCCCGGACTGTGGTCAGGGACAACGTAAAATCATTCACGTTATCAATTAGTAAAAAAATTTGTATTTTCACTTGTAAAGCTCGTACTAAATAATATGAATGCTACTCAAGTGTCTAAAAAAGCTCCCTTAAAAAAGGAGCTTTTTTTTAATCCTCACCAGACTCTTCCGGCCCTTTATCCAATTCAATTTCAATCTTCACTCTCTCTTTCCCCGTGCTCAAATCTTTCTTTTTTCTCGGTACTTTTTTATTGAAGACTCGCTTCGTTTCTTCTTTATGGTGCAACTTACGTGAGAACCTGTGGGCTTCATCTCTCATCTGCACGATAATTTTAAACAACGATCTATTTTGATTTAAGAAAAATGGATTTGATCTTCCCGGAATAATCAAGCGCTCTTCAGACTTCTTGATATCTTCACTTTTAAATCCATCTTTGGTTCTAACGTTTTTCGATTTCGCAATTCCCACCACGGGAATAGAAATATTCAATTCCTTCAAGGCCTCTTTAAAAACATTCACCTGGCCTAATCCACCATCGACAATAAACACATCCGGCAAACTTCCATTGTCCGATCTGCGGATGATCAACTCTCTCATCATCGCAAAATCGTTGTTGCCTTCAGGGCGCTCTTCCATGTGATAGTAGCGGTAGTTTTTCTTATCAGGTTTTCCATCGTGAAAAACAATTTGCGAAGCCGTCGGACTCGATCCCTGAAAAATCGCAATATCGTAACACTCAAGCACCACTGGACGCTCTTTGAGTCCCAGCAGGTCTTTTAGTTTATTTAATCCAACATAAACTGAGTCTTCATGAAGTAAGCGCACGCGTTGCTGTTCAAAAGCGTGATCGCGGGTCAGGTTTAAAAAAGACTCATACTTTTTCTGAGGCGCACGCACTTTGATATCGCTGGAGACTGTTTCAATCCCGGCCTGAAGCATCGAATTTGAGTCTTCATTCATCTGAGTGATGATCAATTGTGGAAGTGAATCATACGTATTGGCGTAGTACTGAAAAAGATAATTTAAAACAGAGTCTTCAACTTCTTCGACAATATCTAAATTAGAAAAGTTAAAGTTTTTGTGCCCGAGTAAAACACCATTTCTCATCATGTAGATAGAAATATCAACTTCATTTTCGCCTTGGTAGTAAGCAACGATATCAAGATTTTTTTCGTCATTATGTTCAGCATTTTCCTGCTTGAAGTTGTTGGCGAATTCTCCCAATTTCGTGATGTTGTCACGAATAAGTGCTGCTTTTTCAAACTCTTCATTTTCTGCAGCAAGCACCATGCGCGACTCGAGCTCTTTTAATGTTTTATTTCCGCTGCCGGAAAACATATCGCGCGCGAACGCCATATCTTTTTCATACTCAGAGGCATCGATCTTCCCCACGCAAGGAGCGCTACACTGATGCATTTGATAAAGCAGACAAGGCTCTTTTCTTTTTCTAAATTCCGTCAGCGTGCAATCGCGGAGGCAGAAACTTTGAGTTAAAATGCGGATGATATCCCACACATTACTTCCCGTAACAAAAGGCCCGAAAACTTCAATGCCCTTTCCCCTTTTTACTCGTCTGATAAACTCCAGACGCGGAAATGGTTCATTATGGTTGATCACAACATACGGGTAAGACTTATCGTCTTTTAAGCGGATATTGTATTTTGGAGTGTGTTTTTTGATCAGAGTGTTTTCAAGAACAAAACTCTCCGCATCTGACGTCGTCATAATGAAGTCAAAATCAACAATATGGCCGACTAAAATTTCTGTTTTGGCATTTTTTGAGGAGTTATTGAAATAAGACGTTACGCGGGAGCGAAGATTTTTCGCCTTCCCAACGTAAATTATTTGTTGGTCCTTATTTTTCATCAAATAACAACCTGGTTTAGTCGGAAGTAACTTGGCCTTTTCTTCCAATTTCACTGTGACTAAGGTCGCTTTTGGCTTATTGTTCTTTACAGATTCGTCCACTTCTAATACTCTTGTTCAATTCCCTTCTTCAAAAGGTTCATTATGTCTGCAGCAATCGGCGTCGGAAAAGAAATCCTCTCAAACTGTTCAAAATGTAAATTAATCCTAGCACACATCATCGTGACTATGAAATCAGCAACTGAGCCTGATAAAGTTATGTGTAAGACTTGTAAGTCGACACAATCTTTTAAAGACCCAAGTGCCAAAAAGAAAAAAACAACTGTAGCAAAAGTTATTAAAACTGCGCGTGCAGGATCTGGTAAAAAATCAACTGAGACAGTTGGTGAAATGTGGACACGTGCTATTGGTAAATCAACAGCTGAAAATAAAGAATATTCAATCAAAGGATCATTCCAGACTGGTGACGTTATCGATCACCCATCGTTTGGCCAAGGTGTTGTTGAGAAGTTAATCGACGACAATAAAATCGAAGTTCTGTTCCAAGACGACTACAGAACTCTTATGCACAAAAAATAAGTACAAATAAAAAAGGGAGCTATTCGCTCCCTTTTTTTTTATTCAAAATTTTGTTTTTTTCTTATAGTCCAAAGCTTGCAGAAATCCCACCTGATACTCCGAAGATCGATCCCATGTTCCCTGCAGAATATGGCGTTCCTCCGTAATAACCAGCTCCACCCATTGAGTAAAGATCGTTATAAGCGTTCTGGTAAGTCGTCTGTATCGCTTGTGCTCCCATTTGGTTTGCAATAGCGTTACCTTGATTTCTAGACATGATCGCCTGGTTTTGTCCCATAAGCGCCATCTGTGCTTGTTGCTGTTGAGCATACTGATCATAGTAACCAGTTCCTACACCGCCAGTACCGTATCCGCCACCACCGTTGTATCCACCAGTTCCTCCCCAGTATCCACCGTTGTTAGTACCTACACCAACACCGATACCAGCTCCACCACCCATAGTTCCATTTCCGTAATAGTTTCCGTTTGGATAGTAAGCTCCACTGTTTCCATATGGGTTACCATTGATTCCACCACCAGCGTATGGATTATAGTATCCACCGTTGATTCCACCGTTCGGGTATCCACCACCAGCGATCCCGCCTGGGTATCCTCCAGGGTATCCGCCTCCGTTTCCACCAGGATAATATCCGCCACCTGGGTAGTATCCACCACCACCAAGAGGGTATCCACCAGCTCCACCACCGGCACCTATGCTTCCGCCAATACCACCACCTGGGTATCCACCGACTCCACCGCCGATGCCTCCGCCAATTCCCCCATTAGGGTAACCACCGATTCCACCTCCGATGCCGCCGCCGATTCCACCACCTGGGTAACCACCGATTCCACCGCCAATACCGCCACCTGGAAAACCACCGTTTCCATAATAAGGGTATCCACCATATCCACCGCCGACTCCAAGGCCGCCGTTTCCTAAACCACCACCAACGTTAATTCCGCCGCTGATACAAAGAATTCCACATCCACCAGTATTTCCCATACCCATTCCAATACCACCTGGGTAAGGAGCGTATGGACCATTAATCCCGCCACCGATACCTACGCCAATTCCAGGGTACATTCCACCTGTACTTGGGTAACCACCAAGGCCTCCACCAATTGTAGGATATCCACCGATTCCACCCATTCCTGGGTATCCTCCAAGACCACCGCCGATTCCAATTGAACCACCGATTCCGCCACCCATTCCAGGGTAACCGCCGATTCCGCCCATTCCTGGGTATCCACCAAGGCCACCACCGATTCCTATTGATCCACCGATACCGCCACCCATTCCTGGGTAACCACCACCGATGCCGCCAATTCCACCAATTCCAGGGTATCCGCCGATTCCAATTGAACCACCGATTCCGCCCATTCCTGGATATCCACCGATTCCACCACCCATACCAGGGTAACCGCCGATTCCGCCCATTCCTGGGTATCCTCCAAGGCCACCGCCGATTCCGATTGAACCACCGATACCGCCTCCCATTCCCGGGAAGCCAATTCCACCACCCATACCAGGGTAACCGCCAATTCCACCCATTCCTGGGTATCCTCCAAGACCACCGCCGATTCCAATTGAACCACCGATGCTAATTCCATTTCCATAACCTAATAGGCCACCAAGGCCTCCACCAAGTCCAATACCTAGACCTGATCCAAATCCACCATTAACACCAGCGCCGTATCCGCCACCGTAATATGGACCCATCATCCCACCAAGGTATCCCGGAGAATATCCTGCTGATTGAAATGGATTCCCGTAACCGCCGTAACCGTTACTCGCGTATCCACCGTATCCAGCGTATCCGCCCATTCCCATTCCATTACATGTTGTCGCTAATCCCGTTGCATCTGCTGATGTAATCGGGTTTGCTCCTGACGAAACACTGTAATCTAAATATGAGTTGAATCTGTTAGTACATTCTTTATGTCCAGACTTGTAAGCATCGGCCCACGCTTCCTGAGATTTGTTAGCGTATTTTGCTCCCAAATAAGTTGCTCCAACGAATGCTAATGGCTGTGCCACGATTCCTAGTGCTTCAACCCATGGGTTGCTCTTCTCTTCTTTAGCAGCATATAAACAGTCGATACAATCAACGCCAGCTTCTGTTGCTGAAATAGCAATCTCTGCTCTGATACATGATCGATATTCATCTTGATAAGCAGGATGATTATAACCCGCACAGTCCATTGCTGAAGCAGCAAACGCAGGAGTTTCAAAGTTCAAAAGTAATGTCGTAGACATTAAACTTATTAGAACTTTCCCTTTGAAAGCCTGTTGGTGTTTGTTGTAATATCGCTTCATAAACGCGTCTCCAAAAAGGAATTATCGAGATCTAGAGTTCTACTCAATACTTATTTTCGGCAATTACCTGAGAAAAGTTTAGAGAGATCTTTCTGCCTACTAGGGTTTAGCTCTAAGCCTTAGTAATCGCGTAGCATATAATTTGTAGAACTAAATAAGTTGAGAATGATCAGCTTAATACCCGAGGTTTTTTCATGGTTATGGCCAACATTGGGCTCGCATTTGAGTGGTTCGCCTTCTTCTTATTAATGGCCCTTGGTGTGTACACCATGCGTGTGATTAAAAATGAAAAAAGAAACTATCTGGAAAATGCACAGGAAATACTTTTTAAAAGTTTTAAACTTATCACCCCACGCTGGTGGAGTTTAGTTGATACTGGATCTGCTGATGAGATCTGCTTCAAACGTCTCGACACTCGTTACGACTGGGAAGCGCGCTTCATTTGGAATACTTCTCCCAGTGATAAAGACTTAATCGAACTCTTCAAAGAAAAAATCGTTGAAAGAAAAATTCTCTTCGATGAAGAAAACAGTGTGATTCATAATCCATCTGACTTCGTTGAAAAAGAATTAATCAAGTCCGGCGAATATGAAATGCTTCGCTTGGAAGGAACAGCGACTGCTGATCGCCAGGAAAGGCTTTATTATGATGCCTTCATTGTTCGTCATATAAAGGACGGCCACTACCTCTATGCTGAAAGTAAAAGCTCTATCCTCAATGGCCTGGTTGAAGGCCCTTATTTTGAAGAAGTCATGCTGAGATTGGAAGTAGTTAGGTAATAGAATTGTTCACTGACCATAATTATTGGTAGGGCGATAGTCCCTAAGTAGTGAATATTTTGCTGTTCTTGAGTATAATCGCAAACCCTCCGATAATATTCGTATGAGTATTAACGAATACAGAATTTCAAAGAGCCGTGAAGAGATTGTTAAATTAGTTCAAAAGAAATTTGAAGCTGAAACAACAATGACTATTTGGCAAAAAGATCCGGCCACACAAACTAGAACGTTTAAATGTGAAGTAAAATTCGCTTCCATTAATATTTATGAAGGTGTCTTCAGTATTGCTATCGAAGATATTGATAAGGCCCACTTCAATACACATTTAGAAACTTATTTTTTACTACAAGTTCAGGACTTCGTTTTTAAAACTAAATCTTCAGTTGTTCACGCTGGGAAAAATGGAACATTAACATTTCAAATCCCCCACGACGTACGTTTAAAAGAGCTACGTGTGCATCCAAGAATCTATATTGATCAGGATGAAAAAAGATTTGTGGCCGCCAAGTTTAATTCGAAAGATCCAAAACAAGAATTTCTTACTGTCGCCTGCCCTATCTACAATATTTCTAAAACTGGAATTTGCATCATCGTAAGTAAAGAAACATTAAGCTCAGTGAAGTTGAATGAGACAATTGAACTTGAGGGTTTAAGCTTTTTTGAATCTCTCGATAATGAAATGAAAGCAGTCATTAGAAATGCCCGAGTTCATGCTAAAAAAGGTTTTGCCAAAGATGATTACTACGCTCTTGGATTAGAGTTTCTAGAAGAGCCGAAAGTTTAATACTGAAGAGTTTTAGTTAAGAAATATGCCGTCATTTTCACAACGGCATACAAAATTAGTTCTTTTTAGGAGAGAAAAGTCTGATCTTAGCAACTAAGAACGAGATTAGATCTTCATCAGACCCAAAAACATCGTCAATTAAATCACAATCAAGAACGAAGTCTTTCATTCTAACTGCGATCTGGTGAAGAGATTCAACTAGATATAATCCACCAATGTTCTCGCCGTTAAACGATTTAATGATTTCTTTTCTAGCGTGGTTGAACATTTCTGATTCAGTCACGTCTTCAGGTAGGTTATCAACCCCCATTTTCTCTTCTACTTCTTCAATAGCTTGGTCTCTTACGTCTTCATCAGTCGCAAAACTAACGCCGTACTCAGTCGCCATAGCTTCGATTAGTTCTTCACGCTTAGTAGGGTGAAATTCAATCAACTTTTTCTCTTTGAGATTGTTGATTGTATAGCTAGCGAGTGCACGCAATGTATCAAAATCTGTTTTCATTGAAACCTCAATAAGTAATTATCTTTTAAAGTGTAACGACTTAAATTAGATGACACAAGAATCTTTTTAATTTTTCTTGACTAAAAGGCTGCTAAAATTGGATTTTAATGGGCATATGATTGACTACACCGACCCAAAAATTAATTTCTTCCCTTCGAAATCTGCGCTTACGTGGGATGAATACTTCATGTTACAGGCCATGATTGCGGCCTTTAAGTCCAAAGATCCATCCACAAAAGTGGGCTGCGTTTTCGTTGACAAAAATAATCACCAAATCACCATGGGCTA
>JBEIPV010000028.1:0-29183 GCA_040376855.1 Bacteriovorax sp.
GCTATCACTGATACCGGAACTGATTCTACAAAAAGAACAAGTGTAGCACCAGTAGGATCGATTATCGCTTCAGCAGCTAAAGACAATTCGATCGAAGCTTCATCGGCCGCAACAGTTTCTGATGGGAAAGCACCATCAGGTGGTGGCGGAGGCGGTGGTGTCGGTGGTGGTGGATCTGGCGGTGGTGGCGGTGGAACTCCGGCCGCTCCAGCTCAAGGTGGTGTCGCGGCAGCGGTACAAGGGAAAACTCCTACTTATTCTGGTGGTGCAGGTTCTATCTCTGTCGTAGGTGGATTAGGACTAAACAAAGCGAAGGGTGATGGAAAAACTGAAGACAACCCATTTGGAAAACTTTTTGGTAAAGACACACCAAAAGGTACAGGTGTTGTAAACTTCCGCGATATCGCTTCACAAAAAGTTGGTGATAAGGGAGACAATCTCTTTGATATGATTTCTAAGCGTTATTCGACTGTGGCCGCAGATAAACGATTACTTGAATACGAATTAGCAAAATAAAAATAATAACTGTCTACTTAAAGTAAGAAAATAAGAGATAACTTCAAAGTCATTTTGGCCCTATAGTAGAAATTATAGGGCAAGTTCGAACAAATCACAGAAAATCATTGTAAAAGAAAATCCTCATGTCATAAAATAGAATTATAAAAAGTGATGTTCACGATGAACGCCTTTTTTTAATCGAACCCACCGCATATCAAGGAAGATTGCCATGGAAACTACGAACACCCTACTTCTCGCAGAATTCTTCACAGCTACAGGTTATCTGGATCGTCTGCTATTTGCATTTACGGAACTGGAAAGACTGCACTATGGGCCTCGTGGAAAAAACCAAATCCAAAAACTTTTAAACGACACGAGTGTGTTTTTTGTTAAAGAGTTTGGTGAGTTTGAACTTGAAGCTACTCCTGTCGAATGGGCACAGTTTAAGACTCAACTAAAGTCTTATCACATGGTCATTGAATCTTTCATCAAAACTCCTTTTAAGAGTGCGCGCAAAGAAACAATGGTAGTGAACTACATCAACTTGATTTACCGCAACTGTTTTGAAATCCACAATTTCATCATCGAATCAACAAATCTTGAAATTCAATTTCCTCGCCTGGGATTAATCCAGGAAGAAACGATTCCGACAATTACTCAGGCAGAAGAGTCTAATCGCGCTCCCCTGTTCTACCTTGATGAAAAGAGACTTCAAACATACAGTGAAGAAAACTCTAAGAAAAATTCGCCACTGGTATTTTTAGAAATGCGCCGTGAAGAGAAATATGAATACTACCTTCACAAAGGTCACTACTTCATTGCTCAAAAGAATTATGAAGAAGCTAAAGCAAACTTCTACCGCGCTAGAAACTACAAAGAGACGGCCGAAGTTTTAACTCTACTTGCATGGTCTTACTCTTTGCTTGATAACAGAACACAAGCGAAGGCCTACTGTTTAAAGGCAGTACAATTGGATTCACAATACGGGCCTGCTTATAACGACTTTGGTAACTACATCCTGTCAGAAGGACAAATCCAGGAAAGCTTGCGCTGGTTTGAGCTGGCAAAACGCGCTCACAACTATCAAAACCGCGAGTACCCGTATATCAACGCTGGCAGGGCCTATGTTTTATTAAAAGATTTCGACCAGGCATTGACAGAATTTTCTCTGGCCCTGACAATTGCTCCACACCATCATGAACTTCATGAAACGGTGTCGAAATTAAAAAGCAGTCTGGAACAGAGTCGTTCATCAAAATTTACGACGATCCCAAATAACGTAGGAAACAATGTAGAGAGAAGTCCAGACCCTCTTAATACATAACGGATAAACAATGCAACAATCAGAGCTCGACCTATTTTTAAAAACACTTTTAAAACCCGAGCTCTTCGATGACTACTGCCCCAACGGATTACAAATTGAAGGCAAAGATGAGATAAAAAAAATTGTCTTTGCCGTCTCTGCCACTAGAGAATCGGCCGAATATGCGGCCAGTGTAAAGGCCTGTGCTCTTATCGTTCACCACGGATTATTCTGGAAATTTCACGGCACTAAAGCGCTTACAGGGCCTTTTTATAAACGAGTGGCACCTCTAATTAAAAACGACATCAATTTATTTGGATACCATCTTCCGCTAGACGCTCACCCTGAAGTGGGAAATGCTGCCAGCGTGGCCCGCTTAATTGAAATGAATGAGCTGCTTCCTTTTGGAAACTATAAAGGGGCCTTTACAGGGATCATGGGAAGTTTAAATAAACCTCTATCAGGCAGTGAACTTAAAGCTCTGCTTGAATCAAAACTCGGGCATTCTGTTCATTATTCAAATCCTATCATCGCCAGACCCATCAAAAAAATCGGTATCATCACGGGTGGGGCCAACTCACAATGGAGAGACGCTGAAAAATTAGGATTGGATGCTTATATTACAGGTGAGATGAGTGAACACGATTATCACGAGTCCAGAGAAGCAGGCATTCACATGTTTGCCGGTGGACACCATGCTACTGAAAAATTTGGGATTCAATCATTGATGAAAAAGATTATGGATCAATATCCAGGTCTTCAGTGTGAGTATCTCGACTCTGAAAACCCGGCGTAAAATTAAGACTTAAGTTTTAGTGAAAGAGTTAAAGTAAAAGTCGCCACGACTTCATCTGGATTAATGCTGGGAACGACGGCCTTAATTTCCACAGGAAAATTCATTCTTTCCCCGCTCTTAATAACCTCGGCCACAAACTGCTTAATCTCCGGGATTTGAGTCACGATAAAGTGCACATCACCTTCAGCACGCTTTAAAAAATCGGCCTTGAAATCCTTAAATGATAAAGCAACCTTCTTTTTAGAGGCCGTAATCTCATTCATTGCCACTAAACCACCGGCAATATCAGCACCAGTGCAAAGCACTCCAAAATACATTGAGTTTAAATGGTTTTTTGTTCTTCTATTAAGTGGGATTTTGATAATGCATTCTTTATCATCCATCTTAATAACACTTGGAGCAACCCAAAAGATCAGTGGAACTTTCATGAACCCAAAAAGACGTACAAACATTGTGTCTTGATACTTTTTAGGGACATTCTTTTTTAGCAGTTCTTCAAGCATACCTAGATTCCTTTTTTAAGTTCAAGAGTTCTTTTATGAGCGGCCACAAAAGCACCTCCCATAATATTGTCCATTCCATTTTTTTCTAAGATCTGCAGGGCCTCATATGTCACACCTTTTTTCGATGTCACTTGCTCCCTAAGCATTTCAAAAGAAACTCCTTCTTTAATTGCACTCTCCATTAGTTTAGCACTTCCTAAAAAAGTTTGAGTGACAATTTCACGGGCCTCTGGATTTTCCCCAGCAAGAGCAATTAAGTGTTTTTCAAAAAGTCTGGCGAATTCAAATACCAGCGCAGGACCTGAGCCACTAAAAGCAGTAATCGCATCGAGCTCAGCTTCAGATTTCATGATAAATAATTTCCCCAACCCTTTTAACATCTCTGTCATTTGTTTTGCTTCAAACGGCGAGTATAAAAGATTGGCGCCAGCGCCAATAGCAGAAGGAGTATTAGGCATCAGACGGGCCACAAGATCCGTCTGGAATTTCTTAGAAAGTTTATCGATGCCTGTTCCGGCCAGGACAGAAAGGATCTTTGAGTCAGGTCTGAAATTGTAATTAAACTCATTTAATGACTGTGGCTTAAAGCCCAGGACATACCAATCCAAGTCCTGTGGCATATCAAGAACATTCTCAACAAAGTGCCCGTTAAGCTCTCCTGCTAATACCTGTGCTTTCGTTTTTGAAGGCGTAAAAAAATACTGCTCGATCGATGGATCAAACTTCTTAAATCCATGAGCAATCGCAGTTCCCATATTTCCACAGCCAAAAAAACCTATGCGCATATTAGATCTCCAAATCCAGAGGAGCACCATGTCTCATAGTATTGACTGCCAGTGACCTTACCCAAACATAGTTCAAGGCCTGGTGGTAGAAATCGTTTGCTTTCAAATTATCATTGATAGTTAAAATCAATTTCATTCTTTGATCTGCTCTAGCATCATTTAAAAAATCACCAATGTGAGCTGAATACTCTTCCATCAATCCATCATAAATAATAACTGATAGCTTTGGATCATTAATGATTTTTTGCAGTTCGGTCGTTTTTACAAAATGCACGTCCAGATTTTCTTTAGAAAATCCCGCTGCAAAAAGAGTGTCTCTCAAATTCATCCACCATTGGAATGAACGATTGTTTCGACAAACAACAGTTAGTCCTGTCCCGGCAGCAAGGCATGAGAAAACCTGAATCAATGTTTTTAAATGTGGTCTATCACTCACAGAAACAACCAAAGCATGTTCTGCTGTCAGGTTGTAATCGTTATAACTCAATTGTCCCGGGATCACGCGGTTCTTGTGTTCTTTTTCAACAAAGTTGACAAAGTTTTTAGACAACCATTTTTTATAGTCGCGAAGTGAGTCTTTATAGTTGCTAAAAATCCCTTGGTATTGTGTTTCAAAAGTTGAAATAAACTGCGCTAAGAATTTATCCATTCTTTCCTGACGCGAATGAGCTTTTAGCTTAGAAGGTTTCGCCAGATAGATTGGTGAATCATGACCTTCTTCAACAGCAAAGCGTCCTTCATTGCTTTCTGAAACAAGATTCTCCTTCGTTTGGTGAAGAGCTAAGATAAAATGGCGACCACCGGCCTTAGGCCCTGTTCCAGAAAGTTTGAATCCACCAAATGGCTCAATCGCGACACGTGCCCCAGTAATCGTGCGGTTAATATACACGTTACCACTTTCAATTTTTGTTAAAAGATAATCGATATCATTTTGTGACTGACTGAAAATACCACCCGTAAGAGCGTAATCCGTACAGTTAAATAATCTGGCAGCGTCGTCAAGAGTGTCAAAACCGATGATATGAACCATTGGCCCAAAAAGTTCTTTCTGTGCAAAACTTTCTTTATCCAGTGCACGTGAATAAGGAAGCTCGATAATAACCGGACCTACACAGTAACCTGGTAAATCGTCATTAGAGCGGTCAATTACGACCTGTCCACCAAAGTTAGCAGCTTCATTAGAAGCTTCTCTCGCCGCTTGTCTTAGGCGCTTTTGATCGTCTGCTGTAATAACCGGGTTAACCGTTGTATCAAACTTATAAGAAGCACCAACTTTTAAATCGGCCGCAGCAGCACGAAGTCTCTCGATTAATTTATCTTTAAGTGAGTTATGAACAATCACTCGAGAACACGCAGAACACTTTTGTCCGGCATGGCCAAAGGCCGAGTAAAGGATTCCTGAAACTGTTTCATCTAGCTCAGCATTTTGAGTAACGATAACCGCATTTTTTCCACCCATTTCAGTGATGGCCTTAACCGGATATGTTTTATCTGTTAATTTATTTTTATAAAGTCTCTTTCTCGCGATACTTCCAATATATGTTCCAACTGCTTTTGAACCAGTGAAAACAATAGTCGATGTACGTGGGTCCTTAACTAAATAATCCCCTACTGTTTCTCCTTCACCTGGAAGGTGAATAAGAACATCTTTAGGAACTCCTGAATTATGAAGGATATCAACTAAAAGTTGAGTCACTAATGGAGTCTGTTCAGCTGACTTTAAAATAACAGTGTTTCCACTTACCAGTGAACTCACTACCATCCCGCAAGGAATAGCGATTGGAAAATTCCATGGTGAAATAACAACTGTCGGTCCTCTACCTGTTAAGTCAGTTAGGTTTCTTTGTAAGAAAGCTTCTGTGCGTGCATAGAAGTTCAAAAAGTCGATTGCTTCATCTACATCGGCCAGCGCTTCCGAAACTGACTTTCCAGCTTCGTAAACGATTAAAGCTGAAAGCTCATTTCTTTTTGCCAACATCAGGCTTGCTGCTTTTACCAACGTTGCCGTTCTAAATGGCCATTTTGAATTGGCCCATGTCCCTTCGTTATAACTCTTATCAATCGTATCAAGCGCAGTGCTTGCGTCTTCCATATTAGCAAAACGAATTCTACCTACCGTAATTGTCGGGTCTGAACTTGCTTTAATAGTAACCCAGTCCCCCATCAATTCCTGCGAGTTTACATAATCCATACCAAGAGATTTCATCTCAAAAGTCGTTAAGGCCTTCTCCATCCATTGTCTTTCATTGTCTAAATAAAGGCGAAGTGGTGAGACGTTGAAGAATTCATCTTCAAGTTTTGAGACTGACTGATCGCGAACGATCTTACCTTCACTCTTTTTTTCCATGTGAATAGCGTATGGAGACTGTAGAGTCTGATGCTTTTTATGAGAGCGCATAATTGTTAAAACTCCTACTTGAGAAGAGTTTTCCATAATACGCCTTACCAGATACGCCATACCAACAAGTAGACTTCCTACTGGCACGTAGTTTCTCGTTGCCCATCCCATCTTAGCTAGTGCTGTTGATAGGGCCTCGTAAGTCATGTGTAAACATTGATGCTCGATTTCGCCGACAGCTGGATAGAAAAGCTCTTTTGCCGCTTCAGCAAATCCGTGGTCAGAAAAGTTGTGAGAAGCAAGTGCCAGCTTTAAATGTGGGTGAGCTTCTAAAATTTTTAAAATCAATTGTCTGAAATGGATGTCAGTCTCTTCTTTATTTAAGAATTGAGGAGCATTAAAACTATGAGCATCCCCTTCAACTGTTTCAGCATCCCAATAAGCACCTTTTACCAGACGAACTGGCATCGGAAGATTTCGATCTCGCGCTAAAGCGATAATGTCTTTTAAATGTTCGGCCCCATCGCGCAGGTAGGCCTGGATAACGATCCCTGTTGCTTTGTAATCACGAAGCTCAGGAGTTTCCAGTAGAACCCTACGATAGATTTTAAAAACCACATCTCTGTAATGGTAGTGTTCAGCATCGATGTTGATAAAAACATCTTCTTCTTTAGCACTGATAAGAATTTCTTTTAGTCTTGGACCAACTAAATTGTAAGTGTAATCGAAGGCCTGAGGTTTAAAGTCTGAGCATAAGGCCGAAACTTTAATAGAAACGTGAGCACGGTTAATCCCCGCTACGTTTAATTCACCTTTATTTACGTGAAGAGAGAAACCTCTCACCAGTTTTAAAACTTCATCTTTGTAGTGGTCAGCTTCTTTTTCAGAAACAACTAACTCCCCTAATTGATCAAGTGTTACATCTCTTTTTGTCTCATATAAAGCACGCAGTGAGCGGTCGGCCTTTTCGATACTTTCTCCAGCAATAAATCTTTTTGCCATAAGCTTTACAGCACTTCTCACCAGAGTCGCTAAAGGCCATGCCGGCATAATTTTGGCCAGGTAATAAACGGCCTTAATCCCAAGTGTATAAGTGCGAGGAAGTGATCTTTCTTGACCTTTCTTTTTCGCACGTCTGGCCTTTCTGTTATCTTTTAAGAAGCGCGATAAGGCCTCAATAAGAATTCTTTTTACTTCAGAACCTTTTTTATCGTGATCAAGAGAAGGAAGAATCGCTAAAAACTTTAGTAAGTGGATGCGCAGTAATGCATACTGAGCAGTCAATCCCAGACCGAAATCTGAAACATCCTCAAAAAGAGTTGGTCGGTATTCATTCAGAAAGCTTAATAATTTTTTAACAATTTCCGCTGATCTGACTTCAATCGCCTGATACTTTGGGTCCTTGAGTAAATCAGGAAGCCCTTCAACTTTGATTAAGTTTTCAATAACCGTCGGAAAATTTTTCACTTGAAGAGAGGCGGCCATTTCTGCGTGCACTCTCAGGTCCTTCACTTGAGGGATGTTTAAATCAAGAATGTCGCTTTGTTGTAATAAGAAAAGCTCTTGAGAAAGCTTTGGAGTATAAAATCTCACTTCTTTTTTATCGAAATAAAATCCAACTAAAAAAGGAATTGACCTAAACACCATTTGTGTCCTGAAGTTTCTAGTCAGATTTTCCATAAATGGTTTAATTTGATTTAGGGTGTCTTCATTGATCTGCTCGCTGCTATTAATAAACGTATCAGCAAATTCATCGTAAAAGAAAAGCTTCCAGTCAAGGTGTTCGACCTTTCTAATAGACATAAGAAAATTCTCAGGCACTAATGGCATATACAAAGCTCCGTAAAGGGATGAAATTAAAAAAAATAAGTGACCACAAAGATAACTCTAAAGCCGCGATTCGACCATACTTAAGGTAGCTATTTTGGAGTTTGACTAATAGCATTTCTCTCCCTAAAATTTAGTTATGATCACCCTTGGAACCCTACTGGTTTACCATTCATTTACGTTTTTAAACGCTGCGAATCTTTATTCGCTTAAAGACCTACAGGTCTTGGAGCAAGAAAAGAACTTTGAAGAGTTTTTAATGCATGTAAATGACATCCGCCCAAGCGAGCGTCAAAAGCTCTGGAAGGACATGTATCAGTCCATGGCCATTGAACTGGTGGATTACAAAATCAGAACGAAAGACTTCAGCATGGATGCCTACAAGCAAATTGAAGGTATTGGGCGCTCAAGTGCCCTTTTCAATGATGAGTTTTTCCAATTAAAAAGATCTATTTATGCCAAGACTTTTTTCAGTGAGTGCTATCAACAGGCCTCAGAAAAAAGAGACGTTCAAAAGTCCAATGGGATTAAGATCTGTGATGCAGAGTTAAATTCATTTTGGTTTTTTTCAAAAAAAGACGCTGACCTTGGTTTGGAGTTCGCTAAACTCATTGACCGCTACCCTAGCACCATTAAGAACTGGCCTTTTTATCAAAGGGCGATCAATGACAGTATCGCCAATTTATATTGTGAAAAACCAGATATCCAAAGGGCCATCATTAAAAAACTGACCGAAGAAAGCTTTGATTCTGAGTTTGATGGCAATTACAAAAACCTGATCAACAGATTTGTTCCGGATAAATGCTTCCAGAAAGTGATTCCTTCCCTGCGCCTGGGCCTTCAATCGACAGTGACTAATGGGCTGGAAAAAGAAATGGCCATGAATCTTCTATCTGCGTCGGGAAAACTGACCAAGGAAGAAGAAGACCTATACGCTGTTCTTTACATGCTAGATGGGCCGGTTGTAGGCGACAAAATGAACCTGGCCTGGAGAAAAATTGAAGACCTGAGCACTCAGTATACAAAAAGATTAAAAATCCTGGCACAGATCAAATCTCTGCCATTGATCCCTGATAAAATCTTTAAAGATGCAAGCCTTCCCCGCAACAAGGCCATCATTAACCTTTTTGCTAAAAACTTCCCTGAGTATCTTAATTTTTACGGTGAGAGCTGTGTAAGGTACCTGGAAAATAAAAATGAATTCACCGGCAATATCGCTTCAAGTTTGCAGTGTAATGAGTTCTTAAAGACGGCCAGCGCGCTTAAGAAGAGCGAAAACACTGAATGGGTAAGTGACTCGGTTCAACGCTCTTATTCCGGGCTTAAGCGCTAATTCCTTTCTATTATCTTTACTCCCTATTCTTTTTTTAAACTCAAAAAAAAGCAAAAAAAAAGGCCACCCGAAGGCAGCCTTTTTTATAAGAACTTTTCTTAATTAATTAAGATAGGTGTTTTCCAACGATCCCAGCAAGTTCGAACATAGTAACTTCTTTTTTTCCAAAAAGTTTAGCTAGTTTGTCGTCTGCGATGATGTTTCTTTTGTTTTTTGGGTTTTGAAGGTTGTGCTTCTTAATGTAATCCCAAATTTTTGAAACAACTTGTGTTCTTGGAAGTGGCTTGTTTCCTACGATTTCAGCAAGGATTGCTGAAGGAGTAAGTGCCTTCATGAAAGCTGCATTTGGCTTACGTGCAGTTTTAACTTTTGGAGCTGCAACTTTTTTAGTTGCTTTAGCTGCTTTTGGAGCTGCTTTTTTAGTAGCTTTTGGAGCTGCTGCTTTTTTAGTAGCTTTTGGAGCTGCTTTTTTTGTAGCTTTTGGAGCTGCTTTTTTAGTAGCTTTTGGAGCTGCTTTTTTAGCTGCTGGAGCTTTTTTAGTTGCTTTTGGAGCTGCTTTTTTTGTAGCTACTTTTGCTTTTTTCTTAACTGCCATTTGAGATTCCTCCGTTTAATTAGACATGTTGTTGATTGTCTAAAGTGTTTATAGAAACTGGTAACCGTTCATTTTAAATTCTTATCCAAATGCCTTTTCAAGCTTTTCTCCTATGAGATTTCCTTTTTTTATCAAGGCGTCCTTAGGATTTTTTTCACATTTTTTTTCTTTTTTTGTGATTTTCCCTCGAGAAATTCATTTGTAACTAAATTATTGCTCGAAAATTTTCATCATGTCTAGAGTAAAAAGCAACTTTTTTACTTTTTTTATTATTTTTTCCTAGGGGAAATGATGAAACTCCCTAGGAAGAAGACCTATTTTAGTGTCTTCATCCACTCAACGACCAGTCCATCTGGCCCTAGTTTCCTTGGAGTTTTCTTATATTGATGAGACTCATTCAGTGAATACATTCTAAAATTATCAATGCGGCAGTAGTGGTAAATGCGCTTTAGTTTTTTCTCGCGGGCCACTTTTTCAAAGAATTCCTTAATCGCGTGGGATAGACCTGCACCCTGATGATCGATCTTAATGGCCGTATTTTTAGTTAAAAGTGAGTCCACTTCCACCTTATAGAAGACAGCGGCCACGACTTCTCCTTCATCCATTAATGAATGAAGCTCCCATCCTTCTGCAACTTCTTTCTTAATCTCTTCGAATGTCCATTTGAAATCCGGGGAATCTGAGAACGCGTCGATATTGTAATCGTGAATCGATTTTATGTCTTTTTCAGACTTGGCCTTTTTAAAAGTTAACTTCATGGCAATCCTTTGCGATTAATAAGTCATTTTTTGTAACTAGCGATTATAGAGTCACGATATAGGCTGCCAGGTCTTTAATGTCCTGCTCAGTTAGCTTTGTAATGAAAGGAAGCATTTCAGGGTTCTTTCTTACCCCAGACTTGATGTCTGTAACTTGTTTAATGACGTACCAGTCGAATTGACCAGAGATTTTTGGGGCCTTTTGAGCTGGGTTTCCTTCCCCTTTTTCACCGTGACACTGAATACATGTAGCATAAAGAACTTTTCCTTTAGCTGCATCTTGAGCAAATGCCGGAGTTACTAGTAGAGAGAAAGCCACGATTGAAAGTAATGATAGAGCACGATTCATTAAAACCTCTTAAGAAGATAAAACAGAAATAATCTTAAACTGTAATGAATTTTACTCTAAAAGAATATTAGACGGCAACCACTTTCATAGGGAGAATCATTTCTTCCCCACTCAAAACGGCATTAACAAGGAGAGAAAGTGCCTCAGCATCCACTCCTGCAGGGGTGTTTGTGACAGTTAAAACGTCTCCTTCACAAAAAATAAGTTCCCATCCCAGAGGCTTGATGAGCGTCTGTGCCCATTCATTTTGAGCTGTCAGACTCAGCTGATTCCAGTTTTTTCGCTGGGAAATGAGCCATTCGTATTGGTTTTTTAATTTTGCTTTGACTGCAAAACCAATCAAGCTGGCCTTCACCTGGATTAAAACGGATTCAATTTCTTGTATCGATTCAGTAAAGGCAGGAAGGTGGTTTTCGTCGCGTAAAAAACTTTCGATTTCGCGAAAATTTATTTTCCATACATCGGGAATTATCTTATTTTCGGAAAATTTTGCCACGACTTCTGCAAGAATGAACTCTACATCCTCGGGATTTTTTCCGTGAGAGACTGTCAAAATCCTGTCATAATCATCAAGAGTGACCAAAAAACCCGAAGATGTTCCTGCCTTAAAAAACTTAGGATTCTTAATAAAACCCTGAGCTCTTTGGGACATAATATTCAAATTTACTTTCAAGTTAATCGACCCTTCTTTATAGTTCAATTATAATCTAATGACCTTGCATGGATTAATCTGGATCACTTTATCATGATGAAAAAACAAAAACACTCTCAAAAACCACTATCGACCTATATCATCGTAGGTCCTACTTCCTTTAAATGGAAAGTGCTTACGCCTTATCTGAAACGACCTGATGTGAAGTTGATTTTTATCGATGGAGGCCTTGTTCACCGTGAGAAATTTCTTTTAAAGGCCCCTCTTTTAACCAAAAAGTCCCAATCAATTGGCGATGGGGACAGCTCTCATCAGCGTATGAGTATACTCAAAACAGATCAAAACCTCTCTGATCTTTCATATTGTCTCAATTTTTTAAGCAAACAAAAAAACGTAGCCACTTTCATGTTTGTGGGTTTTTTAGGCGGGCGCATTGACCATCAATTCTTTAATTTGGGGGAAATCTCCCGTTTTGTGAAAAAAAACATTGGACAGGTGCTTTTAGAAGATAGGATTGAATTTCTCCCAAAAGGAAAAATGACTGTGGAGATTCAGGGGTTATTTAGCCTGGGAAGTTTTGAAGACGCTCGGATTAAAATCGATGGAGCATGCCTTTATAAGTCCAGGAAGTGGCTTTCACTGCCTGTCTTAAGCTCCAGAGGGCTCTCAAATGTGGGAAGCGGCAAAATCGACATTGAATCGACTTCACCACTGGCCATTTTTTATTCTTAATTATTTAGTCGGATTTATTATCAGCTTAAAGCGGATATCTTTTTCACTTGGATCTAAAAGCTGTTCTCTATATTGTCCGGCCAGGAATTTTTGAACCTGGTTGCTGTAAAATGGAGAGAGCATATGCCCGGAATTTCCGGCCGGTAAAATCCCCCAAGATTTTTCGGGTTGAGAAAAATCTATAATTCTTCTGGTTGAAGGGCCCGCCTTTACCTGAAAGCCGTCTTTGTAGCTGCTGACTTTTTGATTGTTCACTTCCTGAGTTGCACCTGGCGCCGGATAAGGCCCAAGGTTAAAAATAGCGGCCAAAGGCTTCACACGGCCAAAAGGATGTGCAAACTCCAGCGTATGAAGTTTCCCCCACTGCCATTCTTTAGTGTCTTTCCCAAATTTTTCTTCTAAATCGATAATGGTTTGAGCAAGGGATTCTTTAAACAAACTTCCGCGGTCATACTTTCTCCACCACGGCGATTGTGGATCAAGTAAAACACGTTTAAAGAAGATCCATCCATTAGGTACTTTGGCAAAAACTTCTCTTTCATCAACTGTCAGGTCTTTTAATAGTTTTACCTGAATCTCTCTGGCCCACGAATAATAAATAGTCGCGGCAATGCTGTCGACATCAGAGCTTAAATTCCAGGCCTTCATAATTTCAAAATAGGCCTGGTAAGAATTCTTTTCGCTATTGCTGGCAAATACAGTGTCTCTTAATAAGGTTTCCAATAAAAGTTTGTTCTCAAAATTCATGTTGAGAGTCTGCAATTCCATCGTTTCTTCAGGAGACCATTTTTCTTTATGCGACAAAACATTTTCAATTGTCTTGTACCTGTCGTCTGGCTGCCAATCCCCTCTAGTACCAGCGGGGTAGCCATCTGGTCTTGAATTGGCCGAAACAATCATTCCACTGGCAGGGTTTTCCATATGAGGTTTTTCCTCAAAAGTTAATGATCCCAAAATTTCGTCTTCGCCGTTTTCACCATTTAAGATAAAATCGGATTTAATTCCTGGTCTTTTTTTCCAGACTTCACCAAACATCCACCAGCCAATATTTTCTTTATCAGCATATAAAATATTTAACCCCGGAGCTTTTCCAGTGGCCACGGCCGCTTTAAACTCCGCCATATTTTTAGCGCGCCCCATTTTAAAAACAGTCGTCAATGGGTCGTTGGCTTCATCATAGAAGGCCCACTGAAGCGCCAACGATTTGTCTCCTGAAGTATCACTAAGAGCGTAATCCAGAACGGGGCCATGATGAGTTGAAAAAATATTCATCTTATAATCAGGCGCACCTTTAACTTTAATAAATTCTACACGCTCCGTTAAAGGACGCTTCTCTCCTTTATATACATAAGTTTTCTCTTTCGGATCAATGTTCTCTTTATAGATGTCCATATCATCTGTAAGAGTCATCGTCAGACCCCAGGCACGCTCGCGGTTATGCGATAAAATAGGAAAAGGAATCAACGAGAGAAAATGCCCATAAGTTTCGTAGGTAGGAGTCTTTATATGTGCTTCAAACCAAATCCCTGGATGTGAGTAAGAAATATGAGGGTCGTTGGCAAGAATTGGTGAGCCCGATATGGTTTTTTTACCAGATAAGATCCAGCCATTAGAGCCTTCAAATAAATTAAAACCATTTTCTAGATCAGCTACGATTTTTAAAACTCTTTCAGATAATTTATGATCGACATTCACAACTCTAGTTTGATTTCCGGGAATTTTTTCATTCCTTAAATCTTCTACCAGATCCCCTCCGATTCTTGTCACCAGTTTGGTTAAAAGGGGCTCGGTCATGATAGCAATACCAAAACTAAATCCCATCAATCCGACAAAACTTTGTCCGTCTACCATAGAAAAAGGGCGAGGCTTTAGGCCTAAGGCCACAAACTCAATCGGCATAGGTCCCGTTTCTATAAACTGATTAATACCATCATAAAAGGCCCCTACTTCTTCCATCATCTGTGGATCAAAAGAATTTTCGGCCAGTTTTTTATTAATCATTTTTTCTGATTCACTCTTAAGTCCTAAATTCCTAAAAAGTTTATCTGATGGTAGTGCTTTCTCACCAAACAATTCAGAGAGTTCTCCTTGAGCAAGTCTTCTGCTAACTTCCATCTGAAAAAGTCTTTCACTGGCCATCACAAAACCCAACGCTCTAAATGCGTCGCGATTATTTTTGGCCGTGATATGAGGGATACCATTTTGATCGCGTATGACTTCAACCGGCCCTTCTAAATTTCTCAGAGTGAGCTCTCCACTCATTTGTGGGACGCGAGCTTTCACAAATTCATAACCGCCAACCAGGACGATAAGAATCAAAACTGCGAATAAAAAGAGGCCAATCTTTAACGTTTTCTTTTTGCTTGATGATGTATTCATGAAATAATCTAAGCACAATTATGAAAGATGTTAAACACAATTCAGACCGATCTATTTTCCTCGACGTCCTTCGAGGCTTCACAGTCGTATTGATGATCATTTTTCACTTCTCTTTTGACCTGGATTATTTTGGGTTCATAGATATCGATATTATCAATGCGCCTTTTTGGTATTTTTTCCCACGCTTAATTGTTTTTTTATTTCTCTTTGCTGTAGGTGTGGCCTTAAGCCTTGCTCATCAAAATGGCATTAGGTGGAAATCTTTTGGGAAAAGATTATTGCTGATTGTTTTCTGGGCCACAGTGATCAGTCTCGCCACTTACACCTTCTTCCCTAATAACTGGATTTATTTTGGCACCTTGCACGCAATCGCCGTTGTTTCTGTCTTTTCATTGCCATTTTTGAAAAGACCATGGGAAGCTTTGGTCGTTGGATTGTGTTTATTTATCCCTTCAATTGTTTATGATGTCACCATTCCATGGATTTCATTAAATCACTCTTCGTGGGATTACATCTCACCATTTCCCTGGCTAGGTGCTAGTTTATTAGGGATATTTGCCGCGCACAAAAAAATTTACCTTATAGATTTCCCTCGTAACACTCTGATTAAATCTCTGAACTATTTGGGCAAGCACTCGCTTTTTATTTATCTGGTTCATCAGCCAATTCTCTTTGGACTTCTTATGCTAATTCTGAAAGTTAAGCGTGCGTAGTCTAATCCATTTGTGATATAAAAAATCATTACATTTTCGGGAAACTACACAGTGAAAAGACTATTAAACATAGACTGGAATAAAGTAGAGCGCACTCTTGGTGGATTAAAATTTGCCGTCGTTATCATCTTGCTTTTTTCTATCTCAATGATCATCGGAACTTTTTTAGAATCATACTACGGAACTGATTTCGCCAATCGTACTGTATACAAAACTTTCGCCTTCATGCTGATTCAGTTTGGTATGTTGATGTCGATTATTTTCGCGGCATTCTTAAGACTGCCTCCTAAAAAACGACTTTATGGTTTTTATACCATTCACGCGGGCCTTATCATTATAGGTGTCGGATCCATGATCACTTATATTGCCGGTGTTGATGGTACTATCACTCTCGCTCCCAATGAACCAAACCGTCAGGTTATTTTAGCTAAAGACGTTTTAAAATTCACTTACCCGGAAGACGGAAAACAAGTGACTTCAGAACTTCCTTATTCGGCCTTCGCTAAAAATATTGACGAAGACTATGAAGGGATCAGAGTTGTCGAGTACATCCCATTTGCTCAGGGGAAATTCGTCTGGACAGATGCTATCAACACTTACCCTGCAACACTTCCGGTTCAATCATCTAAGTATTTTTTTAAAAACCCCTTTGCAGAACAAGATGTATTGCTGACTCTTCATCCTGAGGCCAGTCCTGAATTCCAATCATCAACAACAATGGGGCCACTGTCTTTTAACTATATGCCGCTTAACCTGGCATCTTGTTTCGAACAGGAAAATCCATCAGGACTTATTATCTGGAACTCTGAAAATGGTGAGTGCTTTACTCCAGAAGAAAGAAGAATTCCCGTTAAAGAAACGACAGCAAAAAATCGCTTCGTCGTTATCCCAATGGGAGATAAGTTAGTTACTTTCTTCCCAGACTTCTCTCCGTTTCCAGTTGATGCTAACTTTCAAGTGGATCAAAAATCTATCTATAGATCTTTTTCAAAAAAACTTTTTGAAGAAAAGCCTGCTCTTTTCTTATTTGGTGAAAAATTAGCTTACTACTCTAAGGCCGATAAAAAATGGCTGGTTCAGGACATTAAGCTTAAAGGTGACAGCGTTTCTCTTCCGTGGATGGGAGCTGAAATCACTTTAACTGAAAATGAATCTAAGCTGGTTCCTTTCAATCTTCCTATTCCCGTTGTTCCTATTCAGAAAAACGGAGTACTTATCAAAGGTGACATCCGTGCGGTGAAACTTGAAATTCAAGGAAAAGAATACTGGGCGACCAACTACTCTCCACTGAGTCTGATTATCTCCGGAAAAAAAGTCATTATGGAAGTGACAAAAGAAAGCTTAACTCTTCCATTTGAATTGGCATTGACTCAATTTAAAATGGACAAAGATCCAGGAACAGACAACCCGGCCAGTTACGAATCATTTGTTAAATTATTTTCTGATGGAAAAATGACGAATCACCACGTCTTCATGAACAATCCCATGAAGCACCAGGGATTTACATTTTACCAGGCCTCTTACTCACAAGACAGCGGTGGAAACTATAGTACAACTCTAGCTGTGAACGTTGACCAGGGAAGATTCTTAAAATACTTAGGCTCGCTGATGTTGGTCCTAGGTGGAGTCTGGCACTACAATCTCAATAAAAGAAAAAAAGGAGCTACTGCCTAATGAAAACTTTACTTTTTTTAACAGTACTAATGGTGAGTTTTGCGACTCATTCTGCTGAAACCTATTTTTGTAAACCAGAGCTTGAAACTCTTCCCACTCAACAAGGTGGACGAGTAAAACCATTATACGTTCATGCTTCTGAGGCGATGAAGGCCTTAACAGGTAAAGCAAAAGTTGGCGATCTTTCGGCGGTTGAAGCTTATTGCCTTTTATCTCTTAACGGGATGGGACTTCAAAGTGACATTAAGTTAATGGCCAAGATTGAGCACGTCGATGCTATCAAGCATTTAAATCTTCCAGAAGGTGAACACCTTATTCCTTACGAAACACTAGTAGGAATTGAAGACGATGTCCGTAACGAAGCACGTAGAACAGACGTAAGTGAATCGTATAAAAAATCGATGGAAAAACTTTTTGGCAACATCCATCTTTATAAAGAAATCAAAAGTGGAAATAACTGGATGCTGGCCGATGTACAAGGGACTGTTTTAAACTGGACGGCATTGACAGCTTACCTGACAGAAGAAAAAGTTATCGCTCAAAAAGAAATCACTCCGATGGACCCGTTCCTTCCCGTGATGATGAGATCAAAAGCAATGTACGAACAGGCCTTTGGTTCAAGGTACATGGTAGAATTCTATTATGCGAAAATGGGACTTCCTAGCGTTGCCATGCTCTTGTCAATCCTTGCTCTGGGATCAATGGTTCTTTTTAAGAACTTTAAAATTGCCTTAGGATTTGCAGGTCTATCAATCGTCACTCAAATTGCTCTTATCACTTTAAGAGTTATTATTTCAGGAAGAGCACCGATCACAAATATGTATGAAACAGTTCTTTTTTCCGGAGCGGGTGCCCTGTTACTAGGACTTATTCTTGGTCACTTTAAGAATGAAAAAATCTTTGTGTACATGGGACTTGCTTACAACGTTTGTACATTGATGATGGTAAACTTTGCCAACGGAATGTTAACAGCGACAATCTCTCCTCTGGTTCCGGTTCTTCGCGACAACTTCTGGTTATCAACTCACGTAACGACCATTATTCTTTCATATGGTGCTCTGGCACTAAGCTGGATTCTTGCCAATACAGTTCTCGTAAAACGCCGCCTTGGAAAAATGGATAAAAAAGAAGAGGCCTACCACGCGGACATTATCTACACGACACTTAAATGGGGAACGACGATGCTTGCTGCCGGAATTATTCTTGGTGGAGTGTGGGCCGATTACTCATGGGGAAGATTTTGGGGATGGGACCCGAAAGAAACTTGGAGTTTAATCGTTCTATGTTTTTATATGGCCATTCTTCACGGACGTTACACTTCATGGATTAAAAATGACCGCTTCATGACAGTGACTGCTGCTGCATTCTTAAGTGTTATGATGGCATGGTTTGGAGTTAACTATATCCTAGCATCAGGACTTCACTCTTATGGATTCAGTGAAGGTGGAGCAGTGTTCTTAGGAACTTTCTTCTTAGTTCAGATCATTGTTCTTATCGCAACAAAAGATTATTCAAAAGGAAAAAAAGAAGCTGAACCTGTTTAGGGTTCAGCTTCTAGATTCATAGATTTATTTCGAAAAATTAACTTTCTCAATTCCAATAACACCTAAAATCGCAGAGCGCTTTGCTACAAAGTGCATGCGGTTGAATGGTTGTTTATTGTAAGTCATCACAGCATCAGAGCCGTCCATTCTTGCTTCAATCGTGTACTCTTTTCTCTGACCGTTTACACCATTGTAAAGTGTGTCTAAATAAAGCACTCCACCAGATGATTCATCAAAGTTGTGGCTATATAGACGAACCGTAATGTATTTATCTTTTCTATTTAAAACAACCCCGTCACCAAGAAGATCTTTCGCCTGCATTTCAACACGCTCAACTCTCTTGTTATCAACCCATCTTTCTTTATATAAATGGGTCACGACTCGTGAGTCTTCATCGTAGTCTACAACCATCTTCCCGACTTCTTTATCAACGTCGTTGGTAACGATACAAAGAACTTTCTCAGCTCCAAAAGCAGTTGATAGGATTGTTGATAGTGCCAGAACTGCCACCATCTTTGGCAAGATTGAAATTTGCATATGATTCCCCTGTATGTGTGTACAAGGGATTCATCGGCAAAATTTTCTCGATCATGAGCTTATATTAAAAAAGATGTTTTAACTGATCTACGTACTCAGGCTTCTTCATCCCTACTAAAACGTAGTCAAAACCATAGTCTAAGTAAGTTTCAATCGCCATTGTAGCAAAAGGTCTGTCTTCATCATCTGGAAGAAGCCCTACTTGCTGGGCCTGTTTTTTAAATTCGATCGCTTTATTTGACAAGTTTCTGCGGGAATAGATTTGTGAAACTTCCATCAGGTCATAAAATGGCCGTGACTCTTCCGGAGTTAAACTCTTCCCCCAAACTCGTGCAATGAATGGGAAGAAGTGAGCGAAATACACCTGTTCAACGGCATCTGGAGTTTGTAGCGTCTTCCAAAGATTAGTGAACTGCTTAATCACATCGACTTCGTAAAAATCATCGGCAGTCGTCATCTCATCGCTATTTTCATCCCACTTTGTTTTTAAGATCTTCATCGCAGTTTCAAAATACTCTTGCGCTGCTTTTTCATCCAGGTCTTTATAAACATTTTCATAAGTCGCCAGACGAATCAGACTGCTTTGAGTAAAAGCATTGAGCGGGCGGTTCACAACACTTACAAAATCATTCTGCATGCATAATTCTAGTAAACTTTCGTCGCCGTAATCACCTAGTTTTTCCAATGCGCCGATTTCAATGAGATTAAAAGGGAACTGCACCATCTTAAAATTCTTTGCATCAATCTCCCCTAAGATTATAAGAATCTGGCGAAGATCGGTCACCTGAGGATCGTTCATTGGAAGAATAAAATTATTTGAACTTACACCGTAGTGCTTAATCCTTCCTTTTTTTACTTCCTCTTCACAATAGATAAAAGCTTTCTTTAAGCGTGCATAATACTCTTCCTGCGTCGGATTTTCTGACTGAAAGTAATACTCTGGATTATGTAGTAAAAAATAATCGACCGAGTCTTTCTGAAGTCTTTTTAAACTTTGACTCAATTGATTTTCTAAAAACTCAGGGTGAATAGAATGCTTTAATGTTTCACTGATATCAACCAAGTCTTCAACAGCAATATTTTTACTGTTAAGCTCTTCTAGCACTGCTAAGTTCTTGCCTTGAATGTAGCCGGCCTTTGTCACGATGATAGGTTTAAAATTCGGATGCTCTTTTAAGACTTCCCCGATCAACTCTTCCGATTCACCATTAGTGTAATTGGCCGAAGTATCAATGAGCGAACATCCGGCCGCAAGTGCCGCGATTAAAGATTGACGGTGCTCATCCGAGCGAATGCTTACGCGGTAAGATCCAAATCCTACTTGACCCATAACAATGTCCTTTAAAAAAGATTACTTTAAAAATGGAGCGAGCTCACTGGCCCTAAAGACACCCTCTGCACCGCTACCATCGTATACAGCATTACGATAGCATTCAATTTTCGGGTCTTGAACTAAATCTTGTTGTCCATTGACAAGAATTCCTTCAACTTCGAAGGTTTTTGCATTGAAAACTGGCGAGCCTGAGTTGCCTTCGAAAGAATCCAAAGCGGCACTAAACTGCAGATCATTTGAGTTATTGGCCACAGTCCCCTTAGGCGAAAGCATAAGTGGCATACCAAACGGATGACCGATCATAAAAACTTTTTCATTGTCTGCAATCTTCTTTGATAAATTTAATTTAAGCGGCACACGGCGCTTAGGAGCACGGTCCAGCTCAATCAGTGCATAGTCCTGAAGATCAGGACGTGAAGGATCATAGCTATTGCTGATAATTCTCGAGCAACTATACACTGTGCTCGAACTCACACTGTAGCCTTTCCTGCTTTGTTTTTTAGCTTCGACATCAAAAATAATTTTTTTATTAGCGCAGTCGTCTTCAGTTTGAAAACAATGTCCAGCAGAGGCCATAATATTAGGGCCCACTAAAAAGCCTGTGCATCCTGGTATAGCAGGTGCGGTTACAAAACGCTCACTCACACACATATTAAGTGTTTCTTGAGAATTAGTGGCGTTTATTGTCGTCCTGAACATCCCAATATCCATGTGGTCAACAGTGATGATCAAAGCGATTGATTTAGAAAGCTCTTGGATTTTTTTATCAGATTTATTTGAAATGAGTTCGCGGTCATCACGGCCGTAAATGGCACCCACGCCCTGGATCGATGGCACCTCTGCCTTTAGGGCAGAAGCACTAAAAAGTGTGGTGAATAAGGTCAAAAAAAGAACCTGGCGCACACAATCTCCTAGGGGAAAATCATGGCCAGATTCTATCATCAAACCCCGGTCTCCCGGGGCCATCTTGTAATTTTTACTTAATAAGCTTAGGTAATTCCTTAATGTTAGTGATTCTTGTCACATCTTCCCCACGGCATTCAGTGACCTTACACACTTTAGGACGGTAGCAATTTTGAACAGGGTCGTTCACGTAGTCCGTCTCCCCTCTAACTAAAATCCCTTCAATCACACCAGTCGTTGAATCAAAAACCGCTGATCCAGAGTTCCCGCCAAACGTATCAAGTGTGGCCACAAAATAATATTTATTAGTGTTTGTTCTGACATTGGCCCCGTCTGCAATTTTAGAAGGAAGTCCAGATGGGTGACCGATCACCACCAGGTCTGCATTATGAGCAACTTTTCCTGACGTTCTAAATTTAAGTGGAGTGTGTCCTGCGGCCACGCGGTCTAGCTTTACTAAGGCATAATCATTTTGCGTTCCTCTATCAAGCGTGCGCGAGATGATTTGTGTACACTTATAAACTTCACTTTTAGGGACAACTTGATTTAGTTTTTCTTCTGTCGCATTAGCATACCCAAAAACCCATGAGTATCTTTCACAGTCATCCATATCCTGGATACAGTGCCCCGCCGTCACTAAGTACTGGTCTCCTACTAAAAACCCTGAGCAGTTTGCTGCTGTTGTTTGTTTGGCAAAACGAGCGTCAGAACAGATTCCATCCTGTTCTAGCGTTGTACTTTGAATCCCCACCATATCATTGTCTTGTGATACTAATGATGAATCTGCAATCATCGCTGCAGTTGATCCCGCCAGTTGTTTGTATAAATCATTCGTTGATTCGAAAATATCTTTACGGTCATCTACACCATAAATAACTTTATCGATCGTTGAATAACCTTGAGCGTATAAATTAGCTGATAACAAGAAAACAAAGAAGCTTGTTAGAAATTTCATAAGGTCCCTCCATAGAACTACGACTTCAATTAATTCTGATGATGTATTTCCCGAGTGGCAATTAAATAAGAAAATGTTTTATTTTGTTAGAAATAAAAAGCGGGCCTTATATAGGCCCGCTTTTTTTATGGAAGAAAATTTTAAGTGAAACTTAGTGTAAAGTTAATCCATCAAACGGGTTCATGTATTGAGCTTTAATCTGAGACATTGCGGCCTCTTCACCCATTGATTCGAAGTAACCGTATAAAGCTCCTTCAGTGATCTTTTGGTTAGCGTAAAAAGACTTAATGAAGTTACCTGCTGTATCTTTAATGCTGGCACTCATTGGGATGAAACTTAACCCTAACTGAGCAAGAGATAAAACGATACGCTTTCTAGAGATTGAAGTCGGACGGTCATAGTTGAATGCAACGGCCGGACGATTTTGGAACATTGATTCTTTATCAAAAAGGTTAACAACAACTTTTTCATTGTTATAAGTTACTTTTTGGAAAGCGTAGTTCATACGATCAGATACTTCAGTGTAAAGGCTTCCAGCTTTTGCCAGGTTTGCGCTTCCCGCTCTGAAACCAGCATAGAAGTTAGTTGTCCCGTACTTCATCCAGTTAGCTTTAGCGTTGTTTGATTCCCAGTACGCGTACCATGGAATGCGAGACTCATAAATAGATGACCAAATCATGTTCACTTCATCGTGAGTTAAACCAAGTTCTTTCTCGTCGAAGTTTTCAAGATAGTGCATAAGCATGTTTTGGTGAAAGTTTCTTCTCTCAGTGATTAACTTTTCAACCTGAACAACCACGTAGCTTACAGTGTTTAATACTGGAACATTGCTTAGTCTTTTTCTTGCGAAATCAAGGGCCCATGAAACAGCTTTGTAAGTTACATTTCTTTTGTAGAAAAAAGTTGGGTCCTGAACATTAGATAAAATTGTTGGGTCTAATAAAAGAATAGCATCAGTTACTTTTCCTTCGAACTTAGAGACAACTTCATTGAATGCCGGGTTTGTAAAAACAGCATCGATATTTAAAGCAGCAAGCTCCTTTAGTGAATCAATTGTTGTTTGAACATATGTATCGTAGTCTTTTTGAGCTACGCCATTTGATCCCCAGTAAGCTCTGTCTTCTTCAAGTACAGATCTTAGCTCTGCTTCGTAGTTACCGTTAGCAAGGTTTTGCACCATCAATGACTGCTCTGCCATTAACTGAGACTTAATCATTTTTACATAAGGAGCAACTTCAAACTTAACTGGAAGAGTCCTGTCTCTGATCCCAACTAATTTACCGTCGTCACTTCTGATAATTTGAAAACGCTTTTGAAAAGCATCTGCAGATTTCGCGAATGCCGTCGTATTTATGGCGAATGCACATAGCATGGCCATCATGATTGAAATTGATTTCATTTTTCCTCCTAATTGAAAAATGTATTAACTTCATCAATGTTAATGAAAAATTTTTAAAAGAATCGAATGTAAGAAAATATAATTTAAAGTGAGATTATTTTGACACTATCTTGGATTCGACTTCATCCCACAATGCGCTTCGTAAGATAAGCGATTGCACACCTGCTCTTCTCGCTTCTTCCCACTTCACTTCATCATTCCCGCAAAGAGCTGCAAGGCAATCATGCGCTTGATGAGAGTGTTCACCACCATCGATTTCAATGTGTCTTTCGAGGTAGTAACGAAGATTTGGAAAACTAGACTGGGCCTTTGCTTCCAGATTTTTATTAAGGTCACCCAATATCGAAGTGAACATGTCGGGAATTAATTTTTCTCTTCCAAAGAAAAAAGCTGCGGCCACTTCGTGAATCTTTCCTTTCATCGCCAGGTCTAAATTAAAGGCAACAAAGTCGTGCTCAGCTTTTGAACACCACTTTTTAAAATCTAAATCTTTTGAAAAATTAATCAGCCTTGATGAGTCTGCCCCCATGTCGTTCATCGCTCTTAGATAAAGTGTGAAGTGATCACAAGCAAGACCTTCGCGGTCTTTATCACTTTCTTCACCTAAAACAATTTCATTAATTAAGCGCACGACATTTTTTGGATACGGACTTGGATTCCAAGGAATGGTCACACAAGTAATCTCTTTTTGCAGCCTCTTTAAAAGAGTCATGAAATCCCAAACTGCAAAAACATGAGTCTCCATAAAAATCTGAATATCAGATTGCGTCTTTATCTTTTGATAAAGAGAATGATGACTTAATTTTTCATGATGAGCGATTAGATCCGGGTGATTCATAATGGAATTCATAACTATCCTACAAATTAATTATAGGAGTATTCATACCACTAAATTTCAAAATCGTCGTATGTTTGCCCAAAAGTTGTGTCCATTTCTTTGGAAAAAAATCGACGCGAGAAGTACTGTCCGGCGCGGATCGTGCGAATGAAGTCATACTCTTCAAGCTTTCGTAATGACGAGTAAATATCTTCTATTGCCAGCCCCAGGTTCTTGGCCATCTCGGTATGAGACATCATTTGAGAGATACCGTGAGAGCGATGAAGGTTTGGCAAGCACCACACCCTGCGGTAAATATACATCAGAACCAGGATTTCAACGCGGCTTAGCTTATAATCAACAATGATCTTATCAAAGAAGACATCTGGAATTTCGGATGTGGAAGGCCCAAGCTCAAAATTGCGTCCTCCGGTTTCAGCATTGCTGCCATCATCGGATTTAGCTTTCGAACGGTGGTCGGCCAAAATTGAATGTATATCAACCATAATTCAATCCTTGTCATTCACTGCGAAACAATTCGCATGAATCTCTTAAAAAGATTATAGCATAGGAATGCTAAATGGAAAATATCTAGTATTTATTGAACGACTCTAGAACTCAGGTATTAAAACACGGCCCATAAAATGAAGCGGTCTTTCATTAAACTCTCGAGTCTCAGTTCTCGAATAACCGAGACGCTGATAGAAACTTACGTTCTGAGCATCGGGCGAAGTGATAAGGTGAACACCCATGACATTATTGAGTTTTAAATAACTCATATAGTGATTCATCAGTATACTTCCCAATCCTTTCCCTCTGGCATCAGGGTGAAAATTGATATGAAGATGGGCCGGAAAAGCTAAAAACAAATCTTGAAAAACAGCATATCCGGGGACGCTCAGCTCATTCATGGCACGAGTTGAATCCGAACAACCTGATAGATAACCTAAAACTTTGCCCTCTTCCATTGCGATAAAAAATTCTTCCGGATAGAAAGTCTGATAGTCCCCACACCATCTTTTATAAAAGGCCTGGCGCCTTTCCTCGGAAGAAAAACTCTTAAGAGACGAAGACAGAAAAAAAATCTCTTCTACTTTTGTTAATGCCATTTCTTTTTCATCGGCATTCAAACTATCTAAACTCACAATCTCAATCATATTTTTAAACTCTGCTTAAGCGCTTTATAAAAACGCAGATAAGATCGCATGCTTACTGGCACAGCTTCAAGTTCTGAGGCCGACACCGTCACACTCTCCCAATCATTCCATGATACAGGCAACGCTTCTTTAAAATATGGGCGCCATTCTTTTTTCTCTTCAAGATTTTTTAGCTCTTTAAGAAGACCAGGAGTTGTTAACTCACTTATGGGCGTCCTTACAAGATTTGCCAGATCTTCTCTTGAAGCGGCCTTTGTCATTTTAAAAGAATCACTAAAAGATTTCAAATCCCTTAGTCTTTTTTCAGGCATTGAAAAAAATGAGGCCACCAATTTTGCATTGTCTTCGTTTTGTAAAAAGACATCAATTAAGAGATCATCTTTATTCTTTGATTCTGGAGATAATTTCAACTCACTCCAGAATTTAAATTCTACAGGTAGTAAGAGCTTATGCTTTCCTACCATTTCATTAAACTTATTCACAAAAGCGCCGGCATCAAGAGACTTTTTCATCTCCTGAATGAAGTGATGCTTTGAGAGTCCACTTAAATCAAACTCACCTAAGCGGGCCGTAATTGAATCACTTATTTTTAAATTATACTTAATTGAAAAACGAATCAGTCTTAAAAAACGAACTGAATCTAAAAAGAAATCACCGCTGACTTCACGAAGAACACCATTGCCCAGATCTTTAACACCTTCATAAGGATCAACAAGCACTTCTTTACCGTTCGTTATATCAAGCTCAATACCAATTGCATTTAAAGTAAAATCACGGCGCTTAAAAGCTTCTTTATAGGAAAGTGTTGGACCAAGTTCTGCTTCAAAATGGTGATGAGTGGTATTACCTGCAATATGGCGCTCAATTCTTGGAGTTGAAAACTCCAGATCAAAACCCTGAAAATCCACTCGGGTGATCTGATAAGGCAGTTCTGTATAATTGATTTTTTTATGCTTAAAAAAAGTGCGCAGCACACTGGCATCCTGATTCCTGATCTCAAAATCCAGGTCAGTGCTCAGAGTGTTTTTCATTTTAAAATCGCGAGTCGCCCCTCCCACCAGGCAAAGAGAAAAACCGAGCCCTTCAATCTCACGCAGAAGATCTTTAAGCTCAGAAGGAAATAGGGAGGCAATCGTCATATCTTAAATGTATCACGATGTGAGAGAAGTCTATCAATAGTATTTTTAATTCTGACTAAATTTTCTGATTCTTTATGGTAAACGATAAAAAGTTTTCCACTTGGTACTTCGAACTCATCTCCAAGTGTCATAATTTTGTCTTTAAAGTATGAACGGTTTAATACGTGATTGGGTACAACCGCAATCCCTAGACCTTCATTTACGGCCTGTAACATGTGCCCGTGAGAGTTTACAGTGAAGCGAACATTCAATTTCTTCGGGTGGGTTTTAAATTTTGATCTACACCACTTTAAAAATAGAACATCATCTTGCTCGAACAAAACAGTCGGAATCGATTCCAACATTTCCAGAGTCAGTTTTTTATTGAAGAACTTTTCCTGCATCTCTTTTGGAAATACCAGAGTCGATTTTTCTTCAAGGAAAAATTCTTTTTCACCATGAAGAGGAATATCGTCTTCCGGCAAAATAAGGATATCTAATTTATTGGCATCAAAGTCCGTCAGAAGATCTTCCTGATGCCCCATGCGCACTGATAATTTTAGATCTGGGTTTTCTTTTGCGTGCCAGACGATTTCTTTTGCCAGCCACGTCTTCCCGATTCCAGTCAGGGTCCCAATGGTCACCTTTCCTTGCATCGTATCTCTGTCGCCCTGAATTTCAGTCAGAGTGTCTTCCATTTTTTGTAAAAATTGAGTTCCAAGCGCGTAGAGCTTTTCACCCTCGGCCGTTAAAACGACCATTTTCCCTGAACGCTTAAAGATCTTAATCTCAAGCTTTGATTCAAGGTTTTTAATACTTTGGCTGATCGCCGATTGAGTAACTCCAAGCACTTCTGCTGCTTTAGAGAAACTTTTCGCACGTGTGACGGCCACTAATGTCTGTAGTTGAGATGTTTCAATCATAATGTATTAGGTTTACCTAATATTGGCAGAAAAGGAAAGCAAGTGTGTAAAAGTTTGTCGATGTAAAAAAAAAGGGCCCCCGAAGGAGCCCTCTTATTAAGATAATTCTTAGAAGAAAAAACATGTAGGTCGAACTCTTGAAAAAACATTTCTGTGTTTTCGAATTCCATTACATGTTTAGAAGCTCCACTGGAGCTTCTAATCGACCTACTCAGCTTGAGCTGCAAGTTTCTCTTTTCTTTCTGCCATAACTTTCTCACCAATGTTGCTTGGACAATCAGCGTATTTTGCGAATTCCATAGTGTACGAAGCTTTACCAGCAGACATTGAACGAAGAACTGTCGAGTAACCGAACATTTCTGAAAGTGGAACAAGAGCGTTGATGATAACGTCACCTGTTTCGTTTGATTCAGAAGCTTGGATGATCCCGCGACGAGAAGAAAGGTCACCAATAACCCCCCCTTGGTACTCATCTGGTGTCTCAACTTCAACTTTCATGATCGGCTCAAGGATTACCGGAGAAGCAGCCTTAACCGCTTGTCTCATGGCCATACGAGAAGCAATTCTGAACGCCAAGTCACTCGAGTCTACGTCGTGGTAACGACCGTCTTGAAGGTAAACTTCAACGTTGATTAGAGGGAACGCTGCTAGAGGTCCTTTATCCATAACGTCGTTGAAACCTTTTTCACATGAAGCAATGAATTCATTCGGGATAGATCCCCCTTTGATTTCATTGTGGAACTGGAATACTTCTTCCTCGTTCGTTTTCTTCTCTTCAGCAAGTGGCTTAATCATCCCGATAACGTGACCGAATTGACCAGATCCACCCGTTTGCTTCTTATGTAGGTAATCGAACTTCGCTTCCTGACGGATTGTCTCACGGTAGTTAACCTGAGGCGCACCTACTTGAACGTCACAGTTGTATTCACGCTTTAATCTTTCTACGTAAATCTCAAGGTGAAGCTCTCCCATACCTGCGATACGTGTTTCAGCAGATTCTTCATCTGTGTAAACGTGGAAAGTCGGGTCTTCTTTCATGAAGCGAGAAAGACCTTTTGAAAGTCTTGTCTGTTGGTCTTTATCTTTAACAGAGATCGAAAGCTCGATAACCGCTGCAGGAACGTGCATACCTTCACATGATAAATGTGTTGGACCGTCTTCTGCTACGAATGTATCCCCTGAAGCACAGTCGATACCGATAAGAGCGATGATGTCTCCAGAACCTACAGTTTCAATGTTCTCTCTGTCGTTTGCGTTCATAC
>JBEIPV010000189.1:0-3801 GCA_040376855.1 Bacteriovorax sp.
GGTAAGTGAATTATCTACAGCGAATAGAAAGCTTGATTTTGTCGTCTGCTTTTATTTGTCCATTTACACTACATTCAACTTCCTCGGCATCCTGTGACCAAGTCATTCCTGTGCCAGAAATGAGATTATCGTCTACAGAAATTTTAAATGAACTATAATCTTTCGATTTAGCACATAGGATTGATATGGATTCTGTTTCAATAGAAGCAATTCTGCATTTTCCTTGTGATTTAGAAACGGCCTTTGTAATTTTTGTTGCCAAATCTTCTTCTGAAGCTACTAAAATTTGAGATAAAGATAAGCTCATCAGTATCAATGTGATTTTAATCATAGCTCCTCCGGGTTTTTATAGATTTTAGCACTGTAATGATTTTTACAGTGCTTTAATGAATTACTTACTCAGGGGTGTCAAAAGTTTCGACGGCCTTAACATTTTGGTTTTTCAATGGTTAAGAATAAAAAATGAGGTTATTTTTTTAAAGATTCAATTCTTTCGGCGAAGCGATTTGTTCTCGTAAGCGATCTTCCCATGACGAGATAATCTGAGCCTTCTTCAAAAGCTTCTTTCGGGTTCATCACTCGTTTTTGATCCTGAACCACATTCGATTCAATCTCATCCTGAAAACGAATCCCAGGCGTCACAGAAAGCAAATTCGGGTAATGTTTCTTTAACAACGATACTTCTAAAGGCGATGAAACAACTCCATCAATCCCAGAAACCGAGGCCACTTTAAACAATCTCAAAAACGCTTCATCAGTATCTTCAATTCCAAACAAGTCTTCCAAGTCATTGGCCTCAAGGCTTGTTAAAAAACTCACTCCTAAAAGTTTACATCCAGGAATACTCACTCTTGCTTCAGTAACAGCAGCTTTCAACATCGCTTCACCACCACTTAAGTGAACCGTTAAAAAGTCGATCGGCAATCCTTTTAAAGAAGAAATCGCCTTCGCAACCGTCACCGGAATATCATGAAGTTTTAAATCCAGAAAAATATTTTTCTTATAATCATTATGAATACGATGAACTAATTCCGGCCCGTGTTTTACAAACAGCTCCAATCCAATTTTTACAAATGGGAGAGTGTTGTCTTTAAGACTAAGAAAGACATCAATCTCTTCAAGAGACATTTGATCAAGGGCCACAATAATTCTATCTAAACTCATTAGTGTTTCATTTCCTGTAATGCTAGGGGCTCTATTTCAATATCATTTGTTCCAATTAATGCTTCAATCACGGCCTTGATATTTTCAGGGCGAGTGAAGCATGGAATCGCGTACTGGATAGCTGAGTTTCTAATATGCTCACCTTCGTTTTGCGACTTACCTTGGTTTTGTGGAGTATTGAAAACCATTTTCATGTTTTCATCTTTAAGTGCTTCAAGAATCGTTAAGCCTTCTTCATCAAGCTTGTTAACCAGGTCACAAGGAATCCCTTGTTTCTTGATGTACTCACAAGTTCCGCGAGTCGCGATAAACTTAAATCCAATTCTATGCAGGGACTTTAAGTAAGGAAGAATCGTCTCTTTTGTTTGATCTGCAAGACTTAAAAGAATTGTTCCTTTCTTGGCAATGTTTGGATAGTTCCCTTGGTAAGATTTTAAAATGGCCGCTTCTTTATCGCGGTCAATTCCCATCGTCTCACCAGTCGATCTCATTTTGGGCCCAAGTAAAATATTGTCCTGAACAAATCTGTCGAATGGGAATGTCGATTGTTTTACCGAGAAGTAACCAGAGATTGGTTGCTCCAAGGCTTCAATCTTATCTCCCAGCATCGCATCTGTTGCGATCTTTGGAAGAGAGATGTTATAGGCCTTACTCAAGAATGGAAGTGTTCTTGATCCTCTTGGATTGGCCTCGATACAATAAATTTTTCCATCTTTAATGGCGTACTGGAAGTTGATAGGTCCTATGATATTTAACTCGTTTGCTAGCGCAAATGAAATCGATTTTAACTCATCATAGTTTTTCTGAGTTAAAACAACCGGTGGAGTGATCATTCCAGAGTCACCAGAGTGAACTCCGGCAAATTCGATGTGCTCGCACACAGTGAAGCAGAAGTTTCCAAAGTTATCTCTGACTAAATCCACATCGTATTCAATAGCATTTTCAAGATAGTTTTCAACTTGAAAGACTGTATTTGAATTTTGCAGCTGATCTTTAAGCGTTTGTGGAAGTTGGTTTAAGTCATCGTGACCGTAGAAAATGTACATCGACTCACCACCGATAACATAACTTGGGCGGATGATAACCGGAAAGCCGATATCAACCATGGCATTCACGAGTTCTTTGTGACCAGAAACTTCTCTGGCCTGAGTTTGAGATAGTTTTGTCTTTTTTGTGATTTCGCTGAAGAGTTTTCTGTCTTCAGTTAATTCTAAAACATTCCATGTAGGGCCTAGAAAATTAATCTTAAAGAAGTCCTGACGGAAACTTCTCTCTAAATGCTCTCGAAGTTGAATCCCAGTTTGTCCTGAGAAAGAGGCGATCACACCAAAAGGTTTTTCGTTAATTAAGATATCGAATAAATCTTCAGAGTATAGTGGGGATAGATAAAGCCTGTTCGAGCTGTCATAGTCAGTTGAAACCGTCTCAGGGTTTGAATTGATCATGATGGACTGAATGCCTTTTTCTTTTAGTCTTTCGCAAGACTTTACACATGAGTAGTCGAACTCGATCCCTTGACCAATTCTATTTGGGCCAGATCCTAAGATCGCTACTGATTTCCCTTTTAGTGCAAGGGATTCAGCTTCGTTTTCTTCAGCGTAAGTTGAATAGAAGTAAGGCGTTTCTGCTGGGAATTCTCCCGAACATGTATCAACGGCCTTATAAACTGGGAAGATGTTGTGTTTAAAACGGTACTCAAGTATTTCTTTTTGAGACCTGTTCATCATGAAAGCTAAGTGCTTATCAGAGAAACCTAATTTTTTAAGATCAACAAACTCTTCGCGCTCCATATTCATTTCTTTATGAGCATGAGATGTTGAGACTTCGTGTTTTAGTTTCTTTTCAGCTTCAACCAGTAAAATCATCTGGTCGATAAACCAGTGAGTGATTTTTGTGATGTCGAAGATTTCTTCTTTTGTCATTCCAAAACGAAGGGCCTCGAGAACTGTCAGAAGTGAGAGTTCATTGGCCGTGCTTAATCTCTTTACTAAGTACTCGCGGTTTAACTCAACCGGTGCATTTTTTAATTGAGACAGTGATGGAACTTCTAATCCCATTTCAAGAGCGCGTAGAGCTTTTAGGAAAGCTTCATTGAAACTTCCACCAAGAGCTAAAACTTCTCCTACAGATCTCATTTGAGGGCCAAGAGTCTGAGAAGAGCTTGGGAATTTATTGAAAGGGAAGATTGGAATTTTTAGAGCAACGTAATCCAGTGTCGGCTCGAATGCTACGGGAGAAGCTTTCGTAATATCGTTTAAGATTTCAGAAAGGGTGTATCCGATAGACAGTAAAGCTGAAATTTTCGCGATCGGGTAGCCGGTTGCTTTTGAAGCAAGGGCCGATGATCTTGAAACTCGCGGGTTCATTTCAATAACTGTGATGTCATCTTCATTATCTGGATTGATGGCGAACTGAACGTTGGCCCCACCAGCAACAACACCCATATGTTTTGCAATCGTTAAAGTCATCGTACGAAGCTGTTGCATACAACGATCACTGATCGTCATGGCAGGAGCTACTGTAATTGAATCTCCCGTGTGAACACCGCATGGATCGACGTTTTCAATCGAGCAGATGATGACACCGTTACGTTCACAGTCGACCATAACTTCTAATTCAATTTCTTTTTGGCCAACA
>JBEIPV010000031.1:0-26694 GCA_040376855.1 Bacteriovorax sp.
ATTACGACGGCGACAATGGAGCTGGGTGGAAAGTCAGCTAACATCGTTTTAAACGATGCTGATCTTTCAATCGCAGTTGACGGTGCTCTATACGCATTTTTATACCACTCAGGACAAGCTTGTGACTCTGGAACAAGACTTCTGGTTCAAGAAGAGATCTATCCTGCTTTCATGGAGCAATTCTTAAAGAGAATTAAAGATGTAAAAGTAGCGCCTACAAGTGATGCGGCCGCTGGTTACGGGCCAGTTGTTAGTGAAAAGCAAATGAATACTATTTTAGGATTCATTGAAAAAACAAAAGCAGAAGAAGGAAAACTTCTTGCTGGTGGAAATAGAATCACTGAAGGTGAATTCGCCAAAGGATTCTTCATTGAGCCAACGGCTTTTGAAATCACTCCAAAACACACTATTTTCCAGGAAGAAATTTTTGGACCAGTCGTGGGAATTACAAAGTTTAAAACCATTGAAGAAGCCGTGTCTCTTGCTAACAATTCTAAATACGGATTAGCTGGAGCTGTTTGGTCAAAAGACGCTGATACTGCTCATAAAGTTGCTAGCCAACTTGAAGCTGGAACAGTGTGGATCAACGAGTATCACCTTCTAAACCCTGGAATGCCATTTGGTGGATTCAAAGAATCTGGCCTTGGTAGAGAGATGGGTTCTGAAGGGATTATGAGCTACCTGGAAGTTCGTCACGTTTGGGAATCAGACTGTAATGAGCGCGAAAAAAAGGTTTGGCTTGATGCAATTTTTTAAATCAATCTTATTCTGTTTAATGATTCTTTTACCGGTCGCTCACGCGGCCGGGTTAAAAGAGATTGTCGTCACACAAGAGCTTGGGAGTTGCGAAACCAATAACCTCGCTTTTTCAGCGATGAGATTTTACAAAATCCCTCTTAATCAAAAACATGAAAATTATGATCTTTATTTAAGAGTGATTCTCTTTTTCAATCAGGACAACTCTCTTTCAATGAGAACAACTGTCCAGGCACTACTTGGATGCCAAGTCACACCTAGTGGTCAGGAACTTTGCTCTTTTGGGCCGCTGGCGGATCAATGGAATCAAACAAGCTACCAACTGGATGATCGTATTGTGATCCCTAAAATTGGCACTATTCTTTTTAAGGATGAAACTAACGTGAACCGGGGTTTCACTCTAACTTTCTCGGATGATTTCTCCTACCCTCATTTAAGAGGACAAGAGTTTGTCGGAGGAATGGTCTCCACAAACTTCAACCAATACGGAAAAAACTCAGCAGCAATCTGTAAAAACTAAAAGGATTTTTTATGACAAAACCAATCGATTTATACGCTCAAGGCTGGCAAGACAGAAGCGATCGTGTCAGATGGCTTTTAGAAGAAATGAAAGTCCCCTACACGAATCACTTCCTGAAAAAATCAGCAGGAGATATGAACACTCCTGAATATAGAAAATTAAATCCCATGGGACGCACACCTACGATTGTAGATGGCGATCTGGTTATGAGTGAATCAGCGGCCGTTTGTATGTACCTGGCCGATCGTTACAGCTACGGAAAACTTGCTCCCAAAATGGAAGATGTTAACCTTAGAGCTGAATACACAAAATGGATGGTTTTTTCAGTGGGAACACTGGAGTGTGTGATCGCCAGAATGTTCACTCATGTTAACACTCCGGAAGAAACTAAAGTTACTCATCAATTTGTAAAAGAGCAGTCAGAGATCTTAAAACTAGCTCTAAACCCGGTTCTCGAAAAACAAGATTACATTCTATCAACTGGTTTTTCGGCCGCAGATATCATGCTTGCAGCCGTTATCCCGGGGGCCCAGGATTATCTGGTGACTAACAATCCACCTATTCAAAGATACATGGACCGAATGATGGCAAGAGAAGCAGCGATTCTTGCCAAGGTTTTTTAATCAATGAAATTCCTTTTGCTTATTTTATTAGGACTTCACTCGATGTCATGCAGCTCAAGCACAGAGTACAAACTATCTGATCACTACAATGGAAAAATCTTTTTTAACCCAGGTGACGATGAAGGGCCCAAGAGTTTCTTCACTGTACTAAAATGGAAACTCACCAGCTCTCCGGAAAAGTGGCCAACAAAAATTGATCCTCCCTATTCCCAAGCAACACCTGTTACCTCGAGTGAAAAACTCATTGTGACTTTTGTTAACCATGCTAGTTTTTTAATACAAGTAGATGGCCTCAATATCTTAACTGATCCTGTCTGGAGCAAAAGGGCCAGTCCGTTTAGTTTTGCAGGTCCTTCGAGAGTTCATCCTCCGGGAATTGAGTTTGATAAACTGCCAAAAATTGACCTGGTTTTAATTTCCCATAATCACTACGACCACATGGATAGTCAGACCATTAAAATGCTGGAAGATAAATTCTCTCCCAAGTTTGTTGTCCCTCTGGCCAACATAGAAAAAATGAAATCATTTGGCGCAAAAAACATTATCGAATTAGACTGGTGGGATGTCTTCGATCTGACTCCCGAACTTAAAGTCACTCTTGCGCCAGCAAAACACTGGTCTGCCCGAACTTTAAATGACAAAAGAGAGGCCTTGTGGGGCAGTTTTATGATCGACTCTAAGAAAGAAAAAATTTATTTTGGTGGTGACTCAGGATACGGGCCACACTTTGCAGAAATTCGTAAGCGCTTAGGCACTCCGACTCTATCCATGCTTCCGATAGGAGCTTATGAGCCAAGATGGTTTATGAAGGGAATGCACATGAATCCGGAAGAAGCTGTTCTCGCTCACATCGATCTGGAATCAAAACTGAGTTTAGGAATGCACTTTGGAACATTTCAACTGACAGATGAGGCCATTGATACGCCTGAAAAAGATCTTTCGATGGCCCTTGATAAACTAAAAATTCATAATTTTAAAACAATTAAGCCTGGTGCTTCACTAGAACTATAAAATTCTAGTGAATCGCCCAGCATTTTAAATCATTATTTTCGAAAAATCCCATCTCACCTTCGAAACTTGCAACGTCGAAATCAACGTATTTCGTTTTACGGCGGTCACTCTTAATAAGTTTTTTCTCGGCCGTATACAAATGCCCTCCGAGTGAGATCTTAATACCATCACCATTAAGCGTTCCTTCGTAACCAAGTAAGAAAACTTTATTGAAATCACTTCCATCTCTTAAGCAACTACTTTTTCCAGATGAACTTTCAGCAAATCCGTAAACGCGAAGTTTCCCACCATTCATTTTGAAAACTTTCAAACGAACTCTTAGGCCATTACAGTAACTCACATCAGTATCAGTGACGACTTTTTTAATATATTCTTTTTCACCCATCTCACTTTTTAAAAGGTCATCAATACAAACCTGCTCATTGACCACTTTTGTGATGTCGAAATCTTTTTTACCAGTTAGCGAATCCACAATTCCCATAGAAGAAGGCTCCATAACTACGCCTTTTTTTCCACAAGCAGAGACACTTAATACCAATAGAATTAGAATAAGAGCTTTCATATAAACCACCTTTATTTCCGGTTATTATAATGAAATCAAAAAAAATAGGTTTGAATGGTGTAATTTTTACAGGTCTTTATAATAAAAAAGGGCCCGCCATTCTGGCGAGCCCCCTATAGTCAGTAAGCGTTTTAAGCTTAAAATTAACCGATCAGTTTTAGAGCTGCTTGTCCTTGAGAGTTCGCTTGAGAAAGAACCGAAGTACCAGCTTGAGTTAAGATGTTCATCTTAGTGTTCTTAGCTGATTCAGCAGCGAAATCTGTATCTCTGATACGAGAGTTAGCAGCTGATAAGTTCTCAGACGATGTCTGAAGGTTGTTAATTGTAGAAGTTAGACGGTTTTGAACCGCACCAAGTTCTGCTCTTTGTCCTGAGATGTTTTGGATCGCCATATCGATTTTAGCTAGAGAAGATTGTGAACCTTCTTTCGTTCCAACAGATAATTCAGCTACTCCAAGAGCGTCTAGACTTGCATTTTGCTTTGCAGCGTCGTATTTAATTCTATCTTGGAAATCGTCGTTGTTAATACCAACTTGGAAATCAAACTTGTCACCTGAACCGTTAAGAAGTTTCTTACCGTTAAACTCAGTAACTTGAGAAATTCTTTCCATCTCTTGCTTTAAGTTTTGGTATTCAAGGTCAGTATATTTTCTTTCTGTATCACCTACTGTATCAGAAGAAGATTGAACAGCTAGTTCACGTAAACGAACTAGAATGTTTGAAGTTTCATTCAAACCACCTTCTGCAGTTTGGATCATCGAGATACCATCATTAGCGTTTCTTTCCGCCTGATTTACACCTCTGATTTGTGCTTTTAATTTTTCTGAGATTGCCAGACCAGCAGCATCGTCAGCAGACTTAACAATTCTTGTCCCTGAAGATAATTTACCTAGAGTCGAGGCCTGTTCTGTGTTGTTTGCACTAAGAGTTCTTTGTGCTGCTAGAGAAGTAACGTTCGTGTTAATACGTAAACCCATGAGATCCTCCGTGTAGTTTCGGTTTTCCCTCCTTGGTTTTGATGCGCCTTTTGAGCTGACCATCAACGAACATACTGTTCAACTGAATTTGGTATTCAAGCTTCGTCACCGTGACTCAGCCTTTGATTGACTCACCTATCGTCGGCGTGTACCAAACCTTTAATTTTTTTTTCGAATTATTCACATATTTTCACTGGATTAAATCGCTCAGGTACCTTTCTACTTTATATGCAAAATTTGGCCAATATTTACTTATTATTTGTGCATATAAGACGAAAAGATGGGTAATGGAAAACAAGAAGCAGCTTATTATTATTCCCCCTATGTCAGAAGCTCTCAAGAAGCTCAATGAAGTTCTTGAGGGGATCTCTGTGGATGAGAACGTCGAAATCTCAATGATTGACGATCTGAAAGAACTGTCACAGTTCATTGCAACGACTGGCCAGTGTTTAATCCTGGCATCAAACGCAAAAAAATGTGCAACTTTCCTTCAGGATAATAAAGCAATGCTGGCAAAGAGCCATTGCAAGACGATTCTTTTTACGCCAAAAGAAATTCCAGCGAAGACACTCATAAAATTTACAAAAATTGGTCTTACAGAAAGTATTTTAGAGAGCTCGCCTCCTAAAACATTTCTCTACAAAGTAAAATTGCTTCTACGTTCAATTAAAACGGCCAAGCCACAAGAAGATGCTGAGAAATTAGTAAAGTCTCTGGAGAATGGTAAAGTACAAAACGAAGAAGCAACTGACCGTGAAGTTAAAGAAAAAATTTCAGCAGAAGAAAATGTTATCGACATGGATATGGTCAAGAAAAAAAGAAACGATGATTCTGGTGAATCAATTGACTACTCCAACCCGCTTAAGGGAAAAATCAAACCTCAAGAAGAGATCATCGACACTAACTGGAAGTCTGATAGAAAAAAACATGCTGACGTAGAAAATACTGAAGAAGAAAATATGACTGCTGAGTCTGAACTTAACAGTATTGACATGTACTACCGTGGTAAGAATAAAAAACTTGATACGATACTGGAAGCCACTGAAGACGACTTTGGAAAATTAAAAAAAGTTGAACTGGTAGATCAAGACTCTCCTGCTGCTAAAAAAAGTTCATATGCTGACGTTATTGACGAAGGCAGCATGAAACAAAAAAAGCTGGATCAAGCAACTGGGCAGCTAGAAGATGAAGAAAAAAAATCATCTACCGAGCTGGACCTTGTGGCCGGTTCTAAGAAAAATAAAAAGAGCTTTGACGATATAGATTCTGATCTTGAGCTGAGTATGACTCGTCGTCGTGAGCAGGATGCTGTTGAAGAAGGTCCAAAAACGAAAGACAAAGAAGTTGAAGACCTTGGTGGTTACCTAAAAGGAAAAATATCTAAAGATATGGCCCTTGAAGAAGAACCTGAAAGTAATCAAGAGGCCCAATACGACAACTCTGAAGTCGAGGAAGAAGAACGCGATAAGGACTTTGACCTGGACTTATTAGCTGGTGATAAAAAAAATCGCAAGCATGACGAAGATGATGGACTTGAAGACAATGTTCATGATGGCGAGGTTGATAAAATCGAAGGCAACATGATTGGTGACTCCGGGACTGTCGATAAAATCCGTACAAGAATGAATGGATCTTCTGATGGTTCTGCAAATGCTTTAGAAGATGAAGATGATGGGCTTACTCTATATAGTAAAAATAAAAAGACTGCTGAAAAAGAAGATAGTGATGATCAGGATACTGATTCATTAAATCTGGAAGCCGCGAAAAAGGAAAGAGAAAAAGCTGAAGCTAAAAAAGCTGATGAAGATGAAATTGATTTAAAAAAACCTCAACAAAATCTTGATCTGCTTGAAGGGGATAAAAACCAAGACCTCACCCCTTCCGCTGAACCGACTGATCGCGAACGCCAAAAACAGGCCTTCTTAGAAAAGCTAAAGGCCGAAAAAGCTGCCAAGGCCGCTGCGGCCAAAGAAGAAGACGAAGACCTAAACCTGCGCTCACGTGAAGCCTCAGGAATTAAACCTACAAAAGATGGCAACCAGACTCACGACGGTCAAGTTGATAAGATCGATACCTTCTATCGCAGTGGTGACTCTAAAAAGCAGGATCACAGCTGGGATAACCTTACTGATAAAAAGGCCACACTAGAGCTGTTACCTGGCCAAAAAAGATCTGGCATGTCGACGGTAGCCGCTGACAATAAAGACCTTGGCGAAACAACTATTGATTACCGTAAACTTAAAGAAGAATTCGACATGATGTCTTCTGGCGGAGGGATGAGTGTCGACTCAGGTGCCTTTTCAACGAAGGGTGACACCAGTTTAAGAAATAACGATGACGATGGCTCATTTAAAGTCGTAGAGATTGATCCCAAGAGCCTGGACTTCTCTATTGCGATTGTAAATTCAATCTACAATAAAGAAACTAAAGCAAAACAAATTTTTGCAATGATAACGGATGAGCTGGTGGACAACTACCATTGTTACCCGGTTTTCTACAGCTATAAATTGAGCGATAAAAAATTCACTGAGGTTTTTAATTCATTTGTTGAATTAAATGCCAACAAAATCACACCTGAGAAAAAAGACTGGTGGAGTGAATTTAAAAAGGACACTGCCCTTTTTGAACATTATCAATCAAAGTCAATGACGACCTGGCGATGCCCGGAAATTGTAAACAATAATGAAGTTTGGGAAGATGTAGAGCTTCCTACATGGGCAGAGCAGGAATTAACAAATAAAAATGTCGAGCTGATCTTTCCTTATTTTGACGGGCTTGATCGCATGGGACTTGCCGTGGTGATATTCCCAGAAGGGCTTAATCCAAAAACGGCCAACGGGCTTCTGACTGTGCTTGAAATGGCCCGCACTCTCTTCTTAGACACTATCCAACGCTATCAGGTTGCGCCGGTGAAAGAAAAAGAGCTGACAAAAGAAGTCTCGCCTATAAAAGAAGAAACAGAAAAGAAAAACGTCCTAAGCTTTTTTGGCGGCCTGTTTGGCAAAAAGAAGGCAGGTTAATTCATGAAAACAGAATATGATTTTTTCATCATTGATAAAGAGCACTTAAAAGAGAAGAAAACTTTCCCTTTTCAACTCTATATATTCAATCCTGCTCATAAAAAATACTCTATGTTTTTAAATGGAAACCGTCCTTTAACAAAAGAGCATAATGATTTCCTAGACTATATCTTAGAGCGCGGTGGAAAGCTTGCGATCTTAAAGAATCAAAGAAAAACATTCTTGGTAGCACAGGAAACTGATGCTTCAGAAATACCTTCATTAAAAGAGCGCGAGCTTCACCCTCTGGAAAAAGAGCGCATTATGAATATGAAGCTTAAAGAGATGTATGAAGAAAAGCGCGGTGCCTTTTCTCTGCAAACAGAGTTTGAACTTGCCTGCCAGACGGATAACTTTGAAGCGATTATTGAAAATGCCCGAGTGGAGATTCTCACATTCAGTGTGACCATGTCCCCGACTGTTTCTCTCGCTCTTCATCTGGCCAAAACACACCTCGAAAAAGATAATTACACGAACCGCATTGTGGCCGTTTCCTACCTGCTGGCAAAAAATTGTAACATCGTTGATCAGGACGCCTTAGCAGACATTATCTGCGGAGCTTATTTTGCTCACCTTGGGTTAACCCAGACTCCATTAACGATTGCCAGGACTCCTTATATGAGTCTGCCTGAAAAGGAACGTATCCTTTTTCAAAAGCATACTATTTTAGGACACCATCTTCTCAAGAAGAGCCAAATAAATCTCAGTGAGCGCTGTAAAAAGATCATTCTCGATCACCATGAAAGAGTGACTGGAAATGGATACCCATCCATGAAATACGGAGACCAAATCGAAACCCTTTCACAGATTGTCGGGGCCGTCTCCCACTTGTTCGAGTACTCAAGCGGGAAAATTACCGGTGGAAAACAATCAATGAAATCGATCATCCTGGCGATGAAGTCAAAATCATTTTTGCCGGGCCTGGAATTTGATTTTGGAGAAAAGGTATTTCAGTCTATAATAACTCTAATAAATACCGATAAAATTGAAACAAAAGACAGTCTTATAGAGAGCAAAAAAGCTGCATAAGTTTTATTCAGGAGTAACTTAGATGCCACTAAAAGCGGATATTAAAATTCTTGTCGTTGATGACATGTCGACAATGAGAAAGATTATTAAGAACATGCTGGGACAAATTGGTTTTACCAATATTGCTGAAGCAGATGATGGTGCTACTGCGTGGCCAATGATGGAAAACGCTATTAAAGAAGGTGCTCCATACGAATTCATCGTTTCTGACTGGAACATGCCTCAAATGTCAGGTCTTGATCTACTTAAAAAAGTAAGAGCAACTCCAGGACTTGAAAAACTTCCATTCCTTATGATTACAGCGGAAGCTGAACAAGGAAACGTTGTTATTGCTGTAAAGGCCGGTGTAAGTAATTTCATCGTGAAGCCTTTTTCTCCAGCAGTTTTAAAAGAAAAAATTGATAAAATTTTTAAATAAGTAGAGAGATCATATGTCGATGCTGAATGATCCTTCTATGAAGGAGATTATTTTAGATTTTTGTGCAGAGGCGGAAGCTCTCTTTGATCAACTTGAGCAATCGCTCGAGATGGCCGAAGAAAACCCTTCTAATACCAAAGAACTGGAAAAGTTCGGACAGATTATCGACAGGATTATGGGGGCTGCCAAGTCTATTGGTGCCACTGAAATCGCTACTTTTTGTGAGCTGGGAAAAGTTATTGGATACAAATCATCGCAGATCAAAGATATACCTCTTATTGAAGTCGTGGTTGCCATCTTATTTGACTCTCTTCACATGTTACGAAAAATGATAACGGCCCTAAAAGAAGGTAATGACCGCTCAATGGAGAAGCTGAACACCAAAGCTTTTGCTACACGTTTAAACTGGCTTTCAGCTAAGTTTAAAGACATTGACCGCGCCTCATGCGCTATCGATCCTGCGGCCGGGAAATTGTCTCAGACCTCTATTGATGATTTAATGCAAAGTTTAGGACTTTAATTGGAGTAATATATGGCCGGCGAATCTAACAGTTTTATCGACTTCTCTCGTCCCTTCGTGGACGCTTGTAAAAATATCTTCAGCACGATGGTTATGTGCAGTCTTGAAGCACAAAGGCCGACTATAAAATCTGATAGTGAATCTCGTGGTGACATCACTGCTGTGATCGGACTATCAGGAGACCTGGAAAAAGAAGGAAAGAAAACTCCTTATAAGGCCATGCTGGTAATAGCATTTCCTTACGAAACCTATTTTAAAGTGGCCAGTGCTATGCTGGGTGAAACTTACACAACTTACCACCCGGACATTCATGACCTTGGTGGAGAAATTGTTAACATGATTATGGGGAACGCAAAGAGAGATCTTAAAACTCTTGGTTACTCATCTAACATGGCCATCCCTTCTTTAATCGAAGGAAAAGGCCACTCGATTAAGTATCCATCAGGAACAACTGTGGTCTTGATTCCTTTTGAATCTCCACATGGACCTCTTTACATGGAACTTTGTTACGCTGCCGGTGAATAAAAACTAAAATCTGAACTCTTTGAATGGAAGGTCACTTTTACCTCTCCATTCATTGAGACTGATGTCTAAATGATCATACCTGTCCACCACCACACCTTCTTCTGCTTCCAGCTTCTCTTTCACATCGACACGAGCAAATGTTAAGCGGGCACCATAAAAATTTTTTCCAAAATCTAGATTGTACATCTTCGTCCATGTCCCAGTGTTGATAAAGATTGAACCATCGTCATACTCCCTGAAAATCGGGTCGTGAGTATGCCCCACAATCAATGCGTGAACATCTGCATTCTTGGTAACAAAATCTTCTGTAAGAGCTTCGTAGTTCTGGAATAATTGAATTTCTTTTTTTACCAGATCCAGAACCTCTAGGATTTTTTTGTTTTGTTTAAAGATCATAACAAAACGAACCATCAGGAAATAGTAGAAGTTGGCAAAAGCAAATCGCATTGTATAAAGGGAATCATAAATAATTCCGTTAATCATGAACTTGTTGATAGGTCTTACGGCATTGATATAATCGCGCCCTTCTTTAAATTTATTAATCACGCGGGTTACGTAATACGATCCCCATGGAGGAATAAAGTATTTTTTACCTTCAACGTCGGTTGCGATGTTAGTACCTGGATCAAAATGGTGGGCCAGTTCATACTCATGCCCATGCTTTAAAACCACGCCTTCTTCGGGGATATAAACGTCTTCGGTGTTTAAGAGAATTTTAAATTTATGCTGATCTTCTTTGGGAAACTGATCGACAATATACTCACGAAGTGATTCAAAAATTAACTCCGCATCGTGGTTGCCGATAATATAAACCAGGCGGTTATTAGGAAACGTCAGAAAGTTTCTTAAGGCCTCAAAGACACCCGGATGAGCGTTGACGATCATTTTAAGTTTATCCAGCGAGGCCTTTTCACTCCAGAATTCATCATCAAAATAAGGCACGAAGGGCACGGCCAGCAGGTCTAGAAAATCACCGTTGATAATCAATTCAACTGCGCGCTCCTGATAGTGCATACTTCCGTGGTACTCGATAAACTCAATGAGCTCTTTATCGTAATGAAAATCTTCAAGAAAATTTTTTCTCTTATTAACGATTAGTCCTGCACCAAGGTGTAAGTCAGAAATAACCAGGATAGTTTTTTTAATATTATTTTTTTGGAGGAATGTCATAATTCTTATTTCCTACGATGAGTTCGACTTCCTGAAATGCCGGTGAGAGTGGAACAAAATGTAACAGATCACCTTTTTTTAATTTAACATTCGCCTTCTGGTATTTTTCCGGCTCAATTGATAAAAAACTCGCATTCGTAGAACGATTGATTGTCAGCTTTCCCACCAGTCTTACCAGTGTTTTGTTTTCAATAATCACTTCCATAGTCGGCTTGAATTTTTCAGGTGAGATCACTTTAAAACGATCATCATAAGCACTGACTAAAAATCCATCAAGGGATTCAATCGCAAAAGCATTGGTATTCAACTGCAATAAAAATAGTATTCCAAATAATGCTTTCAACATAAAACCTCTTGCCTTCATTTTATCAAATTTTAAGAAGTTATGTAGCGTAGTCAGAGTTTACCGGAGTAAAAGCCTCATCTACTTCGTTTTTCTTATAGTCTCAGTCTCCCTTGCCGATAAGTCCTGCATGTTAGACTTCTTCAAAAACAAAAAAGCTGCCGATCCTAAGACTAAAAAAGAAAACTTTTTAAAAAGTTTTATGAATGACGGCAACCACCGCTGGATGCTCGAAGACCGCATGATTGCCCGTGGAGTGAAGATGCTGATTGAATCTTTAGAAGACAAGCATATTGATTTTTTCATGAAACACCCGACTTATCTGATCCCTTGTCAGGCCCATTTAAGTTGCGCTATCGGAAGCACAAAAAATCATCACCTGATCCTGGTCTTTCCTGAATTGATGCAGATCCTGAGATCGGCAAGCTCCGTCCATGGTGTGGCCATTTTGGCCCATGAATTAGGCCATATCTATCATCAGCACACTGAAAATAAAGTTGAAACGCTACAAGCGCAAATTGAGGCCGATGACTTTGCTTATCAGCTAGGTTTTGGAGAAGAGTTACAGGAGATTCTTTTAGACCATGTCTATTCTGTAGACTGTCGAGTGAGAATTTCAAAGCTGACTTCAAAACTCATCACTCAAAAGAAAAAATCATAATAAAATTCTAAGGTCTGTGACCTGCTTGATTTCATCGCGGATTTTTGCCGCATCTTCAAAGCGCAGATCGCGTGAAGCTTCTTTCATTAATTTTTTAAGCTCTTCAATGCGTTTATCAATCGCATCCGCACTCACGAGCTCCATCGTTACTTTTTTCTTCGGCCCCTTAGCACCTTTGCTTCCACGAAGAGTTTCAATAACCCCGCCACTCACCGACTTTTTAATCGTCTTAGGTGTAATGCCATTTTTAAGGTTATACTCTTCCTGAATTTTTCTTCTACGGGCCGTCTCACTTATGGCAACCGCCATACTCTTGGTTGTTTTATAAGCGTAAAGAATAACCCGCCCTTCAGAGTTTCTGGCCGCTCGACCAATCGTTTGAATAAGTGATCTCTCAGATCTTAAAAAACCTTCTTTATCGGCATCTAAAATCCCTACCAGAGAAACTTCCGGAATATCCAGACCCTCTCTTAAAAGGTTGATCCCGACTAAAACATCAAACTCACCAAGACGAAGATCGCGGATGATCTCCATCCTCTCCAGCGTATCAATATCAGAGTGAAGATACTTCACCTTGATTCCACTTGAGGTATAAAATTTAGTAAGCTCTTCTGCCAGTTTTTTTGTCAGTGTCGTAATAAGCACACGATCACCTTTAGCAACAGTAGCGCGAACTTCTTTTAACAGATCATCGACCTGCGTTTCTGCACTTCTGACTTCAATAACCGGATCTAATAATCCCGTTGGGCGAATGATCTGTTCAACATACTCTCCGTTAGTATGCTCTAACTCATAGGCCGCAGGTGTCGCAGAAACATACATGACGATATCTTGTCTTTCTTCAAATTCATTAAACTTAAGCGGGCGGTTATCCAGAGCGGAAGGCAAACGAAAACCGTAATTCACCAGGTTTTCTTTTCTCGCTCTATCCCCTCGGTACATCCCTCCGACTTGAGACACTGAGATATGAGACTCATCGATAATCATTAAAAAATCGCGGTCAAAATAATCAATTAAAGTTGGAGGTGGCTCTCCTGCCTTAGACCCCGTTAAATGGCGAGAGTAGTTCTCAATCCCCGAGCAGTATCCGAGCTCTTCCATCATTTCTATATCGTATAGAGTTCTCTGCTCAATTCTTTGGCGCTCCAGAAGTTTTTCTGCCGTCTGGAATTCCTGAATGCGCTCGCGCAGTTCAACTTTAATATTTCCAAGAGCGTCTTTTAACTTTTCCGCACTAACAACATAGTGAGACTTAGGAAAAATAGAAACGCCACGAAGAGTCTCGATGACTTTGCCACGAAGTGGATCGACCATAGAAATTTTTTCAACTTCATCGCCAAAAAATTCTACGCGCACAACATTGCTTTCTTCACTGGCCGGAAAAACTTCAACGATATCACCGCGCACGCGGAAACATCCACGGGAAAAATCGATATCATTTCTTTCGTATTGAATAGACACTAGTGTTTTTAAAAATTCATCACGGTCTAAGATTTCCCCGACAGAAAGCATGGCCTTCATTCCACCGTACTCTTCTTTAGAACCGATACCGTAAATGCAAGATACTGAAGCGACCACGATAACGTCATCTCTTTCAATCAAGCTTTTAGTGGCCGAGTGACGAAGCTTTTCAATTTCTTCGTTAACGGCCGAATCCTTTTCAATGAAGGTGTCAGAACCGGCCACATAAGCTTCCGGCTGGTAGTAGTCGTAATAAGAAACAAAATACTCAACGGCATTGTGAGGAAAAAATTCCTTAAATTCAGCGTAAAGCTGAGCGGCCAAGGTCTTGTTGTGTGCCAGGACTAAAGTTTTTTTACCTAAGGCCTGAACGACGTTGGCCATGGTAAAGGTCTTACCTGAACCCGTGACCCCTAAAAGAGTTTGTTTCTTTTTGCCCGCTTTAAATCCTTCCACCAATTCCTTAATCGCCTTGGGTTGATCACCCGCGGCCGGAAATGGCATGACCAGATTAAATATTGAGCTTTTTTCTTTATTATTTTCTTTATTCATTGTTGTTTTAACTTCTATAATATTGCTATGAAAAATATACTACCAAGTCCACTTCAATACAAAAATAATACTCTTTATTTCGATGGTAAGCGATTAGATACTATCGCAGAAAAAAAGCGCACACCTTTTTACTTATACAGCAAAAAGACGCTACGCCATTATTATGAATATTTTAGCAAGAGTGCGGCCAAAAATGGAATCGTTTCTCCCCTTGTTTGTTACGCACTGAAAGCTAACTCTAATAAAGACGTCTTAGCGACATTGAAGAGCATGGGAAGTGGTGCTGATGTCGTTTCAGTGGGAGAGCTAAAAAAGGCGCTTAAGGCCGGAATCGACCCGCAAAAAATCGTTTTTTCCGGAGTTGCTAAAACTGAAGAAGAAATCCGCTTCGCCTTAAAGTGTGGCAAAAGAGGTATTTACTCTTTTAACGTAGAGTCGATTGAAGAATTAGACATGATCAATTCAATCGCTAAAAAATTAAAAACCAGAGCTCGCATCGCTTTCAGGCTTAACCCGAGAGTGAACGCTAAAACTCATAAGCACATTTCAACTGGTAACAAAACTCATAAATTTGGACTTCTAAAAGAAGATATTTTAGAAGCAGTGGATGCCACTCACCTATGGACGAACACGAACCTGGTTGGATTAAGTATCCATATCGGAAGTCAGCTAACGGAATTAAATGCGACGATTAAGGCGATTGAAGAACTTTCAAAACTGGCCTTAAAACTTGAAACTCCACTAGAGTTTTTAGATGTCGGTGGTGGTCTTGGAATTGATTACACTGAAGAAGAAAGAACAAAACTTGCTTCAATTGATACATATATGAAGGCCGTTTCAAGTGCTTTTGAAAAACACTATTATTCAAAAACCGATCATTGCCCTCGTATTGTTTTTGAGCCAGGCAGAATTATCGTAGGAAAAATGGGTGTCCTTGTTTCACGCGTTGTCCGCACTAAAATTTCTGATTCAAATCACTTCACTATTATCGATGCCGGAATGAATGATTTAATCAGACCTGCTCTTTATGAAGCTTACCATGAAGTCCTGCCAGCTCAGGCTTCAAAACAAATGATTAAAACTGATATCGTAGGCCCTATATGTGAAACTTCAGACTGCTTTGGTACAGCGAGAAAACTTCCAAAATTAAACGCCGGTGACTTAGTTGTTATCGACAATGTTGGAGCTTACGGACAAACGATGGCCTCGACCTATAATGAAAGGCAAATTGCCGCTGAGTACTTCATCTAGATGAAAAACCAGACTGCTAAAATGGTCTTTTTTATTCTTGCTCTCTTTTGTTTGAGTCCATACGGCTCCTCTGCAATAGCACTACTGGCCGGAATACTTCTGGCCAGCACACTCGGAAATCCTTTTACCGACTTTACTAAAAAACACACATCAACTTTACTGCAAATTTCAGTCGTGGGCCTTGGTGCCGGCATGAATCTTAAAGTAGTCGGTGTTGTTGGAGTTCAAGGAATTGGATACACTGTAACCGGGATCGCTTTCACGGCCATGGTAGGATTTCTTCTAACAAGACTTCTTAAAACTCCTTATACGCTCTCAACTCTTATTACAATTGGCACAGGAATTTGTGGCGGAAGTGCCATCGCGGCCACAGGCCCCATCTTAAAGGCCGATAACGAAGACATGTCGATTTCCTTAGGAGTCGTTTTTATTTTAAACGCTCTTGCTCTTTTTATTTTTCCACCGATCGGACATGCCTTCTCGCTGGACCAGCATCAATTTGGACTATGGAGTGCTCTTGCTATCCACGATACAAGTTCTGTCGTTGGAGCGGCCATGCAATATGGCAAAGAGGCCCTGGAGCTTGCTACAACAGTTAAGCTTGCACGCGCTTTATGGATTATCCCGATAAGCTTACTTCTTGCTTTTTTTATGAAATCAAAAAGTAAAATCAAGATGCCGTGGTTTATTTTTGGATTTATTTTAGTAGCAGCTCTTGTGACATGGATCCCAGAGCTGAACTCAATTGGTCACAGTATCTCTGATTTTTCTAAAAAACTTTTAGTCTTAACTCTATTTTTCATTGGGTTAAATCTCAACATCAACTCCATTAAAAAAGTAGGATTAAAACCCTTACTGCTGGGAATTTTTCTGTGGATCATCGTCGGAAGCTCTACACTTCTGGCCATCAAGCTTAACTGGATTAGTTAATAGTTAAAATTTACATTTCGAAATATGTTCACCAACACTGCCTGGTGCATTTTCATATAAGAAAGCAATGTATTCGCGCCCTGCAACTTTTGGAATGCTCCATGTGTAACTCGGGTATTTTTTGATGTAGACATTCTTGGTAGCAAAAGGAAGTTTTTCCCATTCCTTAATCGACCATTTTTCAAATTCAGGACACGCCACCTGAAAAGCATGAATCCTTTCGTGATTCAGTGTTAAGGTCATCTCTTTCATCACACTATCACTTGTAATATCTTCCGGCGAAGTGATAAGAGCATAAGGATTTAATCCAATTAAGGCCACCTTGCCCTTCAGAGCATTTTCTAAATTCGCCACACTCACTTCTGCTTCTTTTTCGACAGTGGCCTTACACTTCTTTCCTTCAGAAGAAGAGATAAGCCATTTTTGATAAGGAGCAATCTCTTCATTTAAAATCGAAAAGCCTGAGGCGCTCATGGCCAGTGCATCTGGTGAAGTACTATTAGGCGTAATCCAGTTTCTGTAAACGAAGTAACAATAGGCCATTCCCGAAACAAAATTCGGGTCATTAAAAATAAAAAACTGCACCTTGCTGTCAATCGGAGAGGCCGGGGCCCCCACATCTGAAGGCTGAATGTTCACAATGTCTGACTTATTATTTTTTACAAAAAATTTCTGATAAATCGTCTCGCACACTGGAAGTGCTTTAGAATTATTTTGCAGTGTCGTCTTACACAGATTATAAAAATTAGAATCTGCATCCGCGGCCATCACATTAAAAGAAATCAAAATTAAAAATAAATACTTCATTGTTTATCCTTAAACAGTTTTGACAAATTGAGAGCGCGGGAAACGAAGCCTTGGTCCGTAAACTCCCCCTTCAGCTCGTCTTCCTGCACTGATAATCATCACGATCTCGGCCTTACAGGGAAGTCCCATCGCTTTTTTTACTTTCCACGAATCAAATCCTTCCATCGGGCAAGTATCATATCCGTGAGCACGGAAAGCGAGCATTAAATTTTCACAAGCAAGAGCTGTCGATTTAACGGCCCAGGTATTCATACCAAAACTACTGATTGGATCTCTGGGGACAACTTTAAACATCCCGACAGAAGTGTTAAAAAGCCATTTAAAGGGAGTTAAAATATTAAACCATCCCACTGTATAAACAAATGGAACGAGCTTTCCATAATAAGTTTTTGCGACTTTCGGAGTTTCTACCGGAAGCTTGGCAAACTCTTCCAGCATTTGTTTACTGTGCTTTCTCCAGGTGTCTCTTCTGGCCACACAAACAATCAATTCAGCTGAAGTCTTGGCAGCTGACTGAGAAAAGCAAGCTGTTACAACATCGCGCTTAACATCTGCATTTTTAATTCTATAAAATTCCCATTGCTGAAGGTTAGAAGAATTAGGCGCCAATAAGGCCAGGTCCAGACAGTCATTGACGATTTCATCAGGGATTTTTTCGTCTGTATACTTTCGAACTGATCTTCTGGCCTCGACTAACTTTCTAAACTCAATCGGATTAAAGTAATCACTGCCATCTTTTTGAAAAGCTTCATTGCCTGAAAACTTCCCATCCATTTCAGTAAAAACATTTTTAGGTTCGCTCACTATTTATAGCTCCATGTCGCTGTTCCATCCGGATTATCTTTCACGACCACACCTAAAGCATTTAAGCGGTCTCTGATTTCGTCAGACTTGGCCCAGTTCTTTGTCGCACGCGCTTCTTTTCTTTCAACTAAAAGCTGCTCGATTTCAGCATCTCCACCAGCATTATCAGTTCCTGATAAATGTTTTCTCGCCATATTTAACTGGCGAAGAATTTCTTCCGGATAATCGTGCACTAATCCCGTTGCATCTTTCATAAAGTTTACGATTTCAATAACCGCGTGTGTATAAAGCGCATCAACACCAGTTTTAGAAAGACGGTTGTAATCTTTGATCACACCAAAGAAAACCCCCATTGCTCCAGGTACGTTGAAGTCGTTGGCCATTTCATGCTTAATATCGACAAGTGCTTTTTGAACTTTCGCAAGCTCTGCAGGATTTGCGGCACCAACTTTTTGCTCACCAAATAAATGGATCGTAAATTCGTGAATACGCTCAATCTCTCCAATCGCTTTTGTGATTGAATCTTCAGTCCACTCAAGTTTTGAGCGGTAGTGAACAGAAAGTAAAATGTGGCGAAGAATCGCACCTGAGTAAGTTTCAGTAAATTTTCTGATCGTGACAACATTGCCAAGCGATTTCGACATTTTCTCTGAACCAAAATTTAAAAATTCATTGTGGGCCCAATTGTTACAGAACGGGCAACCGTTAGCTGCTTCAGACTGAGCAATTTCATTTTCATGGTGAGGGAATAATAAATCCACTCCACCGTGGTGAAGATCGATGGTTTTACCTAAGTGTTTTTTTGCCATCGCCGAACATTCAATGTGCCATCCCGGACGACCTTTCCCCCATGGAGAATCCCAGCTCCAGCCTTCACTTGCTTTAGCAGGTTTCCATAAAACGAAATCCGATGGGTGTTTTTTATTGGCATCGGCCTCAACGCGAACTCCGTGTTGAAGAGACTCTAATTGAACCTTTGATAATTTTCCGTACTCTTTAAACATAGGAACATTATAAAGAACTTCAAAAGCACCATCTTCTTTAGCAACAGTGTAAGCGTAGCCATTTTTAATCAGGTCAGAAATCATCTCGATGATCTCAGGCATCGTTTCACTTACAGTGGGAGTCACAGACGCTGGAAGCATTCCCAGGCACTCCATATCTGTATTACATTCGCGGATGAATTCATCAGCATGCTCTTTCGGGTGAATCCCACGAACACGTGCTGCCTCTAAAATTTTATCATCAACGTCAGTGTAGTTACGAACGAACTTTACGTTGTAACCCATGGCCTTCATCGTACGGTGAAATAAATCTCCGACAACTAAAGCACGTGCATTTCCAACATGTAAAAAGTTATAAGTTGTAGGTCCACAACTGTAGAATTTAATATTGTTTGAATCGATCGGTTTTAGAATTTCTTTTGAACGAGTAAGATTGTTAAATACAGTGATTTTTTCCATAACTTTTCCCAATAGGTCCTATGTTAGACTGTAATAGTCTAACACAAGAGGCTATTGGAAATAAGAGTTAATTTTTTCGTTAATAGCATTTTTATCGATCTGGTTCGTTAAAGAAAATTCCTGCGCCAGTAGTTCACGGCACTGGTCTAACATCTTCTTCTCACCAAAACTTAGGCTCTTCTTCTCTTTTAAAAGGAATAATTGACGAAGAACTTCGGCAATTTCCACAACTGAACCCGTCTTAATCTTTGCAGAGTACTCTCTGTATCTACGGTTCCAAGTCGAGTTATCAACTTTGATGTCATGATCTTCAAGCAAAGTATAAACTTGAGCAACATCCGGCTCACCAACAAGACCTCTGATACCAGTCTCACTATCAGTCGGAACCATAACAGTCATGCCGTTAGCTAAAATTTTAATGATATAGAACGTCTTCGTCTGAGCGCCCATTTCACGTTCTTCAATGTCACAAATCTGACCGACACCATGTCCGGGGCAGACTGCATAATCGCCAATTGAAAACATTTAGACCTCCGATTTAATACTTACTAGTCATAATAACGCATCGAGGCTTTCGCCACAATGAGTCGTGTAATCTTTACATATCATACTTAATTTAAAGAGATTTTCAGGGTAAGAGCTCGCCGAAATTTCCGGTTAAAACCGCTTTCGCCTCTTCAATCTCCAGCCAGAAAAAGTCAAAGACCAATCCGTTGTCCAGGCCATTAGAATGCACAACGTGTGCCCATGAATCAGGAAGGTTTTGGGGTGATATTTCGTAATAATGTCGTAAATTGACCTCTGGGATGTCCCTTCGGAGGTATTTAGTCTCGCCGATTTTTTGGAGTTCTGACATCTCCAACTGCAGTCCTGATTCTTCCATTATCTCCCTAATAAGGGCAGATGGGAAGTCCTCCAAAGGCTCTACAGTTCCACCAATAACCTGGATTCCGGCCTCGGGCATGTCTCTGTGGGAGAATACTAAAATTTCTTGTTTATTTTTGCGGAAGATATAGGCGACGACTTTGGTTTTTTCTTTCATGAAAACAGAGCTTAGCAGGAAAACTCCCACTAAGCCCTAAGTATATTATCTAACAGTACAAGTTTGAACGATTTCGTTTCTATCAACAACAGCACATGAGAACTTCTCTTTTAAAGAGATTGAATTTTTTGTAACTGTAACAGTTTGCTTGTATGAAGTTAATGGAACCATGTCTCCACAAACAGATCCACCCGGTCTCTTTCCATTAGACGTTGTCGTGTAAACTACAGAGTCCCCTTTCACTGATCTCTCAGCATCATCAAGGTGAGCAGTTGGAGTGAAGTAAGTTCCAGCAGAGATAATCACAGAACCTTCTCCGTATTCACTTTCTTCAACAGTACATGGGATATTTGATTCTTGAGCGTAAACTTCTCCGTTCATAGTTGTCACAAGAGTCCCTGGACGACCTTGAAGTTTTGCAATTTCAGTTGGAAGAGCTGCGTGAACTTGTGAAGCGATAGAAATAACTGCACAAAGTGCGATGGCGATTCTTTTCATAAAAACTCCTTTATTGTTGTGAACTTGCTCCTTAAATAACATGGATAAGTTCCTTTTCAAGAATTTGGAAATTTTTACATTGTCATCTTTGTCCTTCTTAGAGACGGGACGCTTAAAAAGGCAAAAAAAAGGCCCTCATAAGAGGGCCTTTCTATTTTGAGAGATTAGAATCTAGCTTTAACTTCGTTTTTGTCGAAGAAGTAGTTGATCTCGCGATCAGCTGCTGCTTGAGAGTCAGATCCGTGAACAGCGTTAGCTTCAATTGATTTAGCGTATAGCTTTCTTAGAGTTCCTTCGTCAGCGTTAGCTGGGTTAGTTGCTCCCATGATCTTTCTGTTTTTTTCTACTGCGTTTTCACCTTCAAGAACCATAAGTACTACTGGTCCTTCAGTCATGAAACCAACAAGTGAACCAAAGAAAGGTCTTTCTTTGTGCTCAATATAGAATCCTTCTGCTTTTTCTTTTGATAAGTGAGTAAGTTTAAGAGCTGCAATACGAAGACCTTCTTTCTCGAAACGTGCTACGATGTTTCCGATGTTGTTGTCTGCTACTGCGTTTGGCTTAATGATTGAAAAAGTTCTTTCCATTTGTTTTTTCTCCTTTATAGAAAACTACTTAAAATTACGAGTTACGAATTGTTACGTTTTTTGCTTTCATTGCTTCTTCAAGCTTAGAAGCTAGGTCTGCCGGCGATCTTGCTACCGTAATACCACACTCTTCTAAAACTTTAAACTTCGCTGCAGCAGTATCGTCTTCTCCAGAGATTAGAGCACCTGCGTGTCCCATTCTCTTTCCTTTTGGAGCTGCGGCCCCAGCGATAAATCCTACAACTGGTTTTTTCATATTTTTTTGGATCCATCTAGCAGCATCAGTTTCAGCTGAGCCCCCGATTTCTCCGATCATGATGACACCGTCAGTGTCCGGATCTTTATTGAACATTTCAAGAACGTCAATGAAGTTAGTTCCGTTAACTGGGTCACCACCGATCCCAACGCAAGTTGATTGACCGATTCCACGAGCTGTAAGTTGTCCTACGGCTTCGTATGTAAGTGTTCCAGAACGAGAAATAATTCCGATTCTTCCTGGAAGGTGAATGTGACCTGGCATAATTCCGATTTTACATTGTCCTGGAGTGATTACACCTGGGCAGTTCGGTCCAACAAGTCTTACTTCTGGGTTTCTTGATAGGGCGTCTTTTACTTTAACCATATCTAAAATAGGAATCCCTTCAGTGATTGTGATGATGATAGGAAGTTTTGCTTCGATACATTCTAGGATTGCATCAGCAGCGAACGGAGGTGGTACGAAAACCATCGCAGCGTTAGCTTGAGTCGTCTTCACTGCTTCTTTAACAGTGTTGAATACCGGCCATCCTTCGTGAACAGTTCCACCTTTTCCAGGTGTAACACCACCAACAACTTTCGTCCCGTAGGCTTCAGATTGTTTAGTGTGGAAAGTTCCTTGTTTACCAGTAATACCGATTGTAATTAAACGTGTATTGTTATCGATCATGATTGCCATTGATTACGCTCCCTTTGCAGCAGCTACTACTTTTACAGCAGCGTCGCCTAAATCTTTTGCAGCAGTGATTGCTAATCCAGATTCATTTAAGATTTTTCTTCCAAGCTCTACGTTTGTTCCTTCAAGACGAACCACTAGTGGAACGTTTAGAGAAACAGCTTTTGCAGCAGCAACAACACCTTCTGCGATGATGTCACATTTCATGATTCCACCGAAGATGTTTACAAGAATTGCTTTAACGTTTGGATCAGAAAGGATGATTCTGAAAGCTTGCTCTACAGCTTCTTTCGTTGCTCCCCCACCTACGTCAAGGAAGTTAGCAGCGTTTCCACCGTTTAATTGAACGATATCCAGAGTTGCCATAGCAAGACCAGCACCGTTTACAAGACACCCGATGTTTCCATCAAGTTCAATGTATGAAAGACCGTATTTTGAAGCTTCAACTTCTTTAGCTGATTCTTCAGTTAGATCTCTGTAAGCAGCCACTTCAGGGTGTCTGAACATTGCGTTTTCATCAAAGTTTAATTTCGCATCTAGTGCGATCATTTGATTGTCACCAGTTAAAACTAGTGGGTTGATTTCTGCGATTGAGCAGTCAGTTTCAACATAAAGTTTGTATAAACCTTTGTAGAAAGCGTCAGCTTCTTTTGATTGAGCAGCATCTAATCCAAGAGCGTTTGAAAGAATTCTTCCAATGTATGGTTGGTATCCAGCACCTGGCTCTACAGCAACTTTTACGATTGCATCTGGATTTTTGTGAGCAACTTCTTCAATCTCCACTCCACCTTCTTTCGAGGCCATGAATGTAACTTTAGAAGTGTTTCTATCTAGAACGATCCCAAGGTAGAATTCCTTAGCGATGTTACACCCTTCTTCAATTAGAAGTGTGTTAACTTTTTTTCCTTCCGGGCCTGTTTGGTGAGTTACCAGAGTTGAGTGAAGAATCTCACTCGCATATTTTTTTACTTCATCTAGAGACTTAGCAAGTTTAACACCGCCAGCTTTTCCTCTACCACCTGCGTGGATCTGAGCTTTAACAACCCAAATTTTTCCACCAAGTTTTTCTGCGCCCTTTACTGCTTGTTCAACAGAAGTTGCGACTTCACCTTTTAATACTTTAATACCAAATTTGCGCATCAAATCTTTTGCTTGATACTCATGGACGTTCATAGATTCTCCTCATTAAGAGTTTTTGTGTGTTTGGACTTTTTAACAGTGAACGTCGATGATGATAATCGGCGCGTCTAAGTCCTTAAAGGAACAACGCTTCCAATATCGGTCGTTTTGAGAAAAAAAATGCCAAAATCAAAAGTTTTTTTTAGTCTTAGGAAGAATTTTTGGGTTTTCCCTTCTAAAACAGGACTTAACGATATGCAAAGTAAACAATATTTCTCCCTTGAACCTGCGCGCTTTAAGCTTGATGGCGGGGCCATGTTTGGGATTATCCCTAAACCTTTATGGAATAAAGTTCACCCGGCCGATGAACAAAACAGAATTGAGTTGGCCCTGAGACTCATCCTTATTAAAGATGGTGTAAGAAACATCTTAATCGATACAGGTATCGGCGATTACCATGGTGAAAAATGGGATTCGCGCTTTGGTGTTGTTGGAGAAAAATCTCCACTTGAATTATCGCTTGCTGAAATTGGAATGAAACCAGAAGAGATTACAGATTTAATTATCTCTCACCTGCACTTCGATCACGTTGGTGGAATTGGCAAAATGGTTGATGGAAAAATTGAACCTGTTTTAAAAAATGCCACTGTTCATCTTCATAAAAAGCATTTTGAGTATTCTCAACATCCGACAGTGAGAGATGAGGGGTCATTTCAGATTGAATACTTTATGCCGGTGATTAAGTGGTATGAAGCCAATAATAAAGTTCATTTTGTTGACGGGATGGAAGGCGAAGTTCTTCCAGGAATTAAGTTTAAATGCTCAATGGGGCACACGCCTTATTTACTTCACGCTTATGATGAGAAGATGATTTACATGGCAGACTTGATTCCGACTTCGAATCACGTGCACATTCCATGGGTCATGGGTTACGACATTTCTCCAGGTGTAACAACTGTAGATAAAAAAGAATTCTTATCAATGATTGAACAAAAGCATTTAACGATGATTTTTGAACACGATCCACTTTTCTTTGGATCGACGGTTAAGAAAAACGAAAGGGGCGATTTCGTTTGCGATGAAAAATTAAGTTACGAAGCAAGGCCCGCTTATTCAATCTTCTAAAAGGTAAAAGGTACCAGCAGACTTGTGGTAGCTACACTGCTCTACCACAAGTCTGCTGGCACCTTTTTATTTTTATTTGCAGGCAATTTTTTCCCTACGCACAGGCTAAAAAAATAACCAACATAAATATCTTCCAATAAGGTTTTAACTAATATACGTAAGCCTGTACAAGCTTGTTAAGTTTTTAAGGATTACATGAAAAAATTATTATTCGTTATTATGTCTATGTTTATTTTGTCGTGCGGTAAAGATGATGGAGAGACATCTAACCTAAGTGCATCTGACTATCATTCGATAGAATCACTTAAGATTAGTAATTCTTCAAAAAAGATATCTTGGAAAACAAGCTGGAATTTTGCTTTAGCAGACGTACTTTCTTCACCTGATTTGAGCAGAGTGTTTGATCAAGAAATTTATGAATCCGATTTAAACTTGCTCGGATGTACTAATTATAATCAACTTAGCTCTATAGAGAAAAAGATTTTTTTGATAATTTTTTTAAGTGCTATATCAGAAGCCGAGTCAGATTTCGAATATGATAACGAAACATACAATAGAGCGGATTCTACTTTAAACATTGGTCTTTTGCAGATTGATGTTGCTTCCGCCAAGAGACATTCAGGAGTTAAGTATTCCGTATACAAAGACAGTGATTTAAAAAATCCAGTTATAAATCTAAAAGTTGGAGCACATATTTTAAAAAACCAGTTGGTGATATCGAAATACAAAGGACGGTTATTTCCACCAAGAACCTATTATTGGCAAGTTCTAACAGAAAACAAAAAAAGAATTTTGAAGAATATAAATTTAAACAGAAAAAATATCGTTTTTTGCTCTATCTAAAATATCTAAAAGGTACCTTTTGGGAATTTAGTTCGATACTTTTTGGATTTCGGCCTGAAGTCTACTGATGTGACTGTCAAGTTGGCCTTTGATTGACTTATAGCGTTTTTCGAATTTTGATCGAAGCGCGGCCTTTTCAGGAGGGCCGATTTTTTTCATTTTTTCGGTTTCAGTGATCATATCTGCGCCCAACTCTCCAATCTGCTTTCCCAGTTGAACCTGAACAGAATAGCTAGCAATAACATTTTGAGTGCTGCTTTCATCGTTTTCAACTTTTTTAGCCATATCAAGAGTTGCTAAAACTAATGACTGAACAATAGGCGAAATTTCTTTCACATACTGAGCTTCATACTTAGAAATATCTTTTGGTTTCTTAAGAGCTTCAAGCGCCAATAAATAGTCTTCTGTCGTCTTGTTTAAAATCGACTGAAGGGTTTGCAGGCGTTCAAGCTTATCCGTTAACGGTTTTAGTTTTTCATTAACGATCGTGTCTTTATACTCAGCAATTTTCTTTTCAAACTCTCTTGGAGTCCCCGAGTAAATAAGCGCCGACGTTGTGTAAGAGTAGTCCGTATTCAATTTCTTAAAAAATGAATACTGATTTAAAAACTTAAACTTTCTGTTTAAGAAATGCAGCTTCCTTCCAGAGAAATTAATGTTGTATTCACCCGGAACGAATTGAGAGCCCTTCGTCAGCTGCATTCTTCCAAACACACCTAAACGATCTTTGATCGCCCCACGAACCATGATCTCAACATCTTCAGTTCCCAAAAGTCTTTTGGGAAGCGACTGAAGTTTTATAATAGCCAATATCTCACCATCTTTATTAGTTGAAGCGTAAAGAGTTTTTCCATCAAGCGATAAGGCCATGGCCAGAGCAATAGAAGGCGTTTTTTGAGCGGCCGTCTCCTGAAGCTTTTCAACGTAAACCGGCATCACACCCTTAACTCTTAAGTTAACGGCCGACGATCTTTCGTTCATAAAAAACCAGGCCATCACGATCACGAATAAGGCCGCAAGAGCTGCCAGGATGACTCTTGGTTGGTTTAGTGAAAAAGAGCTTTGAGGTTTATGAAAAACTCGTCCTTTTGGATTTAAAATAGCATC